>JBDTWB010000139.1:0-10864 GCA_040006895.1 Casimicrobiaceae bacterium | reverse complement strand
GGGCACGCGACGACTCCAGGGCACGCGACGACTCGGGGACACGCGACGCCTCCGAGGCACGCGACGAGGCTCTGATGCGTGAGCGCACCGCCAGGCATCACGCGTTGCGCAGCACCCTGACCGGGCAGCGCTTTCACCAGGCCCTGCTGGTCGCGTTGTGGGCGCTGGAGAACCAGCGCGAGTTCCTCCAGCACGCCACGTCGGCGCAGAGCGCGAAGTCGCTCGCCCGCACGGTCTTGGGCAAGCGCCTGAAGCAGGTGCGCCGGCAAGGCGACAAGCTCGCCGAGCTCCCGGCCGACGATCTGCATCGCCTGCGCATCGACGCGAAGAAGCTGCGCTACGCCGCCGAGTTCGCCGCCCGGCCGTTCGCCAAGGGCGCAGTCAAGCGCTTCCTGCGCCGGCTCGGGAAAGTGCAGTCGACCCTGGGTGCGATGCACGACCTCGATACCGCGCAGCTGCTCCTCGACCCGATCGCTCGCGCCGGTCCGGTGGGGACGCGCGAATCCCTGGACGCGGCCTGGCACGCCTATGCGGACGCGCGCCGGAAGCAGCTGGCGCGACGACTGGCGCGCGACTGGAAGCGCTTCGAGGCCGCCAAGCCGTTCTGGAACTAGCGATCGGCGGGTGCCGCCGTTGAACGGAATGCACTCAGAATGCAAATCCCCCTGAACGTACTCTTGCTCACCGGCAACTCGGTGCGGAGCATCCTGGCCGAGCGGTTGCTCGATACCCTGGCACCCGACCGATTCCGCGCCTACAGTGCCGGCAGCCATCCCGGAGGCACGGTCAATCCCCACGTCGTGGACTTCCTGCGGGAGAAGGACATTTTCCTCGCCGACGCGCACAGCAAGTCGTGGGACGCGTTCGCCGGCTCCGATGCGCCGCGCATGGATCTCGTGGTCACGGTGTGCGATCAGGCCGCGGCCGAGCCTTGCCCGATCTGGCCGGACCATCCCGCGCGCGTGCACTGGAGTGCCCCCGACCCCGCCGCCCAGCACGATCCGGACGCTGCCAGGCAGGTGATCCACACGGTGTACGACCGCATGCATGCCCGCATCCTGGCGTTGATACGGCTGCCGGTCGAGACCCTCGACCATGATGCATTCGCGCACGCGGTCCGCCGCATCGGTGCGACCTCGCCCCAAGGATCATGACCGGTCTCTGGCGCGCCGTTCTCGCCGAGGCGGTAGGCACGGCGGCGCTCCTGGCCGTCGTGGTCGGCAGCGGCATCATGGCGCAGCGGCTCTCCCCGGCCAATGCCGGTGTTGCCCTGCTCGCCAATGCCCTCGCCACCGGATTGGGCCTGTACGTCCTGATCACGATCCTCGGGCCGGTGTCCCGGGCGCACTTGAATCCGGTGGTCACCCTCGCGGCCGTACTCAACCGCGAGTTCGCGTCGGGGCGCATCCTTCCTTACGTCGCAGCGCAGGTCGGTGGCGCTCTCGCCGGCGTGCTGCTGGCTCACCTGATGTTTGACCTGCCGGTGTGGCAGCCCGGCAGCGAGGTGCGCACGGGTGCCGGGCAATGGCTGAGCGAAGCGGTCGCGACGACCGGTCTGCTCGTCACCATCGGCGGCTTCACCCGCCACGCCCCGCGGCAGGTGGCGGCGGCAGTCGGCGCCTATATCGCCGCGGCGTACTGGTTCACCGCCTCGACGTCGTTCGCCAACCCGGCGGTCACCGTGGCTCGGGCGTTCACCGACACATTCACGGGAATCCGTCCCATCGACGCGCCGGCGTTCGTCGCCGCCCAGCTGCTCGGCATGGCGATCGGCCTCGCGCTGGTACGGGCGCTTTTCGGACGGACGTTGGTCGAGCCCATCAGCGGGGCGACGGCGGCACAGTTTCCTGCCGCGCCGGAACGCTCCCCGGACAACTCCTGACCAGATCCGGCGGCGGCAATCGAGCCGTCCACCGCGCGATCGATTGCCACGGTCCACGGCCGGCGTAGCGCACCGCAGCGCAGGCTGCGCCGTCGCGATTCGCAGGAACGGCGCCCGGGCAGCCGCTACCCGCCTGCAGAACGCGGCTGTTGTCCCTGCGCCCCGGTCGCATCAGCCTCGATACGCGACGCGGGCAGCCGAACCTCGAAGGTGCTGCCCATGCCCGGCTCGCTGGTGATGCGCAACTCCGCATGGTGGCGCAGCAGCACGTGCTTGACGATGGCGAGGCCGAGGCCGGTGCCGCCGGTTGCCCGCGAGCGCCCGCGGTCGACGCGGTAGAAGCGCTCCGTCAGGCGCGGAATGTGGTCGGGCGCGATGCCGATGCCGGTATCGCTCACGGCGAATACTCCGGTGCCATCATCCTCCAGGCGCCACGACAGCGTGATGCACCCGCTCTCCGGGGTGTAGCGGACGGCGTTGCTGACGAGGTTGGCGAAGGCGCTGCGCAATTCGTCGTGGCTGCCGGTCACCCACGCCGTTGGCCCCGGTTGAATCACGATCTCGTGCACGCCCGCGGACAGCGCCCGACCTTCCGCGGCGACCTCCTCGATCAGCGGTGCCATCGGGAACGCGGTTTCCGCAAGGTCGCCGTCCTGACTTTCCAGCGACGACAGCGTGAGCAGGTCATCGACCAGGCGCTGCATGCTCTGCGTCTGCTGCTCCATCAGCGCGAGGTATCGTGTCTTCTCGCGCGGCGCGACCTCGAGGTCCTGCAGGGTCTCGAGAAAGCCGCGCACCACCGTGAGCGGTGTCTTGAGCTCGTGGGAAACGTTGGCGATGAAGTCGCGCCGCATCCTCGCCACGCCTTCCAGGGCCGTCACGTCACGACTCATGAGAAGCTTCTCCTCGTCGCCGAACGGCACCACCTGCACCGACAAGGTCGTGCCGGGCTCGCGCTGCGAGTCGATGATCACCGGCTCGCTCCAGTCGCCAGTCTCGAGGTAGCGCACCACGACCGGCTGCCGCACCAGATTGGCGAGCGGCCGGCCGACGTCGCGCTCGAGGTCGAGGCCCAGGTGCGTCGCGGCTCTTCGGTTCGCCCAGCGCACCCGGTCAAGGCCGTCGAGGATCACCAGGCCATCGGGGATCGCATCGGCCGCGCCGCGAAAGCGCTCGATGGTGTGGGCGAGACCCCGCTGGTATGCGGTGCGGCCGCGGGAGCGACGGTGCAGCGCCGCCAGCGGCGCCGACCAGGGTCCGCCGGAGTCCGGGACCGGCGCTTCGGTGGGCCCTGCCGCCCACCGCTGCATGCGTACGAGGTTGCGCAGGTGGTAGCCGACGACCACGAGATTACCCAGCACCAGAATCCCGACCGCCCAGGCCGCACCGAAGGTCGCCCATGCCAGGGCCGCGCTTGCGAGCACCACGGCTGGGGCCAGCAGGCCGGCGAGGACGACGGAGTTCATCCTCCCGGTCGGGCGGGGGCCGCCGCGCGGGGCGTCGCCAGCCGGTAGCCGCTGCCGCGCACCGTCTCGATCAGGCCGTCGGCCCCGAAGGGCTCGAGCGCGAGCCGCAGGCGACGGATGTGCACATCGACCGTGCGCTCCTCGATGTCGACGTGATCGCCCCAGACGCGGTCGAGGAGGTGCGCGCGGGAGTGCACGCGCTCCGGCCGGGCGAGCAGGTACTTGAGGAGCCGGAACTCGGTGGGGCCGAGCGCGACCTCCTGCTTGTTCACCACCACGCGATGGGTGCTCGGATCGAGCGCGATCGGTCCTGCCTCCAGCGGCTGCTGCGCGGCTTCAGGGGCGCGCCGGCGCAGCACCGCCTTGATGCGCGCCTTGAGCTCGCGCGGCGAGAAAGGCTTGGTGACGTAATCGTCGACGAATGCCTCGAGGCCCGCGATCTTGTCGTCCTCGGACGCCTTGGCGGTCACCATGATGATCGGCAGATCGCGGGTGCGTGCCTGGGAGCGCAACGACCGGGCGAGCGCGAGCCCGGACTGCCCAGGCAGCATCCAGTCGAGCAGCACGAGGTCGGGAACAGTTCCCTTGAGGTAGCGCATGGCCGCCTCGGCGTCGCCCACACCCTGCACGGTGTACCCGGCGTCCTCGAGATGAACGGTGATGAGCTCCCGTATCGCCGGCTCGTCCTCGACCACGAGCACCGTCGGCATCATGGCTGCTCGACCTCGTCCCTAATCTGCTGCGCCGTCGCATGCCGGACGTCCTTGCCGCGCACCATCTGTACGACCGCCTCGGCGATGTTCTTGGCGTGGTCGCCGACGCGCTCGATGGATTTCGCGATGAACACGATCTCGAGTGCGGCGCTGATGGTGCGCGGGTCCTCCATCATGTAGCTGATGAGCTGGCGGAGGATCGCCGAGAACGCGGCGTCGATCGCCTCGTCGCGGGCGATCACCGTGCAAGCTGCGTCGACATCCAGGCGCGCGAAGGCGTCGAGCACGGTCTGCACCATTTCCCGCGCCTCCTGCGCGGCACGGACGACTTCGAACAGCCGTACGTCGCCGAGGCGGTCGCCGCTCCGCGCCTCTGCGGCCTTGTACGCAATCTTCTTGGTCTCGTCGCCAATGCGCTCAAGCTCGTTGACCACCTTCGTAATGGTGAGGATGGTGCGCAGGTCCACCGCGGCGGGCTGTCGCCGGGCGATGATCTGGCTGCACTGCTCGTCCATGCGGATCTGCTGGTCGTTGATACGCTGCTCGTCGGCTCCGACCAGGTCGGCGAGGTTGGCGCGGTCGTTGTCCTTCACCAGGGCATCGATCGCCCGTCCGAGTTGGGTCTCGACCAGGCCACCCATGGCCAGGACGCCGCTCCTGATCGCTTCCATCTCGATGTCGAACTGCCGTGTGGTGTGCTCGTACATGTCGGTCTCCTGGCGGCCCTATCCGAACCGGCCGGTGATGTAGTCCTCGGTCTCCTTCCGCTTGGGTCGAAGGAAGAGTTCGTCGGTGACGCCGAATTCCACGACCTCGCCCAGGTACATGTACGCCGTACAGTCGGATACGCGGGCCGCCTGCTGCATGTTGTGGGTGACGATGGCGATGGTGTAGTCGGCCTTGAGCTCGGAGATGAGCTCCTCGATCTTCGCCGTGGAAATCGGATCCAGCGCCGAGGTCGGTTCGTCGAGGAGCAGCACCTCGGGCTTCACCGCCACCGCCCGGGCGATGCACAGTCGCTGCTGCTGCCCGCCGGAGAGGGCCGTGCCGCTCTGCTTCAGCTTGTCCTTGGCCTCGTTCCACATGGCGGCCTTGGTCAGCGCCCATTCGACCCGCTCGTCCATGTCGCGGGTGGACAGCTTCTCGTAGAGCCTCACACCGAAGGCGATGTTGTCGTAGATCGACATGGGGAACGGCGTCGGCTTCTGGAACACCATGCCGATCTTGGCGCGCAGCAGGTTGAGGTCGGTGCCCGCCTCGAGCATGTTACGCCCGTTGAACACGATCTCCCCTTCCGCGCGCTGTCCGGGGTACAGCGAATACATGCGGTTGAAGGTGCGCAAGAGGGTCGACTTGCCGCAACCGGACGGACCGATGAAGGCGGTCACCCGCCGTTCCGCGACGTCGACGTTGATGTCCTTGAGTGCCTGGAACTTGCCGTAGTAGAAGTTGAGCGAGCGCACCGCGATGGTCACGCGGCTCGCCGCCTCGCCACGGGACCCTTTCTCGGGGACATTGATCTGGAGCATGGTTTCTCTAGTGAGCGCGCTGTCGGAGCAGGGTGCGGGCGATGATGTTGATCGCCAGCACGGCGAGGGTGATGAGGAGCGCCGCCGCCCAGGCGAGCTGCTGCCATTCCTCGAATGGGCTCATGGCGAACTGGAAAATGACCACCGGGAGATTCGCCATGGGCGCGTTCATGTCGGTGCTGTAGAACTGGTTGTTGAGGGCGGTGAACAGCAGGGGAGCGGTCTCGCCGGAAATGCGCGCCACGGCGAGCAGTACTCCGGTCACCACGCCTCCCTTCACCGCGCGCAAGGTGACCTTGAGGATGACCCGCCACATGGGCGCCCCCAGCGCAACCGCGGCCTCGCGCAGGCTGCCGGGGACGAGCAGCAGCATGTTCTCGGTGGTGCGCACCACCACCGGGATCGCGATGAGCGCGAGGGCGAGGGAGCCGGCCCAGCCCGAGAAGTGCTGGACCCGCGCCACGTAGACCGTGTACACGAACAGCCCGAGCACGATCGACGGCGCGGACAGCAGGATGTCGTTGATGAACCGCGTGAGGTTCGCCACCCGGCGCTGCTTGCCGTACTCGGCGAGGTAGATGCCCGCAAGCACGCCGATCGGCGTGCTGATCAGCGTCGCAAAGCCCACGATCATGACACTGCCGTAGATCGCATTGGCAAGCCCGCCCGCCGAGCCGGGCGGAGGCGTGGTCTCGGTGAAGAGCGTCGGCGAGAATGCCGGCACCCCCCGCTGGAACAGGACGAACAGGATCCAGAGCAGGAACACCATGCCGAACGCCATGGTGAGCACCGACACCGCCAGGTTGATGCGGTTGATCAGGATGCGTCGCCGGTAGAGTGAGAACATCGAATCGGTCGCCTTCGCGATCAGGTCCGCTGGCCTTCACGGCGCGTGCCGCGCGCGAGCAGCACGCGCGACGCCGCGAGGACGATGAACGTGAGCAGGAACAGCACGAGGCCGAGGGCGATGAGCGCTGCGCTGTGGACGGGGTCGGCGGCCTCGTTGAACTCGTTGGCGAGCGCGGAAGCGATCGAGTTGCCGGGCGCGAACAGCGACGCGCTGATCTTGTAGGCGTTGCCGATCACGAACGTCACCGCCATGGTCTCGCCCAGTGCGCGACCCAGGCCGAGCATGATCCCGCCGATGACGCCGACCCGCGCGTACGGCAGCACGATGCGGCGCACGACCTCCGAGGTCGTCGCTCCGAGGCCGTAGGCGGACTCCTTGAGCACGGGGGGCACCACCTCGAACACGTCGCGCATCACCGAGGCGATGAAGGGAATGATCATGATCGACAGGATGATCCCGGCCGAGAGCACCCCGATGCCGTTCGGCGCCCCCTGGAACAGCGGCCCGATAATCCAGGCGTCGCCGAAGAGTCGGTGCAGGGCGGGCTGGACATAATCGCCAAACAGCGGCGCAAACACGAACAGGCCCCACATGCCGTAGATGATCGATGGAATTGCGGCGAGGAGCTCCACCGCCGTGCCGAGTGGGCGCTTGAGGACAGCCGGGCATATCTCCGTGAGGAACACGGCGATGCCGAAACTCACCGGCACCCCGATCAGCAGGGCGATGAGACTCGTCACCACCGTGCCGTAGACTGGCGCGGCGGCGCCGAACTCCAGCTTGACCGGATTCCAGACATTGGTGACGAAGAAGCCCAACCCGAATTTGTCGAGCGCTGGAATGGCGGAATAGCCGAGGGCGAGCAGGATGCCGAGCAGGATCGCCAGCACCAGCAACGCGAAGGCCTGGGTGACGCGCTCGAACAGCCAGTCCTGCCACTGCCCGGCGGCGAACTTGGGAGACGGGAGTCGGGAGTCGCGATCGTCGCGCAAGCGAAAGTCGGCGAGGGCCGAGTCGGAAGCTAACGGAGTGGCCATGATCATACCCTCGACGCGCGTGCGGGCCGACGTAATCGACCCCTGGCGGAGGCCGTCACGACCCGCATTCGCGGGCCGCCGTGCTCGATCACTTCCGGACGACGGCGCCGGACTTGTCCTTGATCTGCGCCTTCCAGGCCGATTCGATGGTCGCCACCAGGCTGTCCGGCAGCGGCACGTAGTCGAGTTCGGTGGCCATCGTGCCGCCGTTCTTGAATGACCAGTCGAAGAACTTGAGCACCTCCTGGGCATTCTGTGGCTTGTCCGGCGTCGTGTGCATCAGGATGAAGCTCGCCCCGGTGATCGGCCAGCTGTCCTTGCCCGCCTGGTCGGTGAGGATCTGGTAGAAGCCGGACGCCGCTTTCCAGTCGGCCTTTGCGGCGGCAGCCTGGAAACTCGCGTCGTCGGCATTCGGGTACTGGCCGTCCTTGTTGCGCACCAGCGCATGGGTCATCTTGTTGCGCTTGGCGTACGCGAATTCCACGTAGCCGACGGCGCCCTTGATGCGCTGCACGTAGGAAGCCACCCCTTCGTTGCCCTTGCCGCCGACGCCTTCGGGCCACGCCACGGCCGTGCTGGCGCCCACCTTGTCCTTCCATTCCGGGCTCACCTTGGAGAGGTAGTCGGTCCACAGGAACGTGGTTCCCGAGCCATCGGAGCGGCGTACCACGGTGATGTTCTCTGCCGGCAGCTTCGCGCCCGGATTGAGGTCCGCGATCGCCTTGTCGTTCCACTTCTTGATCTTGCCGAGGTACATGTCAGCGAGCACCGGACCGGTGAGCTTCATCTGCCCGGCGGCGATGCCCTCCAGATTGACGACAGGAACGACGCCGCCGATGATCGCCGGAAACTGCATCAGCCCGGCCTTGGAAAGCTCGTCGGACTTGAGCGGCATGTCCGACGCGCCGAAGTCGACGGTCTTGGCCTGGATCTGCTTGATGCCGGCGCCCGAGCCGATCGATTGGTAGTTCATGGCCACGCCGGTCTTCTGTTTGTAGGCCTCGGCCCACTTGGCGTAGATCGGAAAGGGGAAGGTCGCGCCGGCGCCGGTGATGTCGGCGGCGACGGCAGCCGAGATGCCCAGGGACAGGCCGAGGCCGGCGACGAGGCCACGGGTGACGTGCTTGCGCATGAGGTTTCCTGTGGGTTACGAACAGCCGACAGTGTGGAGCGCCAATGTGACAGGGTCGTTACAGCCGATCGCCGGCCCTTGGTTGCCACGATGTTGACAAGATGGTTGACAAGATGGTTGCCACGATGGTGACACGATGGTTGCCACGATGGTTGCCACGATGGGCACCACGATACGCACGCTGATTGACGCGGCGCGGCGCCCCCGCCGGTACGCGGCTGCCCCGGCGACCGGGCGACCCATCGGAGTGCGGCGTGCGGGGTTTTTCAGCCGCCCCGCGCCGGCGCCGTATAGCGCTGACGCACGGCATCGACGATGCCCTTGCGGCTGGCCGGCGCATCGAGCGCCTGGTCGGACTCGATCCGGGCGGCAGCTTCCGCCCGCCCGGAATCGTGGATCACATCGCGGAACCGCGCCGAGTACTCACCGGCCTCGCGGTGGTGCTCCCAGGTGGCTTCGTCCACGCCTTCGGCGAGCTGCACGAACATCATCAGGTTGCGGGCGCGCAGGTTGAGCTTCTGCTCGGGACCGCGACACTAGATGCAGCTCTCCTCGCCGAACTCGAGCTCGGCGTTAGTTGCGAGTATGGCGCTTGTGCTGCTGCTCCGGGCGGATCGGCGTGATCGGTCGCGGCGGTTGCCCGGACATCCGATCGACAAACCAAACCTCGTCGTCGGCCGGTGATGACGCACCTCGTACGGCAGGAGCGCCAGCGGCGGCACAAAACGCGTCGAGCAGGCCCTGCGCCGCGGCGCCGAAGGCAATTACATAGCGCACGGACTCCAGCGCGCTCGCGGCCACGTTTTCCGGATGCGCGGTGATGAAGACGGTTCCGCCCATGCTTTCCGGCAAGAGCTCGGCGACATCGTCGCGGGACGCCGCCAGGAGATGATGTGCTGCGCCGACGATCAGCCAATGCGGGCGCCCCGTGCGGGCGCGCAGGGAAGCGATCCGCGGCAGCAGCTGCGCAAAGAAGTCCAGCCGCTCCGCCGTGGCGAGTGCCCGGGTCTCGATCACGACGTTACCCGCGCGTTTTTCCACGAGCTCCATCACTTCGTCGGCGCTCGGCCCATCGGCGTCGGCGCCGATCGACACGACGTTGCGCAGGCTGTCGTACTCGCCCTCGGGGTCGAGGATGCAGAACTCCAGGACCATCTCCACCATGCGCTCGGTGAGCGCCGTGACAAGGGTCGATTTGCCGATGCCCGATTTGCCGGCGATCAGCACCCCGCCGCCATGCGGTTCGAGGTACACCGGCGTGCCGTCGCGATCATGACCGACCAGAAGGCCGTGGCGCTGCGGCGCCACGAGGGCGCCGTCCTCGCAGCAGATCCGCTCGATGAGCTCGACCACCCCGGCACCGTGGTCCGCCCCGAGCCGCACGTCGGCCTCGTCCTTGACCGAGGGCAGCGCATTGGCCACTGCGGCGGCGCAACCGCACGCACGCAGGAAGGCGTGATCGTTCTCGGCGTCGCCCACGGCCACCACATTGTGCGCGGTGAGATCGAGCTCGACCAGCGCTGCCGCCAGGCCGACCGCCTTGTTGATGCCGGCGGGGAGCACCATGACCGCGCCTTTGTTGAAAATGATCTGGAGCTCGAGGTCCAGCTCGCGGATCACTTCGAGCACGGTGTTCTGGTGAGGCTCCCACGTCGCAACGATGGCGCGACCAACCGAGATGGGCCCGACCCCGCGCGCTTCGAGCATGGCGACGAACTCGGGAGGCGGGCCCGGCGCGATCACCCGCTCGTCCCCGGTCGCAGGATCGACGATGAGGGCGCCGTTCTCGGCGACGATCCGATCGAACAGCTCGACCTGGGGAAACACCTTGCGCAGATCGGGCATTTCGCGCCCGGTGACCAGGATGAGGCGGCGGCCGGTGTCCTTCAAGCGCTGCATCGCCTCGACGGTGGCCGGCGGCACCACGCCGTGATGGGCGATCGTGCCGTCGTAGTCGGTGGCGAGAGCTAGGAAATACACGGCGAACTCCTCGACGATGCGCGGTGGCGGGCGGCACGCACGCTGGCCCGGCGGCTTATGCGCCGCCGCCGCATTGCCCAGGCGTTCGGACTATGGAAAACGCGACATGTTCGGCGTCGAGGATCCGACCGTCCCGCCCGCAACCGCGCCGGTCGGGTCGGTGATCGATCATGCAACGGCGCTCACCACCCCACGGTGACCGGCCGCCCCCACGGTGACCGGCCACCCCCACGGTGACCGGCCATCCCACGGTGACAGGCCACCCCACGGTGACA
>JBDTWB010000138.1:0-11100 GCA_040006895.1 Casimicrobiaceae bacterium | reverse complement strand
ATGCACATCGGCGGCACGGCCATCCACAACAACTTCAACAAGCGGATGGGCGTGCTCGACTTGCCGTTCCTGTGGCGCGACTACGAGCATGCGCACCACGTGCTGGACGGCAAGGTCGGGCAGACCCTCGCAGCGGAGCACGAGAAACTCGGACTCAAGGTGCTCGGCTGGCAGGACAGCTGGGGCTACCGCAATGTCATCACCACCAAGAAGGAAGTGAAGAAGCCGGAGGACCTCAAGGGCCTCAAGATCCGCACGATCCAGACGCCGACCTATGTCGCCGCCTTGAACGCCATGGGGGCGAGCGCCACGCCGATGGCCTTCGGCGAGGTCTACACGTCGTTGCAGACCGGGGTCATCGACGGCTTCGAGCATTCCTCCGCGGTGGCGTTCACGGGCAAATACTACGAGGTCGCGAAATACGTCACCCTGACCGGCCATCTTTTCGGGCCGACGGTGACGGTGATCTCCAAGAAGGAGTGGGACGGCTACACCGACAAGGAGAAGGAGGTAGTGGCGGCCGCCGCCAAGCTGGCGCAGGACGTCAACCGCAGCCTCTCGGTGCAGCGCGACCATGAATCGCTGGAGAAGCTCAAGTCGAAGGGCATGATCATCAATCCCATCGACAAGACCGGATTCGTAAAGGCTGCGGGACCGCTGCAGGATCAGCTCGCCAAGACGCTCGGTGCCGAAGACCTCCTGAAGCAGATTCGCGACACCAAGTAACGCAGGATTGCGGCCGGCCGCCGGCTCGCCCGGCGCCGGCCGTGACTCTCCGGGAGTGCCGATGGCCCAGTTCCTGCGCTCGCTCGATCGCACCGTCGAGTACGTGCTGTTCCTGATCTTCCTGGTATTCACCGTGGTCGGTGGCCTGCAGGTCTTCAATCGCTTCGTGCTCGGCCTGCCGCTTTCCTGGAGCGAGGAGTTCCAGAAGTACGGACACATCTGGATGGTCATGCTGGCCATTCCGGTGGCGTACCGACGCGGCGCGCACATCGGCATGGACATGCTGCTGCGGGCATTTCCGCCCCGACTGCAGCGCGCCGTCGGCCTCGTCACCGAGGTGCTCTGGCTGATCCTGGCGCTGGCCATCGGCCGCTACACCCTGGTGATCATGGACGTCGCCCGCAACCAGGAGAGCCCTGGGCTGGGAATTCCCATGCACTGGGTCTACGCGGGAATGGTCGGAGGGAGCGTTTATCTCGGCATCGTCGCCTTGCGCCGGATCGCAACCCACTTCGGTTGGCAGGACCTGCCGCCCGACGACCTGGGAGGCGAAGCATGACGCTCGGCGCGCTGGCGGTGCTGCTGCTGGTGCTGATCACCTTCGGCGTGCCCATCCTGCTGGTGATGGGGATCGTCGGGCTTGCCGGGATCCTGGCGACGCCGTCGCTCGTGCCCGCGCTCTTTCCGCAGAAGATGTTCGCGATGCTGGACAATTTCAGCCTGCTGGCACTCCCTTATTTCATCCTCGCCGGCGAGCTCATCTCCGCGGGCGGCATCTCCAAGCGCCTGGTCGAGTTTGCCGAGACCGCGGTCGGTCACTGGAAAGGCGGCCTGGGCCATGCGTCGGTCGTGTCCAGCATGGTGTTCGCCGGGGTATCCGGATCGTCGGTGGCGGACACCTCCGCCATCGGCTCGATCCTGGTGCCGGCGATGAAGACCCACGGCTACAAGCCCGGATTCGCCGCATCCCTCGTGGCATGCGCGGGCACCATCGGAGCCATCATCCCGCCGAGCATGACCATGATCGTGTATGGGTCGATGGCCAACGTGTCGATCGGTGGACTGTTCCTCGGCGGCATCGTGCCGGGGATCCTGATCGGCATCGGGCTCATGGTCGTCATCCGGTTGTACGCGCTGTCAGCGGCGTTCCCGGAGTTGCGCCGGACCACCGGCAGTTTCCAATGGCGAAGCGTAGTCGGTGCCACCGGCCGGGTCTGGCCGGCGCTGCTCGCGCCGGTGATCGTCGTCGGCGGCATCCTGTCAGGCGCCTTCACGGCAACCGAGGCAGGGGTGGTAGCGTGCTTCTACGGCTTCGCGATCGGGTTTTTCGTGTATCGCAAGCTACGCCTGTCCGACCTGCCGCACATCTTCGTACGGGCGGCCGTCACCACGGCGATGGTGTCGGGAATCATCGGCGTCGCCGGCGCGTTGGGCTGGCTGCTGTCGTACCTCAACTTCAATGACGTCGTGCTGAACCTGATCGCGCACGTCACCGGCGAGAAGCTCGGGGTGATGATGCTGCTGGTGGGCATCATGCTGCTGCTCACGATGTTCATCGACTCGATGGCCATCCTGATCATCATGATCCCGGTGGCCGTGACGGTCGGACGGACCTACGGCATCGATGAGTTCCAGCTCGGCCTCATGATGGTGATGGCGACCCAGATCGGCTCGACGACGCCGCCGGTCGCCGTGCTGCTGTTCGTCGCGACCAGCATCGCCGGCTGTCGCTACAGCGAGACGATCCGGTATTGCTGGGCGTTCATCGTTGCCGAGGTACTGGTGTTGCTGGCCGTCATCCTGATACCGGCGCTGGCGGCGTCGATTCCGCACCACTTCCTGGGATGACCCCGCGTCGCCGTACGCGCCACGCCTGCGCACCGCGGGGCAGGCGGCACAGTCGAGCCGAACGGCCCCGGCACGGAGTTCGGCGGGTAGCATGCGCCGATGCCGGAGCTTCCCGACCTTACCGTGTATCGCGATGCCCTCGCGGCGCGGGTGCAGGGCGCGCGCCTGGAGAACATCGCCCTCGCGAACCCGTTCGTGCTGCGCACTGCGGTGCCGCCGCTCGACACGGCATTCGGTCGGGAGGTCATCGGAGTGACCCGGATAGGCAAGCGGATCGTGCTGGCGCTGCATGGCGAACTCTTCCTGGTGCTGCACCTGATGATCGCGGGCCGGCTCGTCTGGCTTGCATCCGGCAAGAAACCGCCGAGCCGGATCACCCTTGCCACCCTGGTGTTCTCGACCGGCACCGTGGCATTCACCGAAGCGGGCAGCAAGCGGCGCGCCTCACTGCATCTCGTCGCCGGTGCGCCGGCGCTGGCGGCCCTCGACCCCGGTGGCCTCGAGGTGCTGGACACGTCCCTGGAAGCGTTCGCCGCGCGACTGGCGAGCGAGAACCACACCCTCAAGCGCGCGCTCACGGCCCCGACCCTGTTCGCCGGCATCGGCAATGCCTACTCGGACGAGATCCTGCATGCCGCACGACTCTCACCCCTTGCCCTCACCCGCAAGCTCGATGCGGACGAGGTGGAGCGCCTGTTCGACGCCACCCGCGCCGTGCTGCAGACCTGGATCTTCCGGCTGCGCGAGCAGGCAGGGCAGGACTTCCCCGTCAAGGTGACCGCGTTCCGGCCGGAGATGGCTGTCCATGGCCGGTTCCGTGAACCATGCCCGGTTTGCGGGGCGCCAGTCCAGCGCATCGTGTATGCGCAGAACGAGTGCAACTACTGCGCGCGCTGCCAGACGGGTGGTGTGGTGCTCGCCGACCGCGCCCTGTCACGGTTGCTGCACAAGAGCTGGCCGCGCGCGCTCGACGGCGGCGAGTAGCCCAGGTGATCCGGACACCGTTTGGCAAAAGCAGGCGACACCCCTAGAATTGCGCGCGTCGTGGCTGGCGCAAGCGCGCATCGAGCGCGCTGCCGGCGACTGGAGGTTCGTGCATGACATCGTCCGATCCCGGCAGCCTGCCGGCCCCGCACCGCCTGCGCATCACGCTGGTCGGCTCGCGCTACTTCGGCGCAGCGACCCTTGCGTTGCTGCAGAAGGAGGGCGTCGACATCGCGCGCGTGGTCGTTCCCGCCGCGGATGATCGACTCGCCGACACCGCGAAGGCGGCGGGCCTGGAGGTGCACATACTCGACGACCCTCAGATCGTTCCCGCCGACGCCATCGCCAGCGGAACGGATCTCATCATCGCCGCGCACAGCCATGCGCGGGTGAGCAGCGAGGCACTCGCCAAGGCGCCGATGGGGGGCATCGGCTACCACCCGTCGCTGTTGCCCAGGCATCGCGGCATCGCCGCGGTGGAATGGACCATCAAGAGCGGCGATCCGGTTGCCGGCGGCACGATCTACCATCTCGCCGAACGGATGGACGCCGGTGCGGTGGCCGCGCAGGAGTGGTGCTTCGTGCGGCAGGGGGAGACTGCACGGGAACTTTGGGAACGCGCCCTCGCGCCGCTCGGGCTCGAGCTCATGGCTCGCGTGGTACGGCACGCCCGCGTCTACGGCAAGCTTCCGGCCAAGCCGCAGGACGAGCAGTTCGCCACCCAGGCGCCGCTGGCCCGTGCGGCGGATTGAATTGCGCTGTCGCGCCGTGCACCGGCGAGGTGTGTCGTGGAAACGTCCCACCGTGCAGATTTTGCCGGTACGGATCACATGCTTTACGTTCGACACGGTGGCGGAACTCCTGCGTAGTGCCGCGATGACGATCCCGGAACCTTTCCTGTCAGGGACTGCACCAATGGCTACGGCTGGACCGTTGCGTCGGGGAAACGCATGAGAACAGTGCTGGTGGTGGACGACGAGACGACGATCGCCGATGCGCTCGCGTCGGTATTGCAGAAGGCAGGCTACACGGCCCGGGCGGCGTACGACGGCGCTGCAGCACTCGAGGTCATCGGCCGGGAGCCGGTCGACCTGGTCCTCACCGATCTCGTCATGACCGGGATGGATGGGGCAACGCTGATCCGGTGGCTTCGGTCTGCGCCCGAGACCACCAATCTCCCGGTCATCCTGATGAGCATGCTTGCCGAGGAGCGGGTGTTCGCGTTGTGCAGCGACTACTCGCGGTTCCTGCGCAAGCCCCTGCAGTTCGACGCCCTGTTCGCCACCATCGAGGAGCTCTGCGACTCGGCGGACTTTGCCAAGAAAAGCGGCGCGCTCCCCGTGGTGCAGGGCTTCGTGCACTGACCGCATCCGCGCGGTACCCGGCGAAGTCGCTCGGCGACGACCTGCCCGGTCCTGCGACAAGGCACCGACCTCGGGTTACCCCCGGCACGCCACCTGGCGTTGCCGGTCCGGACCCCCTCGAACGTTGCTTACCCCCCCGGAGATCCCTTGCCGCAAGCCCGTGCTTCAGGCCTCGCGGACGCGCGGTCGCTCGACTCGGAGGCGCATCCTGCCGGCGGTCCGAAGAGGTCGGTGCCCACCGGCATTGCCCGGCAGTGACCGCTCCCTGGCCGGGGTGCGGCCGGCGCTTGAAGGGCTCGCGTCGCGGTTGCGCGGAGACGGAGGTCTGGCCGCCCAATCCGCAACGCGGCATGCGGATGTGGTCGCGGTGCCGGCGGAGCGCGATTTCGGACCGCCGCGGCATTTTCATGCGCAGGGGTTGCACATGCAAACGAGAACCATTATCATTTCCTGACGAACTCCCAAAAGGATCGACCGCATGCCCGCCTCGAACACCCTTTCTCAAGCCACGCGTCGGGTCACCCTGCTCGTCGCCACCGCGTTGCTGTCATTCGCCGCGCTCGCCGCCGACCCCGAGGTCACGATCGTCATCCGCGACCACAAGTTCGAGCCCGCCGAGGTCCGCGTCCCGGCGAATACCAAGATCAAGCTGGTGATCGACAACCAGGATGCCTCGGCGGAGGAGTTCGAGAGCAAGGAGCTCAAGCGCGAAAAGGTCATCCCGGGCAAGAGCAAGGGCACGGTCCTGGTCGGCCCGCTCAAGCCGGGGCGCTACTCGTTCGTGGGCGAATTCCACGAAAAGACGGCCAAGGGCGTGCTCATCGCCGAATGAGGAAGGCGCCGTAAGCCAACCCCATCCCGCAACCACCGGACTCATCCTCCATCATGCTCGGTGCCGCCGTCATAGTGTTTCGTGAGTCCTTCGAAGCCGCGCTGTTGATCGGAATCATCGCCGCCGCCACGCGGGCGATTCCAAACCGTGGCCGATTCATCGCCGGCGGGATCGCCGTCGGGGTCCTCGGAGCGCTGGTGGTGGCGATGCTGACCGGCCGGATCGGGCAACTCTTCGGCGGCATGGGCCAGGAAGTCTTCAACGCCAGCGTGCTCGGTATCGCCGTGCTGATGCTCGCCTGGCACAACATCTGGATGTCGGTTCACGGCGCGGAACTCGCCGCCGGCGCGCGACGGGTGGGCCGCGACGTACTCGAGGGTCGTCGCGAGCTTTCCGCCATCCTGATCGTCATCGCCATCGCGGTCCTGCGCGAGGGCTCGGAGACGGCACTGTTCCTCTACGGCCTGGCGTCGAGCGGGGGCGTTAGCACCGGCAACCTCGCGCTCGGGTTTGCGGTCGGCCTCGCGGCAGGCTTGGGCGTGGGCATCGTGACCTACGCAGGCATCGTGCGCGTGCCGCTGCGCTGGTTCTTCGCGGTTACCAGCGGCTTGATCCTGCTGCTCGCTGCGGCAATGGCCGCGCAGATGGCACGGTTCCTGGTTCAAGCGGACATCCTGCCGACACTCGCCGACCCGGTCTGGAACACGTCGAGTGCCCTGCCGGTCGATTCGGTACCGGGCGCGCTGCTGCACGCACTCATGGGCTACGATCCCCAGCCGAGCGGCATCCAGCTCCTGTTCTATGCGGTGACCGCCGTGGTGATCATCCTGGGCATGCAGGTCGCGCGGCGGCGGCACGTACCCGCGACGCCGGCAGGCGCGGTCTGACGCGAGCAGAGGGCGGTTGCGGCAAGGGCGTCCGGAGCAAAACGCTGGCACGCGTCGTGCGTCGTAGGGCTGATCCTTTCACTGGAGCGAACCATGACCCAACGCCGCACCGCGCCCCCGCCGAACCAGAAGCCCGACCAGCGCAAGAACATCCATGACCCGAGCGAGCATCCCCTGGGATCCTCCGACTCGCCCAGTGCGACCGTCCGGCGCAAGGACGTCACGGGCGACGATAACCTGCGCCTGCCGCACGAGCATGACGAGACGGCCGATGCGGAAGAACGCACGGCGGGCAACGATGCCGTTATCCAGCAGGCGCACCGCGACATCGAAAGCGACAAGGTCGATACCGAAGTGCGCAGCGACGCCGTGAAGGTCTTCAATCGCGCACCCGGCAAGACCAAGCGGGGCGGTCGCTAACCAGGCGGCGGGGGCGCTCGCCGCCGTTCCTAGCGCCTGACCGACGCCGTCTCGCCGGGGCGACGCATCGCCTCGCCCTGCGTCCGCAGCGCATCCAGACTGGCGTTCATGGTGAGTGCCTGGGGGTCGACCACCAGGTGCAACAGCGCCGGCTGCCCGCAGCTTACGGCGCGTGCGAACGCCGGGGCGAACTCAGCCGTGGTGCGGACCGTCTCGCCGTGGGCACCGTAGGCGCGGGCTAGGGCCGCGAAATCGGGATTGCGCAAGGTCGTGCCGTGGACCCGGCCGGGGTAGTGTTTCTCCTGGTGCATGCGGATGGTGCCGTACATGCCATTGTCGACTACCACGAAAATCACTCCAAGCCCGTGCTGGACCGCCGTCGCGAGCTCCTGGCCGTTCATGAGAAAACAGCCGTCGCCGTTCCAGGACACGACCATCCGCTGCGGATGCACGGCCTTCGCCGCGATCGCCGCCGGCACGCCATACCCCATCGCACCCGAGTAGGGGGCGAGCTGCCCGCCCAGTGTGCGATAGCGAAAGAGGCGATGCATCCAGACCGTGTAGTTGCCCGCGCCGTTGCTGACGATGACATCCTCCGGCAGGTGCTCGTCCAGCCACTGGACGATGGCCCACAAGTCGAGCGGGCCGGGCACCGGGCGAGCTGCGCGCCACGCTGCGAGGTCGTGCTGCACGTCGCCGAGCCGGCCGCGCCACGTCGACGCGTCGACCGGTCCGCCGGCATTCATCGCCGCCAGGAACGCCCCCGGCTCGGCCGCGATGCCGATCGCGGGCTGGTACACCTTGCCGATTTCCTCGCTGCCCGGATGCACGTGCACGAGGCCATGGGCCTGGTGGGGAAGGGGGGCGGCCGGGAGCGTGTACGCCGACGTCGTCATCTCCCCGAGCCGCTCGCCGACCACGAGCAGCGCATCGGCACTGCGGATCCGCGCCGCCAGGCTGGGGTTGATCCCGATCCCCATGTCGCCCGCGTATTGCGGGTGACGGTTATCGAAGAGGTCCTGGCGCCGGAATGCACAGGCCACCGGCAATGCATTGGACTCGGCGAACTGGACGAGCGCCGCGCGCGCGGCGTCGTTCCACCGGCTGCCACCGACCACCAGCATCGGCGCCGTTGCAGTCGCGAGGAGATCGCGCACCTGCGCGATCTGCGCGGGGGCGGGCGCCGCCGGCACCGCATCGACCCGCGCCAGGTCGGCGCACGCGGCGCGGTCGGTCAGCATGTCCTCGGGCAGGGCCAGCACCACGGGCCCGGGTCGGCCCGACATCGCGGTGCGGTAGGCGCGCGCCACGTATTCCGGCACCCGCTGCGCAGCGTCGATCTCCGCGACCCACTTGGCGACGCTGCCGTACATGCGCCGGTAGTCGACCTCCTGAAAGGCCTCCCGGTCGCGAAAGTCGCGGCCGACCTGGCCGACGAACACGATCATCGGTGTGGAGTCCTGCGCCGCGGTGTGGATGCCGATCGCGGCGTTCGAGGCCCCCGGTCCGCGCGTGACGAACGCGATGCCGGGACGGCCGGTAAGCTTGCCGTACGCCTCGGCCATGTAGGTGACGCCGCCTTCCTGGCGGCAGACCACCAGCGCCAGGCGCTCGCGCACGTCGTGAAGGGCATCGAGCGCGGCGAGAAAGCTTTCCCCGGGGACACAGAACGCATGGGTTGCACCCTGGGCGAGCAGGTTCGCGACCAGGATCTCGGCACCGGTCCGTGTACCCGGCTCGCCCGGATCATCGGCCGGCGGCACGGCGCGTACCCCGGCGGACGCCGGACGCTGGCTGCTCATGGGCTTACCTCCGCGCCAGCCAGGTCCTCGCGCGTCACCACGAAGACGGCGTCGTCAGCACCCTCGGTCTGCAGCCAGATAAACGGAATGCGCGGAAAGGCCGCCTCGAGCGCGGCCCGGTTGTGGCCGATCTCCATCACCAGGGGCGCGCCCGGGTTGAGGTAGCGTGGCGCGTCGCGCAGGATCGTGCGCACGGCGTCGAGTCCATCGTCGCCTCCTGCAAGCGCGAGCGCCGGTTCGTGGCGATATTCGCGCGGCAGGGCTTCCATCGCAGCCCCGGTGACATACGGCGGATTGCTGACCACGAGGTCGTAGCGCTTGCTGCCGAGATTCGCGAACAGGTCGGACGCGATCAGGTTGACGCGGTCGGCGAGGCCGTAGTCGGCAACGTTGTGCTGCGCCACCGCCAGCGCATCCGGGGAGATGTCGATGGCGTCGATATCGGCCGCAGCGTAGGCGTGGGCGAGCAGGATCGCGAGGCAACCGGATCCGGTGCAAAGATCGAGCGCACTGCCCACCTGTCCGGGTTCCCCAACGAAGGGCGCGAGGCCGTCGGGCACGAGCTCGGCGATGAACGAACGGGGAATGATCACCCGCTCGTCGACATAGAAGCGGAATTCGCCGAGCCACGCCTCATGGGTGAGATAGGCCGCGGGGACCCGCTCGTCGATGCGCCGGACAAGGACGCCGGCGAGGCGCTGACGCTCGTCTGCCGTGAGGCGCGCGTCCAGGAAGGCATCCAGACGGTCGAGCGGAAGATGCAGGGTGTGCAGCACCAGGTAGGCGGCCTCGTCGAAGGCATCGGTGGTGCCGTGGCCGAACGCAAGGCCGGCGGCATTGAACCGGCTCACCGCAGAGCGCAGCCAGTCGCGCACGCTGACGAGCTCGGTCGGCACCGCAGCGCTCATCGGCCGCGCTCCGCACCCCGTGGGCAAGCTGCGCCCGCGGCCCGGGCGCATGCGGCATGGCTCATACCGATTCGCTCACGAGCAGGCGATCGAGGATCATCCGGTAGGCGCGCGCGAGTCGCGGCAAGTCGGCGATCTCGACGCCTTCGTCGATCTGGTGGATGGTCTTGCCGACCGGGCCCAATTCGACGATTTCCGGGCAGATGTCGGCGATGAAGCGGCCATCCGAGGTCCCGCCTCCGGTCGAGAGTTCGGGTCGCGCGCCGGTGATCTCCTCCAGCACGGCGCTCGCGATCTCGACCAGGCGGCCAGGCGCTGTCAGGAACGGCCGGCCGTGACCGGTCCAGGCGAGGTCGTACTCGACGCCGTGGCAGCGCAGGATCGCCTCGAGACGCTCACCCAGTGATTCGCGGGTGCTCGCAGTCGAATAGCGGAAGTTGAACTTGAGCTCGAGCGTCCCGGGGATCACGTTGAGCGCGCCGGTCCCCGACTGCACGTTGGAGCACTGCCAGGTGGTCGGGGGAAGGAATTCGTTGCCGTCGTCCCACCGGGTCGCCGCCAGCTCGGCGATCGCCGGGGCGGCGAGGTGGATCGGATTCCTGGCCCGGTGCGGATAGGCGACGTGCCCCTGCACGCCTTTGACGGTGAGGGTGCCGGAAAGCGTGCCACGGCGGCCATTCTTGATGGTGTCGCCGAATACCTCGGTGGACGACGGCTCGCCGATCACGCAATAGTCGATGCGCTCGCCGCGCGCCGCGAGGCGTTCCACCACCCGCAGCGTGCCGTCGACGCTCGGTCCCTCCTCGTCCGAGGTGATGAGCAACGCGATGGAGCCCAGCGCGCGCGGATGCGCTGTGACGTGCCCGGTCACCGCGGTGACGAAGGCCGCAAGCGAGGCCTTCATGTCGGCGGTCCCGCGTCCGTAGAGCCATCCGCCGCGCTCCACCGGCTCGAACGGATCCGACTGCCATTGGTGCACCGGCCCGGTGGGCACGACATCGGTGTGCCCTGCGAAGCACACGAGGGGCCCCACATCGCCGCGGCGCGCCCATAGATTGGTCACGCCGTTGCCCGCGATGGTCTCGCAGCGAAATCCGAGCGGTGCAAGCCTGGCGGCGATCAGCTCCTGGCAACCGGCGTCGTCGGGTGTAACCGAGCGCCGCGAAACCAGCGCTCGGGTGAGTTCCAGCGTCGGATCGATAGTCGTGCCTGCAGGAGACGGCGCATGCAAGTTCATGGCCGTGATGGTAGCAAACGGCGACGCGCGTCCGCCGAGGCCCGGGAACGGAGAGCTCCCGGCCAAGGCCGGCGCTGCGTGGACTCCCGGCC
>JBDTWB010000137.1:0-11119 GCA_040006895.1 Casimicrobiaceae bacterium | reverse complement strand
TACCTGCGCGGCCATGATGTATTCCGGCTGGAGGCGATGCGCTACGCGATCTGCAACCCGACCGCGAGCCTGTACAACAACCGCACCCAGCTGCATGCCGCGCTCGAGTTCGCCTGTCTGGACATCATCGGCCAGAAGCTCGGGGTGCCGGTGCACGCGCTACTCGGCGGCAAGCTACGCGAGCGCGTCGAATTCGCGAGCTACCTGTTCTACCGCTACCGCCGGCCCGACACCGGCGAAGGCGAGGTGCGCACGCCCGAGCAGCTCGTTGCCCATGCGCGGGCGCTGAAGGCCGCGCATGGCTTCAGGGTGCACAAGCTTAAGGGCGGGGTGTACCCCCCGGCTCACGAGCTCGCCTGCTACCGCGCCGTCGCCGCGGCATTGCCCGACGATCGCTACCGCTACGACCCCAACAGCGCCCTGTCGCTCGCCGACGCGATCGACTTCGGCCGCGGCATCGCCGATCTGCGCAACGACTACTTCGAGGATCCCGTCTGGGGCATGCCGCAGCTCGCGCGCCTCAAGGAATTCGTGAACATTCCCACCGCCACCAATACCGTCATCGTCAACTTCGAGCAGCTCGCCGCCAACATCCGCCAGCCCGCCGTCGACGTGGTGCTCCTCGACACCACCTTCTGGGGCGGAATCCGGCCCTGCATCAAGGCCGCCGGGGTGTGCGAGACGATGGGCATCGGGGTCGCGGTGCACAGCTCCGGCGAGCTCGGCATCCAGCTCGCCACGATGCTGCACCTCGGTGCCGTGGTGCCGAACCTGGGCTACGCCGCCGATGCCCACTATCATCACCTCGTGGACGACGTGATCGTCGGCGGCAAGCTGCCCTATCGCGACGGTTGCATCGCCGTTCCGGACACCCCCGGGCTGGGCGTGCGTCTCGATCGCGACAAGCTCGCGCAATACCACGAGCAATTCCGCGCGCTCGGCGGCTACGCCTACGATCGCGATCCGGGACGGCCGGGGTGGTATCCCCTCGTCCCGAATCACGACTGGGCCGATCCGGAGGTTTCGCTTGCACCCGCGCTGTCCTGACCCACCGCAAGTGCGACCGCATCAACACCCGGTACTGCCGTTGCCTTACCCGTAAGCGACCGGCCGGAGCAGAAGCCACGCGCCCGCCGCGCATCCCGGGCGCGCCCTGCCCGGCTCCCGGAGCAGCACGCGCATCGCCCTCGCATCCCGTCACCAGTTCCCGAAGCCACCCATGCCCATGCCCGGTACGCCTTATCACCTCGAAGTCCATCCGGCCATCCCGCGCGCTCTCGCGCGCCTGCCCGAGCTCGCCAACAACCTTTGGTACAGCTGGGACCGCGCGACCCGCGAGCTCTTCGCGCGGCTCCATCCCGCACTCTGGGAGGCGATGAACCAGAGCCCCAAGGCCTTCCTGCGGCGCGTGAACGAAGGCCGCCTCGCGGCCGCCGCGGAGAACGAGGATTTCCTGGGGGTGTACCGGCGCGTGCTCGCCGCCTTCGATGCCTACCACCAGGCGCGCGAGCCGCGCGAAGGCGCCACTGCTCTGGGCACGGAGGACCTCGTCGCCTACTTCTGCGCCGAGTTCGGGCTGCACGAGAGCCTGCCGATCTATTCCGGCGGGCTTGGCATCCTTGCGGGGGACCACCTCAAAGCGGCAAGCGACCTGCGCCTGCCGCTGGTGGCGATCGGGCTGCTGTATCGGCAGGGCTATTTCCAGCAGACCCTCGACGCCGACGGCAACCAGATCGCCGCGTACAACGACTCGACGTTCGTCGACCTGCCCATCGAGACCGAGCACGATGCGTCCGGCGCGGCGCTGGAAGTCGACGTCCCGCTCGCCGGCCGCAGCGTCAAGGTCCGGGTTTGGCGCGCACATGTGGGCCACGTCACGCTGTACCTGCTCGACACCGATCTACCGGAGAACGGCGAGCGTGACCGCGGCATCACCCATCGACTCTACGGCGGCGACCAGGTGACCCGGCTGGAGCAGGAAATCGTCCTGGGTGTCGGGGGCGCGCGGGTATTGAAGGCGCTCGGCCGGCAACCGACCGTGTGGCACATCAACGAGGGGCACGCGGCATTCCTGATGCTGGAGCGCATGCGCAGCCTCATCGAGGGCGGCATGGAGTTCGCGGCGGCACTGGAAAGCGTCGCCATCAACACGCTTTTCACCACCCACACGGCGGTGCCCGCCGGCCACGATCATTTCGCCAACGACACCATTGCCGCCTACTTCGACGACTACTGCCGCAGCCTGGACGTATCGCGCGAGCGACTGCTCTCCCTGGGGCACATGTCCGGCGCGAGCGACTTCAACATGACCGCCCTGGCGATCCGCGGCTCGCGTTTCCACAACGGCGTCTCGCGCATCCACGGCGAAGTGTCCGCGCAGATGCTCCAGTCGCTGTGGCCGCAGGTACCCGCCGACGAGAATCCCATCGTCCACGTCACCAATGCCGTCCATGCCCGCACGTTCATGGCGGGCGAATGGGTCGACGTGTTCAACCGGTTCATTGGTCCGGGCTGGATGGAGCGGCTGACCCACGGCGATGCGCGAATGGAGATCGAACGGATCCCCGACCATCTCTTCTGGTCGGTGCACCAGTACCTGAAGAGCCAGATGCTCGAGGTCGTGCGCAAGCGCCTCTCGGACCAGCACTTGCGCAATCACGGCAGCGAGGCGCACCTCGACCGTCTGCAACGCTTTGCCAATCCTGCCGACCCCAATGTCCTGACGATCGGCTTCGCACGGCGCTTCGCGACCTACAAGCGCGCCGGCCTGCTGTTCGAGAATCTGGAGTGGCTGCGGCAGATCGTGAGCGACCCGGCGCGGCCCGTGCTGCTCATCTTCGCCGGCCGCGCCCATCCGGCGGACGTACCGGGCCAGGACGTCATCCGGCGCATTGCCCAGATCGGCCGGATGCGCGAATTCGAAGGGCGGGTGCTGATGATCGAGGGCTACGACCTGCGGCTCGCGCGCCGCCTCGTCGCCGGCGTCGATGTCTGGCTCAATAACCCCGTGTACCCGCTCGAGGCGTCGGGCACGTCGGGCATGAAGGCCGGCATGAACGGCGTGGTCAACCTGTCGGTGCTCGACGGCTGGTGGGGCGAGGCGTACGCGGGCGACAACGGCTGGGCGATCAAGCCGGTGCGCGCCAATGCCGACGCCGCCAAGCGCGAGGCCGAGGAGTCCCGCACGCTGTACGAGATCCTCCAGGACCACGTGCTGCCGCTCTATTACGACCGCACCGGCGGCAGCTATTCGCCGGGCTGGATCCGCATGGCCAAGCGCTCGATCGCGTCCATCCTGCCCAACTTCCGCGCGACCCGGATGGTGAACGATTACATCACGCGTTTCTACGTCCGGGCAGCGCGCGCGCACCGCGCCTACGCCGCTGATTCGTACGCACTCGCCCGCGATGTGGCGCAGTGGAAGGATCGGGTCCGCGCCGCCTGGCCAGGTGTGCAGGCACAGCGTGTCGACCTGCCCATCGGCACCCTGGCCTTCGGAACGGCTTTCACGCTCGAGGTCGCGGTCACCCTCAATGGCCTCGCGCCCGAGGATGTGCACGTCGAGCTCGTGGTCATGCCCTCCGGTGTCGAAGGTGCCAGCGAGCCGACCCGGCTGGCATTTAGGCCGGGATTGGCGCAGGATAGAGGTGGCACCTGGACACTGGCCTACCGGCCTGACCAATGCGGTGCCGTCGACTACCGTATCCGCGTCTACCCGTCACGCCCCGAACTCGTGCATCCGCTCGAAATGGGACTGCTACTCTGGCTGTGACGTACCGCTGAGTCTGGTTTCGCCCGCTCCGGCCCAAGAGGAGCGCACAGCAGGCGTCGCACTCGACGGTGCGACGCGCCGCACCACCCGCGGGCATCCGTCCATCGGCACGGAATCTGCAAAGGCATCGACCGGCAGGGCAATTGCGCGCGGCGTGGAACATGCGGTGCCCGGGCGCTGTCGGTAGCGTACCGCCGGCGCACCAAAGAACGTCCGCGTGGCCATCAGGAGGGAATGTGCTGACCGACCAGGGGCTTTATTTTTTTCGTGAAGGCACGAACGCGCGGCTCTACGAGGCGCTCGGGTCTCATCTCGAACCCGACGGCGCGCGCTTCGGCGTATGGGCACCCAATGCGGCCAGCGTAAGCGTCATCGGCGACTTCAACGGCTGGCGCCCCGACGCGAATCCACTCGTGCCTGACCACGACGGCTCCGGACTCTGGAGCGGCGAGGTCGCCGGGGCAACCCGCGGCCAAGCTTACAAGTACCGCATCGTGAATCGCCACCACGGCGCCGTGCTCGAAAAGGCCGACCCGCTGGCGTTCTACGCCGAGCATCCACCGCAGACCGCATCGCGGCTCTGGTCGCTCGAATACGACTGGCACGACGCGGCGTGGATGGCCGGGCGTGCGGCCAAGAACGACCTCGCCGCGCCGATGTCGGTCTACGAGGTGCATCTGGGATCGTGGCGGCGCGATGCCGAGAATCGGTTCCTCAGCTACCGGGAGCTCGCCACGACGCTCGTCGAATACGTGGTCGAGATGGGCTTCACCCACGTGGAGCTCATGCCCATCACCGAGCATCCCTTTTACGGATCCTGGGGCTACCAGACCACCGGCTACTTCGCACCTACCGCGCGCTACGGCACGCCGCAGGACTTCATGTATCTCGTCGACGTGCTGCACCAGCATGGCATCGGCGTGATCCTGGACTGGGTGCCGTCGCACTTCCCCAATGACGCCCACGGCCTCGCCTGGTTCGACGGCACCAACGTCTACGAGCACGCCGATCCGCGCCAGGGGTTCCACCCCGAGTGGAACAGCTGCATCTTCAACTACGGCCGCAACGAGGTGCGCGCATTCCTGCTGTCCTCGGCGCTGTTCTGGCTCGAGCACTACCACATCGACGGCCTGCGCGTGGACGCGGTGGCGTCGATGCTCTACCTCGACTACGCGAGGAAGCACGGCGAGTGGATCCCCAACATCCACGGGGGACGCGAGAACCTGGAGGCGATCTCCTTCCTGAAGATGCTGAACGAGGCGGTGTATCGCGACCATCCCGGCACCCAGGTGATCGCCGAGGAGTCGACGTCCTGGCCCATGGTGTCCCGGCCGACTTACGTGGGCGGCCTCGGCTTCGGCATGAAGTGGAACATGGGCTGGATGCACGACACCCTCGACTACATGAGTGAGGATCCGGTCTATCGCAAGTTCCACCAGGGAAAGATCACCTTCTCGATCTGGTACGCGTTCTCGGAAAACTTCGTGCTGCCGCTGTCGCACGACGAGGTGGTGCATGGCAAGGGATCGCTGTTGGGCAAGATGCCGGGCGACACCTGGCAGCAGTTCGCCAACCTGCGGCTGCTGTTCGGCTACATGTGGACCCATCCCGGCAAGAAGCTGCTCTTCATGGGCTGCGAGTTCGGCCAGCGCCGCGAGTGGGCGCACGACGGCGCGCTCGAATGGTGGGTGCTGCAGTACGCCGAGCATGCCGGGGTGAAGCGCTGGGTCGCCGATCTCAACGCGATCTATCGCAACGAGCCGGCGCTTTACGCGCGCGATTTCGATCCGGCCGGGTTCCAGTGGATCGATGCCTCCGATAGCGCCGGCAGCGTGCTCGCCTACCTGCGCCTCGCCCCGGACGAGGTACCCGTCCTGGCGGTCTGCAACTTCACGCCGGTCGTGCGCACTCACTACAATGTCGGCGTCCCTTGCAGCGGCTACTGGCGGGAGGTCCTCAACAGCGACGCGCCGGTGTACGGCGGCAGCGGCACCGGCAACTACGGTGGGGTCATGGCCGCGGACCTGCCCGCTCACGGGCATGCCCAATCGCTGTCGCTGACGCTTCCGCCCCTCGGAATCGTCATTCTCAAGCCGGAGCACGCGTAATGCCTCGCAAGCAACCCAGCGCCGTCCAGATGGAGCCCACCCCGCAATCGAGCACCGCCCAATCGCGCACCGCCCAATCGAGCGCCCCGCAATCGAGCACCTCGCAGACCTCTAGCTCGTCCACCAAGGCGCGTCGCACCGCCGCGGCTGCCAAGCCCGCGCCGGCGAAATCGGCGCCTGCGGACGCGACAACCGGGGATACCACGCTCCCCGCCGAGGGTCGCATCCGCGCGGTGGTGGAGGCGATCACCCCGCAGGTCGACGACGGTCGCTTTCCCATCAAGCGGGTCGCGGGCGACGAGATCGTGGTCGAGGCCGATTGCTTCACCGACGGTCACGATCAGATCGCCTGCCTGCTGCTTTCCCGGCGGACAGGTGCGACGACATGGGACAGCGCGCCGATGACGGCGCTCGTCAACGATCGTTGGCAGGGCACCTTCACCGTCGAGGCCCCGGGGACCTATCACTACACGGTCGCCGCATGGGTCGATGCGTTCCTGTCGTGGCGGCACGATCTCGCGCGCCGCGTCGATCCGGACGATCTTCGCCTGGCCGCGCGCAGCGGTGCCGAGCTCGTCGCCCAGGCCGTCGAGCGGTCGCGTGGCGGGGCCAACCGCCGCGCGACCGACGACGCCGACCGCGACGCGGGCAACGACGCCGAGCGATTGAGCGCATGGCGCGCGGAGCTCGCCGCGGCGGAGGCGCCCGCGGATATCCGCCGGATCGGTCTCAACGAGGCCCTTGCCGCGGCCATGCAGCGCCACCCCGACCGGCGCTTCGAATTCGTCTATCCCCGCGAGTTCGGCGTCACCGTCGATCGCCTGCGCGCGCGCTTCTCGAGCTGGTACGAGCTCTTTCCGCGCTCGGCCGGCGCGCCCGGTACCCACGGCACGTTTCGCGACCTGGAAGGGCGGCTGCCCTACATCGCCGAGATGGGTTTCGACGTGCTCTACCTCCCGCCCATCCATCCCATCGGTCGCGAGCGCCGCAAGGGGCGAAACAATACCCTGACCCCGTCCGCGATCGACGTGGGCAGCCCGTGGGCGATCGGCGCCGCCGAGGGCGGTCATACCGCGATCCTTGCCGACCTTGGCACGCTCGACGACTTCCATGCCCTCGTGAAGGCCGCCAAGGCATTCGGCATGGAGCTGGCGCTCGACGTCGCCTTCCAGACCGCTCCGGATCATCCCTGGGTCACGGAGCACCCGGCGTGGTTCAAGAAGCGCGCCGACGGCAGCGTGCAGTACGCCGAGAACCCGCCGAAGAAATACCAGGACATCTATCCGTTCCATTTCGAGACGGAGGACTGGCCGGCGATGTGGCGCGAGCTCGCCGATGTGTTCACGTACTGGATCGAGCAGGGCGTGCTGATCTTCCGGGTCGACAACCCGCACACCAAGGCCTTCGTGTTCTGGGAATGGGCCATTGCCCGCATCAAGGCCGAGCATCCGGAGGTGCTCTTCCTGGCCGAGGCGTTCACCCGGCCAAAGGTCATGCACCGACTCGCCAAGGCCGGGTTCAGCCAGTCGTACACGTACTTCACGTGGCGCAACACCAAGATCGAGCTCACCGAGTACTTCACCGAGCTCTCCACCGGGCCCGGGCGCGAGTACTTCCGACCTAATGCGTGGCCCAATACGCCCGACATCCTCCCCGAGCCGCTGCAATACGGCGGTCGACCGGCGTACATCGTGCGCCTGGTGCTCGCCGCGACCCTGTCGTCGAACTACGGCATCTACGGGCCCGCCTACGAGCTCATGGAGCACGTGCCGCGAGAGCCCGGAGGCGAGGAGTACCTGCACTCCGAGAAATACGAGATCAAGTCGTGGGACCTCGAACGGCCGGAGAGCCTCGCCCGGCTGATCGCCACGGTCAACCGCGCACGCCATGACAACCCGGCGCTGCAATCCAATGCCGGACTGCTGTTCCAGACCGTCGACAACGACCAGATCCTCTGCTTCGCCAAGGTCGACGTCGCCGCGCCGGACGACGATTCGCGCAACGTGGTGATCGTCGCGGTGAACCTCGACTTCCACAATCGACAGTCCGGCTGGGTCCATCTCGATCTCGCCGCGCTCGGTCTCGATCCGTCGGTGCCTTTCCAGGTGCACGATCTGCTCACCGACACGCGCTATCTCTGGCACGGCCCGCACAATTACCTCGAGCTCGATCCCCAGCAGCGGCTGCCGGCGCACGTCTTCCGGGTGCGTCGCAAGGCCAAGACCGAAGTCGACTTCGCAACCTTCGAATAAGAAAACCGTGGACACTCCGACCGCATCCGAAACCGTCAGCGACACGCGCACCGATCCCACGCACGCAAAAGCGGTGGGCGACGAGTTCTGGTATCTCGACGCGATTGTCTACGAGATCCACGTCAAGGCCTTCTTCGACTCCAACGACGACGGTATCGGGGACTTCAAGGGCTTGACCCAGAAGCTCGACTACATCCGCGATCTCGGGGTCACGGCGATCTGGCTGCTGCCGTTCTATCCATCGCCGATGCGCGACGATGGCTACGACGTCGGCGATTACCACAACGTCGCGCCGGAGTACGGCACCCGCCACGACTTCCGGCATTTCGTCAGGGAGGCCCATCGACGCGGCCTCAAGGTGATCACCGAGCTGATCGTCAACCACACCTCCGACCAGCATCCGTGGTTCCAGGCGGCCCGTCGCGCCCCGGCCGGATCCGACAAGCGCAACTACTACGTCTGGAGCGACGATCCGAAGAAGTACGACGGCACGCGCATCATCTTCACCGACACCGAAAAGTCGAACTGGACGTGGGACGAGGTCGCCCAGTCCTACTACTGGCACCGCTTCTTCAGCCACCAGCCCGATCTCAACTTCGACAACCCGAAGGTGCTGAAGGCGGTGATCAAGACGATGGAATTCTGGCTCGACTATGGCGTCGACGGGTTCCGGCTGGACGCGATTCCCTACCTGGTCGAGCGCGAGGGCACCAACAACGAGAACCTCCCCGAGACCCACGCCGTCATCAAGCAGATCCGTGCCGCGATCGAGGCCCGGCATCGCGGCAAGCTGCTGCTCGCCGAGGCGAACCAGTGGCCCGAGGACGTGCGCGAGTACTTCGGCGACGGCGACGAGTGCCACATGGCGTACCACTTCCCGCTGATGCCGCGTATGTACATGGCGATCGCCCAGGAAGACCGGCACCCGATCGTCGAAATCATGGCGCAAACGCCGGACATCCCGGCGAACTGTCAGTGGGCGATCTTCCTGCGCAACCACGACGAGCTCACCCTGGAGATGGTCACCTCCAAGGAGCGCGACTACATGTACCAGATGTACGCCGCCGACCCACGGGCGCGCATCAACGTCGGCATCCGGCGCCGCCTTGCGCCGCTCCTCGACAACGACGAGGACAAGATCCGGCTCATGAACGGCCTGCTGCTGTCGATGCCCGGCACGCCGGTCATCTACTACGGCGACGAGATCGGCATGGGCGACAACGTCTACCTCGGCGACCGCAATGGCGTGCGCACGCCGATGCAGTGGAAGCCCGAGCGCAACGCCGGGTTCTCCAATGCCGATCCGCAGCGCCTGTTCCTGCCGCCGATCATGGACGCGGTGTACGGATTCCAGGGTGTGAATGTCGAAGCCCAGTCGCGCGAGCCTTCCTCGCTGCTCAACTGGATGCGCCGCATGCTCGCGGTGCGCAAGTCGGTGAAGGCATTCGGCCGCGGCAAGCTCACCTTCCTCAAGCCGGGCAACCGCAAGGTGCTGGCCTACATCCGCGAATTCGACGACGAACGCATCCTGTGCGTGTTCAATCTGGCCAGGGCCGCCCAGCCGGTGGAGCTCGATCTTTCCGCCGACAAGGGCCGGGTCCCGGTCGAGCTTCTCGGCCACACCCCCTTTCCGCCGATCGGCGATCTGCCGTACATGCTCACCCTCGCGCCGTACGACTTCTTCTGGTTCCGGCTCGCCAAGAACGAGGACGTCCCCGCGTGGCACGAGGAACGCATGCCGCGCGAGGAGCTGCCGGTGCTGGTGCTCTTCGACGGCTGGCACAGCTTGTTCCGCGAGCGTGTCGTGCCGTGGCGCATCGGCATGGCCGACAAGGCACGCCGCGAGCTCGAGCGCGCGCTCCTGCCGCAATACGTCGCCGGCCAGCGCTGGTATGCCGGCAAGGGTGCGGCGATCGATCGTGTCGCGATGGTCGACGCCGTGCAGTGGCCCGACGGCGATGAATCCGCGTGGCTGCTCGGGATCTACGCCGTTGAGCGGGCGAACGCGCCGGTTCAGCGCTACCTGATTCCGCTGGTGCTGGTCTGGGAGAGCGAGGACGAGCCCTACCGCGCCCTGCAGGTCGCCGGCGTCGCCAAGGTGCGGCAGCAGGCGACCATCGGCCTCCTCGCCGATGCGATGGCGGACGAGCGCTTTGCGCGGGCAATGATCGAGGCCATCGGCACGGCTCGGGAAACGCATGCCGGAGCGATGATCCTGCGCGGCCGGCCGACCTCGGCCTTCGATGATCTCGCCGGGCCGCATCCGGGTGGGTTGCCGATCCGGGTTGGCAGCGCGCAGAGCAGCAACAGCACCATCGCGGCCGGCGACCGGCTGTTCCTCAAGGTCTATCGACGCTTCGAGCCCGGCGTCAATCCGGAGGCCGAGATCGGCCGGTACCTGACCGACGTCGTGCATTTCCGGAACTGCGTACCCGTGGCCGGGACGCTCGAGCTCACCGGCGCCGATGGCGTCGCCACTACCATCGCCCTGCTCCAGGGCTTTGTCGAGAACCAGGGCGACGGCTTCGAGTACAGCGTGAACTATTTGGCGCGGTTCCTGGAGCAGCGCGCCGGTGCGCCCGACGAACCGGAGACGCAAGTGGCCGATCCGCATGGCGGCTATCTCGCCCTGGTGCGCACCCTCGGCCAGCGCACCGGAGAGTTGCATGCGGCACTGGCGCAACGAACCGGTGACCCCGCCTTCGATCCGGAAGTGGCGACCGCCGAGGACGTTAACGGGTGGTGCGCCCGGGCGGTGGAAGAGGCCGACGCGGCGCTCGACAAGCTCGCGGGACGCATCGCCACCCTGTCCGCCGGGGTACGCGCCGAGGCCGAGTCGGTCTTCCAGCGCCGCGCCGATCTGGCTTCCCGGCTGTCGTCGGCCTGCGGCCACGCGGTCGGCACCGTTCGCACCCGGGTGCACGGCGACTATCACCTCGGCCAGGTGCTGCTGGTGCAGAACGATTTCGTGATCGCCGACTTCGAAG
>JBDTWB010000136.1:0-11134 GCA_040006895.1 Casimicrobiaceae bacterium | reverse complement strand
CCCGCTCTAGTCCCGCTCTAGTCCCGCTCTAGTCCCGCTCTAGTCCCGCTCTAGTCCCCCTAGTCCGCTGCGCGCCACGGCTGCCGAAGGCTCGCGTTCTCGCCGCGGCCGGGCCGCTGCACCCCAGGCCTCGGCGTGAAGTCAGCCGACGCGTGCCGCGCCTTTCCGCAGTTCGGGCTCGAGGCCGAGCTCCTGGATCTTGCGGGTAAGGGTGTTGCGCCCCCAACCCAGCCATTGGGCCGCCTCCATCCGATGGCCGCCGGTGTGGGTGAGGGCGCGCAGGATGAGGGTCTTCTCGAACTCCTTCTCGAGCCGGTTGCCGACGGCGCGCTCGCCACGGGCAAGCGCCTGGGCGAGCTCGCGGTCCAGCGCCTGGCGCCAGCTACCGTCGCCGGACTCCTCGTCGCGCCCCCCCTCGCGTAGTTCAGGAGGCAAGTCCGCCGGCTCGATGCGCTGCCCCGGGGCCATCACCGTCAGCCAGTGGCAGACGTTCTCGAGCTGGCGCACGTTGCCGGGAAACGGGAATGCCTGCAGCGTTTTAAGGGCGGCGTCCGACAGGAGCTTCGTCTCCACAGCCAGCTCGCGTGCGCTCTTCTGCAGGAAATGCCGCGTCAGGAGCGGAATGTCGTCATGACGTTCGCGGATCGGCGGAAGGCGCAGGCGCACCACGTTCAGGCGATGCATCAGGTCCTCGCGGAACAATCCCTGGCGGACCCGCTCCTCCAGGTTCTGGTGGGTCGCGGCAATGACCCGCACGTTGGCCTTCTGCGGCGCGTGTCCACCCACGCGGTAATACTCGCCGTCGGCCAGCACCCGCAACAGTCGCACCTGCAGGTCCGCCGGCATGTCGCCGATTTCGTCCAGGAAGAGCGTGCCACCCTCGGCCTGCTCGAACCTTCCCCGGCGTGCGGCCTGGGCGCCGGTGAACGCGCCGCGCTCGTGGCCGAAGAGCTCGGACTCGAGCAGATCCTTGGGAATCGCCGCCGTGTTGATCGCGATGAAGGGTCCTGCCGCGCGCGGGCTGTGCCGGTGCAAGGCCCGGGCGACCAGCTCCTTGCCCGTGCCGGACTCCCCGGTGATGAGCACCGTGGCGTTGGATTGCGACAGTCGGCCGATCGCACGAAAGACCTCCTGCATCGCTGGCGCCTGCCCGAGCATTTCGGGCGATTCCGACAGGATGGTCGCGACCGGAATCTCGACTCGCGCCTCCGCCGTGGCACGACGAATCAGCGCCACGGCATGATCGACGTCGAACGGCTTGGGCAGGTATTCGAACGCCCCGCCCTGGAATGCGGCGACCGCGCTGTCGAGATCGGAGTACGCGGTCATGATGATGACCGGAATGGTGGGGAAGCGCTCCTTCACCTGGTTGAGCAGCACGAGCCCCGACTCGCCGGGCATCCGGATGTCCGAGACGATGACTTGCGGCTGGCCATGCGGGAGCGATTGCAGCGCCTCGTACACCGAGGCGAAGCTCTTGTACGGGATCGACTCGCGTGCCAGCGCCTTCTCCAGCACCCAGCGGATCGACCGGTCGTCGTCGACGATCCACACCGGTCCGCCTGCGGCGACGCGGCTTGCTTCGTATTCGATGGCATTCATGCGCTAGCCCCTCGCTCCGATCCCTCTGCGCGCGACTCGAGCGGCAGCAGGATGGTGAAAACGGTATTGCCGGGAATACTCGTGCATTCGATGGTCCCGTTGTGTTGCGCGATGAAGGTCTGCGCGATGGTGAGGCCGAGGCCGCTGCCGCCTTCTCGCCCTGATACCAGGGGATAGAAGATGCGGTCGCGAATCGACTCGGCGATGCCGGGGCCGTTGTCGCCGATGGCGAGCGACATCGCCAGGCGATGTCGCTTGCGCGCGAGGGTCACGTAGCGGGCCACGCGCGTCGTCATGCGGATCTGCGGGCCGGCCGTCGTGCCGCTCACGGCTTGCGCGGCATTGCGCACGACGTTGAGCAGCGCCTGCATGATCTGTTCCGGATCGACCTCGACTTCCGGCAAGCTGATGTCGAAATCCGAGATGACGTTGACCTGCGGGAACTCCGCCTGCACGAGTCCCTTGACCCGGACCAGCACTTCATGGATGTTGATGCGCCGGTAACGCGGCAGGCGATGCGGCGTCAATAACCGGTTGACCAGCGACTGCAGTCGATCCGACTCGCCGATGATCACCTGGGTGTACTCGATGAGCTGCGGGCGATCGAGCTCCCGTTCGAGGAGCTGTGCGGCGCCGCGGATCCCACCGAGTGGGTTCTTGATCTCGTGGGCAAGGTTCCTGATCAGCTCGCGATTCGCCTGCTGCTGCTCGCGCAGGCGCTCCTCGCGCGCGATCTTGAGTTGCTGGTCGATGTGGCGGAACTCGACCACCAGCTCGGAACCTGCAAGGTCGACGGGTGAAACCGTGCAGCTCAAATGCAGCGCCTGCCGCGACGTTACGATCTCGAGCTCCTGCTCGGTGTACGAGGTCCCCGTCGAGAGCGCCTTGTCGATGGCGGCGGCGAGGGCACCGGACGCCCCGAAGAGCTCGGTCGGATCGCGGTCGAGGAGTTGCTTGCGCGACAGCTCGAACAGGTTCTCGGCCGCCGGGTTGGCGTAGACGACGCAATGCCGTGCACCGAGTACGAGCACGGCTGTCGCCAGGAGATCCAGGCCGCGGAAGGCGCTGGCGCTCTCCTCGCGGACGAGGTCGGAAGCGTCGCCGAAGTTCATGCTACGTGGCCAGGCGCGTGCCTGGCGGGTCGGGGTGGAGTGCACCCGCGAACATTTAGCAATATCCGCGCCCGCGCCGGCAAATGCAATGGCGCGGTGCGCCGCGAGACTACTTCAGGCCGCCGATTTCCTTCTTGAGCGCCTCGATGTTGCGCTCGTGCAGCACGACTGCCTGGCGCAGCCGCGCAATGCGATCGCGGTATTTGTCGGCGCTGGCCCGCTCCTCCGGAAGCGGCGTGGGTGCGCCTTCCGCGTACGACGCTCGCGATTCGGCAAGGAGCTTCTCCTCGGTCGCGAGTTCGTCCTGGAGCACGCGGCGACGCACGTCGTCGCGGCCCTTCTGCGTCTCGGCATCGACCCGCGGAAACCCGGTGCGCGCAGGAGCCGCGACGCCGTTGGCTGTGCCCGCTGCGGGCGGAGCCTTCGTCACAGGCGTGGCCGAAGGTCCGCTCAAGTCCGGAACGTTGAAATACGACGAGGCACCGGAGGTCGTGTCGCACTTGTACATCGTGCCCTCGACCTGCTTCGGCTTGCTGACGCAGCCCGACTCCTTGGCTTTTTCGGCGAGGGTGGCTGCATCGGCGTGAACGCCGATGCACAGCAACGCGGCGCCGAGGGTCGCGCGCCCGAAGGTTCTGAAGGCCATACCGAGTGGATGCATGCAGCGAGTGTAGTGGAAAACGAGGATCGGCCGGCGCGGGCACCATCCAGCGCCGCCGGGCGACTACGACATAAGGGGCAGACCCCAGGGCCTGCCCCTCTAATCTACCTCCTGCAACGGTCTCGGGTTCGAGGCGGTTTACCCGCCGGCGCCGCCGACCGCGGCACTCGCCCCGGGCGTCCTACAGACTGAAATACATGTCGAATTCGACCGGGTGGGTCGTCATGCGGAAGCGTGTGACCTCTTCCATCTTGAGGGCTATGTAGGCATCGATCATGTCGTTGGTGAACACCCCGCCACGGGTCAGGAACTCGCGGTCGCTGTCGAGGGACGCCAGCGCTTCGTCGAGCGAGGCGCAAGGGTGCGGCACCTTCGCGGCTTCCTCGGGCTCGAGGTCATAGAGGTTCTTGTCCATCGGGTCGCCCGGATGGATCTTGTTCTGAATGCCGTCGAGGCCCGCCATCAGCATCGCCGCGAAGGCGAGATACGGGTTCGCAGTGGGATCGGGGAACCGGACCTCGATGCGGCGTCCCTTGGGGCTCGAGACGTAGGGGATGCGGATCGCGGCGGAACGGTTGCGCGCCGAATAGGCCAGGTTGATCGGGGCCTCGAAACCCGGCACGAGCCGCTTGTACGAGTTGGTACCGGGGTTGGTGATCGCGTTGAGCGACTTGGCGTGCTTGATGATCCCGCCGATGTAGTACACCGCGAGTTCCGACAGGCCCGCATAGCCTTCGCCTGCGAACAGGTTCTTGCCGTCCCTCCAGATCGATTGGTGGACGTGCATCCCCGAGCCGTTGTCGCCGACGATCGGCTTCGGCATGAACGTCGCGGTCTTGCCGTACGCGTGGGCAGTGTTGTGCACGGCGTACTTGAGGATCTGCAGCCAGTCGGCGCGCTTGACCAGCTTCTCGAACTTGGTGCCGATCTCGCACTGGCCCGCGTTGGCAACCTCGTGATGGTGCACTTCCACCTCGACACCCATCTGCTCCAGGGCGATACAGATCGCCGAGCGCACGTCCTGCAGGTGGTCGACCGGCGGCACCGGGAAGTAGCCCCCCTTGACCGAAGGACGATGGCCCATGTTGCCGCCTTCGAACTTCTCGGCCGACGACCAGGACGCTTCGCTCGAGAACACCTTGCAGTAGCTACCCGACATGTCCACCGACCACTCGACCGCGTCGAAGATGAAGAACTCGGGCTCCGGCCCGAAGTAGGCGACGTCGCCCACGCCCGACGACTTGAGGTAGGCCTCGGCACGCTTGGCAAGCGACCGCGGATCGCGCTCGTAGCCCTTGCCGTCGGAGGGCTCGACCACGTCGCACGTAATGTTGAGCGTGGTCTCGTCCATGAACGGGTCGATGTAGGCCGTGTCGGCGTCCGGCATCAACAGCATGTCGGAGGCCTGGATGCCCTTCCAACCGGCAATCGACGAGCCATCGAAGGCGTGGCCATTGTCGAATTTGTCCATGTCGAACATCTTGGTCGGGACCGAGACGTGCTGCTCCTTGCCTCGGGTATCAGTGAAGCGAAGGTCGACGAACCTGACCTCCTTGTCCTTCAGCATCGCGAGCACGTCGGCGGGGGTTCTCATTGCAATCTCCTGGGTTGAAGCCGGTTCATCTGGGGTTGATAGTGGGGCGCCTGGGTAGAGCGAGAAGCATGCCCGGGAAAACGAGCGGAAACCGCGAACCGGGGCAGTGGGTTACGGGTGCGCCTGGGCGGCGCCGGCCGGGCGACGCCCCGTCTTGGCGCGGCCCACGAACGGCATGTTCCATTTTGGTGCTGTCGACCGTCGGGAGCCATTGACAAGCCGCAGACGGGACAAGCCGACGCCGGATTCCGAAAACGGCCAAAGCGGTGTTCGGGTCGGCCAAGTGATTGAACGACAACGCTAACAAGGCCTGAAATATGCGCTCCATAATGGTGCGTTCAGGGATAGAACAGATACAGGCGATAGCCAGCCTGGGAGGTCGCGCTGGCGTCGATGAACGCCTTGACGGGCACTTCGCCGTTGGCCGGGATGCCGTGATCGACGGCCGCGGTGCCACCCGCATACTCGGTTGGTGCGAGCGCCCGCCGAGCCACGGCCTGGTCCCGCGCGTCGGTGAGCGTGAGTTCGAGGTGCGGGTAGCCAAGCGCCCACCCGGCACGGTTGCGCAGGGTCGCGGTGAGCACCAGCAGTCCACGGTGTGCCGGGTCGGCCTGCAAATCGGACGATTCGATGGACAACCCGGTGATGTCGCGCATCGGCGCGAGCTCGCAACCCGCGAGCGCGCAAAGCCGCACCAGAGCCGGCTCGGCCGCCGGCCAACGGGCCGCGATGACATCACGAAAGTGGTAGAGAGCTTGCCCGGCAAGCAGCAGGAGCAGCAGCGGCACCCCCAGCCCGTAGGCCAGGTTCGACCGGCGCCGACGGCCGGCATCGTGCTCGGCCGAAAAGCGCTCCTCGTAGTCGAGCGGCCGGATGCGGCCGACCGGCGCATCCGTGCCGGCGCTTCCGGATTGAAGCGTACGCAGGGTCATGGTGGCAGGACCCATGGCTGCCTCGTCGTACGCCGGCGCCTCCACCACGGGCGACTCGGCGGGGGACTCCGCCGCGGGCCGGGCCGGTGCGGGCAGCAAGGCGGCCACGCCATCGAACACCGTCTGGCAGTGGCCGCAACGCACCTGGCCGGAACGCACGGCAAGCTGCTGCGGTGTCACCCGGAAGACAGTCTTGCAGGCCGGGCAGCGCGTGTACTGTTCTTCTGACATCCGGCTGGACCTGTTCACGCAAGCGGGGGCGCGACGATGGATCGCGTCAGCCGAGCCGGTCGCCTGCGAGCGCGACCCAGCCGTCTTCCTCGTTCCAGGCCGTCATTCTAAACCAGGGGGTGTATGCGGCCACCACGTCGGTAGCCTGTCCCGCGAGCACGCCCGAAAGCAGCAGCGCACCCCCGGGCCGCACGCGCCTGGCGAGCGCCGGCGCGAGCAGGACGAGCGGATTGGCGAGGATGTTGGCCACCACCACGTCGAACGTGGCACCCTCGGGGAGTGCATCGGGAGTTGCGAAGGTCGCGTCCCGCACGCCGTTGCGAGCTGCGTTGGCCCGGCTCGTGAGGACGGCCTGGGGATCGATGTCGATGCCCGTCAACGCCGCCGCGCCCAGCCGCGCCGCGGCAATGGCCAGGATCCCGGAGCCGCAGCCATAGTCGAGGACGGTGCGACCGGCGAGTCGCGCCGCGAGTAGCCAGCGCAGGCACAAGCGCGTGGTCGAATGAGAGCCGGTGCCGAAGGCAAGACCCGGATCGAGCACGAGGTTGATGGCGTGCGGATCCACGGGCTCGGCCCACGATGGCACGATCCACAAGGTACCTTCGACATGGATGGGCGTGAACTGCGCCTGCGTGGCCCGCACCCAGTCCTGGTCCGGAACGTCGAACACCGCATGCGCGGGAAAGGGTGCGCCGAGCTTCGTCGCACTCGCCGCGATCGCGGTCGCGACGCTTCCGGGATCGGCGAACAGCGCCGTGACACGGGTCATCGGCCATGCGCCCGGAACGTCGACCCCAGGCTCGCCGTAGATCGCCTGCTCGCGCGCGGTGCCGAGATCCGGGTCGGCAAGGTCGGCGGACAGCGCACCCGCTTCCAGAAGCGCGTCGCTCCACGCCTCGGCGGCGGGCGCTGCGGCGTCGAAGCGCAGCGCCGCGAAGCCCATGGCGGTCAGGCTGCGCCCTTGCGCTTGGCCAGGCGCTCCTCGAGATAATGGATCGAGGTGCCGCCGCGCAGGAATTTCTCGTCCATGCACAAGTCCTGGTGGAGCGGGATGTTGGTCTTGATGCCCTCCACCACCATCTCCGACAGCGCCACGCGCATCCGCGCGATCGCCTGTTCGCGGGTGTCGCCGTACGCGATCACCTTGGCGATCAGGGAGTCGTAGTACGGCGGCACGAAATAGTTGTGATACGCGTGGGAATCGACCCGGATGCCCGGACCGCCGGGTGCATGCCAGGACGTGATCCGCCCCGGCGAGGGCACGAAGGTGTACGGATCCTCGGCGTTGATCCGGCACTCGATGGCGTGGCCACGGCGCACGACGTCGCGCTGCCGGAAGCGCAGTTTCTGGCCAGCGGCCACCCGGATCTGCTCCTGCACGATGTCGATGCCGGTGATGAGCTCCGTCACCGGATGCTCGACCTGCACGCGGGTGTTCATCTCGATGAAAAAGAACTCGTCGTTCTCGTACAGGAACTCGAAGGTCCCGGCCCCGCGATAGCCGATCTTGCGGCAGGCTTCGGCACAGCGCTCGCCGATGCGGGTAAGGGCACGCGTCGGCACGCCCGGCGCTGGCGCCTCCTCGATGACCTTCTGGTGCCGGCGCTGCATCGAGCAGTCACGCTCGAACAGGTACACCGCATCCTTGTGCGAGTCGGCCAGCACCTGGATCTCGATGTGCCGCGGATTGGAGAGAAACTTCTCCATATAGAGCGTCGGGTTGCCAAAGGCCGCGCCCGCTTCCGCCCGGGTGAGTGTCACCGCCGAGAGCAACGCCGCTTCGGTGTGCACGACACGCATGCCGCGCCCCCCTCCGCCGCCGGCGGCCTTGATGATCACCGGGTAGCCGATCGCCCGGGCAACACGCACGATCTCCTTGGGATCCTCGGGAAGCACCCCTTCCGAGCCCGGCACGCAGGGCACTCCGGCTTTGAGCATCGCCGCCTTGGCGCTCACCTTGTCGCCCATCAGCCGGATCGTCTCGGGCTTGGGGCCGATGAACACGAATCCCGACCGCTCGACCTTTTCGGCGAAGTCGGCGTTTTCGGATAGAAACCCGTAACCGGGATGGATCGCCTGGGCGTCCGTCACCTCCGCCGCGGCGATGATCGCCGGGATGTTGAGGTAGCTCTGCGCGGAGGCCGGCGGGCCGATGCAGACCGATTCGTCGGCGAGCCGGACGTACTTGGCATCGCGGTCGGCCTCGGAATACACCATGACGGTGCGGATGCCGAGCTCGCGGCACGCGCGCTGCACGCGCAGGGCGATCTCGCCGCGGTTGGCGATCAGGATCTTGCCGAAAAGCTGGTCGGGGTTGCGGGTTGCCACGTGACGGGGGAGCGGGGAAAGGGAATCGTCGCCGCCGTCGGCGGGCTCATCCGGGCGGCGCGGCGGGCAGCGTCGGAAGCCGGTCAGCCGATCAGCACCAACGGCTGCCCGAACTCAACGGGCTGGCCGTTTTCGGCCAAGATCTCCTTGACGACTCCCGAGGCGTCGGCCTCGATCTCGTTCATGAGCTTCATCGCCTCGATGATGCACAGCGTGTCGCCCGCCTGGACGGTGTCGCCGACGTCTACGAACGGCTTCGCCCCCGGCGTGGCGGCGCGATAGAACGTACCGACCATCGGACTCTTGACCACGTGGCCCTGCGGGACGGCCGGGACAGGCACCTCGACCGGTACGACGGCCGGCGCGGCCGCTGCCGGCGCCTGGACCATCACGGTGGAGGTCGGCGCCGGGGTCGCCCGAGTGATGCGGACCCGCTCCTCGCCTTCCTGGATCTCGAGTTCGCCGATGCCGGAAGTTTCGACGAGCTCGATCAGGGTTTTCAGCTTGCGCAGATCCATAGGCGTCTGCGCTAGCGCGCGGCTATCCGCAAAAGCGTTTGCCGGGCACAAATCCTGGGACCCGCTGCGAGGCAAGTGACCAGAAGTGGGACCAGCATGGGGGATCTCGGGCCGTGTGGCATACACGCTCGCGGTGCTCAATTGCGGGAGTTTGCCGCAAATCGCTACAGGATGCCAGTAATGACTGGAGATCCCGGATCCGACCCCTAGAGGAGGCGCTCGGCGAGGCTATGCAGTTTGGCCGGGGCCAAAACTCCGAGTTGGGTGTGCGCGATGCGGCCTTGCCGGTCGATCACCACCGTAAACGGCAGCGCGGCCACTTTGTTGCCATAGGTCTTGGACAGCTCCATTGCCCCAAAGCCGCCGATCAACAATGGATAGTTCACGCCGATCTCGTCGGCGAACTGCGCGACCTTGGCCGGCTCGTCGACCGCCACGCCCACGAACTGCAGACCGCGCCCGCCGAGATCCTTCTGGGCCTTGACGAACTCCGGCATCTCCTCGCGACAGGGACCGCACCAGGTCGCCCAGAAATTGACCACGACCACTTTCCCGCGCCACTGCTCGAAGGACTGCTGGTGACCTTCGCGGTCGGGAAGGGAGACGGCGAAAAGGCTCTCCGCGTTGGCGGGCGCCGACCCAACGCCGGATTGCCCCACGTACCATCCCAGCGCCAGCGCGAATGCCGCGGCCAGCGCGAAGCCGGCAACTACCATGGCCGGACGCCGGCCGGCGGACGCCCCGACCGGGCGTGGCACAGGATCGACGCCCATCACCGCGCCGCCGGCCGGCGCCGGCGTTCGTCAGGGGCCGCGCGCGAGCCCCTCGCGTCCCTCATTGGAACCACCGCCGGGGAGCGGGGGCGGCCTCGACGAATTCCCCGGCCTTGCCTCCCGCGCGAGGCAGGGCGACGGCGACCTTCTGGCGCTGCGGTGGGTAGCACACGCCGACATCCGCACAGCCCTGCGAATCGGCGAGCACGGTCACCGTCCGGCCAGGCAGCGGCTCGGCGAGGCGTAGCCTGACGACTACACCGCCGCGATAGGTCTCGCTGGCGCCGAAGAACTCGTCGTGCTTCGACTCCCCTGCAGGTAGCGCGGGTGGTGCGGCGAGCGACGCCGGCGCGAGCTCGAAACGGAGCTTGTCCCGGTAGAGGTAATACCCGGGGGCGACCACGAACCGCGCCTCGAGAGTCTGCGCGTCCACCGCGCGGACGGAGAACGCGAAGGCTCGCTCGTTGGCGAGCAGGTCGGGCGCGTCGGCACCTGCGGCACCAGCCGCGAGGCTGGCGACGACGGCCAGGAGCAGCCCCGCGCGCCACCGCGAACCGCTCGCAACCGGGTCGAACCGCACGAATGCGCGGCCGGGCGGAACTGCTTCAGTTTGCGGAGGTCTCCGCCGTAATCCAGTCGAGATAGGGTTGAAAGGCATCGGTGATGGGGACCGCGACGATCTCGGGAAGTTCGTAGGGATGGTGGGCGCGGATGGCGGTCTCGACCGCGGCGTAGCGGGCGCGGTGCGTCTTGACGATCACCGGCACCTCGGTCGCCGTTTCGATTTGCCCGCGCCAGTGATAGAGTGATTCCACCGGTGCGCCAATACTGACGCAGGCGGCGATCCTCGCCTCGACCAGCGTGCGCGCCAGCGCCTCAGCCGTGGCGTGATCGGGTAGCTGTGTCAGGACCAGGATCGGCTCGGCAGCCAAGGAGTATTCGAATGCGATACGTGGTGCTCGCAATTGTAATTGGATTTCCCGTAGCGGACCTGTATACCACGCTACGTTTGGCCAGCTGGTCTGGCATCCCCGTCTGGGTATGGCTCGCCTGTTCGACGCTGGCGGGCTTCTCCCTGCTGCGCTGGGAGAGGTTGGCGTTCCGGGCGGCCACCGTGGCGGCGATGCACGGGGAGCAGCCGATGCTGCGCGTGCTGGTCGACAGCGGTCGCAAGGTCCTGGCCGGCATCCTGCTCATCCTGCCCGGCGTGGTGAGCGACGTCATGGCCCTGCTCCTGCTCGCCTTGCCGCTCAACATCGGCCGGGACTACAGCCCGCAGGGCGCCACCGGCGCGGCGTCGCGCTCCCCGCGCTACATCGAAGGCGACTTCCGCCGCACCGAGTAGGTCACCCGCGCCGCGGCCGGCGCGCCTTTCGCTCGGGT
>JBDTWB010000135.1:0-11220 GCA_040006895.1 Casimicrobiaceae bacterium | reverse complement strand
CGGGGAGCCGCGCTCATGGGGGTGTCCTCCAGGCTTGCCCACGGCGTGGGCTGCGGCCCGGCGGCGCCCACCGGGGCGGCGCCGAGTTCGGACGACACGCGTGTCGGCAGGCCGTGGGCCTGCCGGGCTTCAGCGGACGGCGGCCTGCGCCGCGAGGACGCCAAGCGGGCCGAGGGCCGCCACCGGCGTGGCGGCCCTCGTGAACGGGGCGCTCGTGACGGGGGCGTGCGGTGTGGCCGAGACCTGCGCCGGCTCGTATAGCCAGAAGCGATTCAAATTGGCCAGGACCGCCCCGGGATATTCCGGTCGGCCCAGGCTGCCGTTGTAGCGGCCCAGCGCGCGATAGAGGTCGCCCCCCTCCATGTCGAGGTAGTGGCGCATGATCACGCAGCCATAGCGCAGGTTGGTGCGCAGATGGAACAGGTTGTTCTCGCCGCTGCCGATGAGCCTCGTCCAGAATGGCATGACCTGCAGGTAGCCGCGGGCCCCGGCCGTCGAGACCGCGTACTTCTTGAAGCCGCTTTCGTGCTGGATGATCGCGAGGAGGAGTTGCGGATCGAGACCGGCGCGCGTGGCCTCGTAATGCGCCGTCGCGAGGAAGTCCTGCCGCTCCCGCACGTCGGGAATGCGGGTCGCCAGGCGCGGTGACATCGCCGTGAGCCAGGTGCGTACCTGCAGCCCTTCCGCGTAGCGCGACGGAACCGGACTGTCCGAGATGGCGTGGGAGAGCACCGTCGCCACGGAGGGCGCGAGGCGTTCCTCGATCTGCGCGCCAGCGCGAGCCGCGGTCGAGACGATCAGGGCAGTGGCCAGCAACGTGGCCGCGATAGTGGTGCGGGCTTGAACCATCGTAATTGTCAGTGGGCGAGTCGTTCGCGAATGAAATCGGCAATGCCATCCAAGGGCACCAGCGTGGCAGGAGCATTTTCACCCCTCGCCTGGTATTCGACCTTGCCGTCCTTCAGGCCGCGATCGCCGATCGTAATACGGCGTGGGATGCCGATCAATTCCAGATCAGCAAACATTACGCCAGGTCGCTCGCCCCGGTCGTCCATCAGCACCTCGATGCCCGCGGCTTCGAGGCTGTCGTGCAAGCGGTCGGCCGCCTCGCGCACACCCGCGCTCCGGTCGTAGCCAACGGGGGCGATCGCCACCCGAAAAGGCGCCATCGCGTCGGTCCAGACGATGCCGCGATCGTCGTGGTTCTGCTCGATCGCGGCGGCCACCACCCGGGTGACGCCGATGCCGTAGCAGCCCATTTCCATGAGGTGGGACTGCCCTTCCGCGTCCAGAAACGACGCTCCCATGGCTTCGGAGTAGCGCTTTCCCAGGGCGAACACGTGGCCCACCTCGATGCCCCGCTGGATCGACAGCGTGCCTTGGCCATCCGGGGATGGGTCGCCATCGACGACGTTGCGGAGGTCCGCGATCAGGTCCGGCTCGCGGACGTCCCGGCCGAAATTGACCCCGCGCAAGTGAAAGTCGACCTCGTTGGCGCCGCACACGAAATCACTCATCACGGCCACCGAACGGTCGACCACCAGCGGCAGGCCGGAGGCGATGCCGACCGGGCCGAGATACCCCGGGGCGCATCCGGTCGCGGCTCGGATCTCCGGATCGGTCGCCCAGCGCCAGTCGCCGAGCCCCGCGATTTTGCCGGCCTTGACCTCGTTCAGCATGTGATCGCCCCGAATGAGCAGCATCTGCACCCGATCGCCGGCGACGAGCATCAGGCACTTGACGGTGCGCGCCAGCGGCATATGCAAGAGGTCGGCGACCGCTTCGCAGGTCGCGAGCCCCGGTGTGGGAACCCGTTGCATTTCTTCCCCCGGGGCGGGGCGCGACCCGGGCGGCGCGATCGCCTCGGCCTGCTCCACGTTGGCGGCGTATTCCGACTTCGGGCACCAGGCGATGGCGTCCTCCCCCGAATCGGCCAGCACCTGGAATTCGTGCGAGGCGAATCCTCCGATCGCCCCGGTGTCGGCCTGCACGGCCCGGAACCGCAGGCCCAGGCGGGTGAAGATGCGCGCGTAGGCGTCGTACATCGCCTGGTAGCTCGTCATCAGGCCGTCGCGGCTCGTGTCGAAGGAGTAGGCGTCCTTCATGACGAACTCCCGCGCGCGCATGACTCCGAACCGGGGCCGGATCTCGTCCCGGAACTTGACCTGGATGTGGTACAGGTTCACCGGGAGCTGGCGATAGCTGCGGATGTCCTTGCGCACGATGTCTGTGATCACCTCCTCGTGCGTCGGGCTGAACAGGAAGTCGCGTTCGTGGCGGTCGCGGATCTTGAGAAGCTGCGGACCGAACTTGTCCCAACGGCCGGTTTCCTGCCACAGCTCGGCCGGCACGACGTGGGGCATGTAGAGCTCGACGGCCCCGGCGCGATTCATCTCCTCGCGCACCACCGCCTCGACCTTGCGCAGGGTGCGCAGGCCCAGCGGCATCCAGGTATAAATCCCCGACGAGACCTTCTTGATGAGCCCGGCGCGCAGCATGAGTTGCTGGCTGACGATCTCCGCCTCGGACGGGGCTTCCTTCAGAGTGGCAAGATAAAAGCGGGAAACGCGCATGGCGGAGGGGCGGGCCCTGGCAAAAGGGAAGAAAGGGTATGACCTGCGCCGACGGCTGCGGCAAAGCCCGCTATTGTACCGGGCCGCAACGCTGCGGCGCGCGCCGCGCCCGGCGCAACGCCGCCAACCGGGCCGTCCGCCGTGCGGTATCGTCCTGGCGCGCCCCCAGGCGCGCCCTCCGTGGGTTGTCGCCATGCGCTCCCCTATTTGCGACCGCATTTCGTTTACGAGCCGCCATGCACCTCGCCGCTGACCTCCCGGGTGTCCCGGATCCCCGTGTGTTCCGACCGCCAGACGCGGCGACCCCGGCGGCGCATTGGTATGCCCTGGCCGCGGCAAGTCTCTCCGCGCAGACGCCCGGCCGCACCGACTCCGACGAAGCGGCACTGTGCGCCGCACTGGAGAGCGCCTTGCAGGACTCCCCGGCGAGCGTGGCCGAGGCGGTCGATCAGGCACCTTCACCGGACATCGCTAGGCAAATGTGGAGAACGGCCGCCTTTCTCTGGAATCAACATTCCAGCACCTCCGATCAAGGGAACCTGCGGGTAACCGCGTTCGCGCTCCCGCTGGTGATCGTCGCGGGCCGAACCGCCGGCGACGGCATCATCGAGTTGCCTGGTGTGCTGTCGGTGCCGGCGCCCGGGCGTATCGCGGCCATTTTGCGCGATGGCAAAGCCCTCGGCGGCAGCGAGTCGCTGGCCGTGAGTCCGGTTCTCGTCCCGCCGGGCGCCCTCGCCATCGATCAGTTCGCCGCCTGGCGGGCGCTGCAGGGACTGCCTTCGGGGATCGCGGCGCAGACCGCCCACCCGCTTTTCCATCCGGCACCCTTGCCCGTGGGTGCAGGACCCGAGAGCGTCCATCTGCGCTTCCTGGTCGGGACGGCGATCGCGGCGGCCGGTCGCGACCTGCTCGCTGGCGCCCGCGTAGGCCGCTGGGGGGCCGAGCTGACCGCGGCCCTGGTCGAAGAACTGGCCGTGCCCGGGGCGAGTGTGCTGGCACTGCCGCGCAGTCCTGGTCATCCGCTTCCGGCAGCGCTCGACGGCGCCGCGGCGCAACGCGAGGTCGGGGCACAGGTGTTCGCCACCAACGCGATACGCAAGTTTCGGGCGGCGGTCGGCGAGCCCACCGCGGTGATCAGCAGCCATCGGGCCGTGGACGCGCGCGGCGGCGGCGAGTTGCGGCTCTCGCTATCATCGCCCTTCGCGCCCCGCGACGCTGAGGGCTTCCGTTGTCCCCTGCTGGCCACCGAGCCGGTGAGCACGCCACTGCGCATGCTGGCCGAGCTCTTGCGGGACTGCCGGGTCACCGACGTGCGACTGCTCGCCGGCGTCCATGCCGATCGCGTCCCGGGCACCGGAATGCCATTGTTCTTCAAGGCCGAAACCATTCCGGAAGGCGCGCTGCTCCAGTGACCGCGGTGGCGTGAAGCGGGATCGGCGAGGTCAAGTCGTCGATGACCGGTGTGCTGCCCTCATGCCAGACTGCCGCTTCCGCGTCGTCGGCTGCGTCCCCTCTGCACCGGCGTCGCTGCGTTCATCCGTCGCCATGCTGATCCCCTATCTCCAGTACCTTCCCATCCAGGCCGGGCACGCCGACATCGCCGATTCCGCGGCCCTGATCGGGCGTACCCGGGCCGGGTCGGGCCTCGTCCTGCGCGCGCTGGCGACCCTGCGCGCGGACGGCGAGTCGATCACGATCGGCGATGACGTGTTCTTCGATAAGCGGGCGACCGTGCACATTGCCGATTCGGTGCTCGCCACCAAGGTCGGCAACGAGGTCACCGTCGGAAAATTCGCGCTGGTCCATGCCTGCACCCTCGAGGATGGCGTGGTGGTGGGCGATGCCGCGGTGGTCATGGACGACGCGTTCGTCGGGGCGTATGCGGTGATCGCCGCGGGTGCCCTGGTTGCGCCTCGCAAGAAGCTCCCCGGCGGCTTCCTGTACGCCGGCAATCCCGCCGGCCCGGTGCGCGCGATCTCCCGCGACGAGGCCCGCCAGTGGGCGGCCGCGATGCGCCGCGACGCCGCTTCCGAACCGGTGCTCGAGACCGACATTCCGCCGGACGTGCTGGCCGACATGGAACTCGCGCTCGCCGGGGCCGCGCGGCCGCAGTGCGCCGACGCCTATGTCGCACCGACCGCATGCGTGGTCGGCGATGTCGCCATCGGCGCGGAGGCGGGCGTGTACTTCGGCTGCGTGGTCGCCGCGGGCGACGGGCGGATCGAGATCGGCTCCGGCACCAACATCCAGGACAACTCGGTGCTCGTCACCAACCGCGCCCGCGGCGAGCTGCGCATCGGCGCTGGGGTGACGGTCGGGCACAACACCCGTATCGGCGCGGGGACGATCGGCGACGACGCCCTCGTCGGCATGGGTGCCGAGCTCGCCGATGGCGTGACGGTGCAGGCCGGCGGCTGCGTCGGCGCCCGCGCGCAAGTCGAGTCCGGGACCGTGGTCGAGTCCGGCTGGATCTGGGCAGGGCGGCCCGCGCGGGCCTTTCGCCCTCTCAAGCCCGCCGAGCGCGCGCTGTTCGCCGGCTTCCGCGACGTGTACATACGCTACGCATCGGCCTACCGTCACGGCGCCTGAGCCGCGGCCATCGCGCCGTGGGCATAATGTGGGCGTCTGCATCGTCGCCCGGACCTCACCATGAACCTCGATCGCGTCCCCGCCGGCCGGGACCTCCCCAACGACTGCAACGTCATCATCGAGATCCCGATGCATGGCGACCCGATCAAGTACGAAGTCGACAAGGAGACCGGGGCGGTCTTCGTGGATCGGTTCATGTCGACGTCGATGCATTACCCGTGCAACTACGGCTACATCCCGCATACGCTCTCCGACGACGGCGACCCCTGCGACGTGCTGGTGCTCTCGCCCGTGCCGCTCATCACCGGCGTGGTGGTTCGCTGCCGGCCGATCGGCATGCTCAAGATGGACGACGAGGCCGGCGGCGACGCCAAGATCCTGGCGGTCCCGATCGACAAGCTGTCCTCGCTCTATCGTGCGGTGCAGTCGCCGCGCGACCTGCCCGAGCTCACCACGCTGCAGATCGCCCACTTCTTCGAGCACTACAAGGACCTCGAGCCGGGCAAATGGGTGCGGATCTCCAGCTGGACAGGTCCGGAGGAGGCGAAGCAGGAGATCCTCGACAGCGTGGTTCGGCAGACGGCCAGCGTCGCCCGCGCCGCACCCGCGCGGTGATCGTTCCGGCCCGGCGTCGGGCGTGCCGCGACACGCCCGCGTGTCCCTTCGCGCCGCGGCGCTGACCCCATGGCGCGCATCCAACCCGCGCCTGCGTCCGTGGCTGGCGGGACATCGTCTGCAGGGCGCGCGCGGGTGCAGCTCGCGTTTCCGGCGCTATTCGTGGTGCTCTGGAGCACGGGCTTCATCGCTGCCAAGTTCGGCCTGCCGTATGCGCCGCCGCTGACCTTCCTCTGGTATCGGTTCATGCTGGTCGCGATCCTGATGGTCGCGGTATCGCTGCTGACGCGCGCGCCCTGGCCCGATAGCCGGCGGCAATGGCTGCATATCGCAGTAGCCGCGTGGCTTGTCCACGGCGCCTATCTGGGCGGGGTCTTCGTGGCCCTCGCCGACGGCATGCCCGCAGGCACCGCCTCGATGCTGGTCGGTCTGCAGCCGATCCTGACGGTGCTGATCGCGTGGCTGTGGCTGGGCGAAGCGGTGCGGCTGCGACAATGGACCGGACTGGTGCTGGGGCTCGTGGGGGTCTGGCTGGTGGTCCGCCACAAGGTGAGCTTCACCGGTTCGCATGCGGGGCTCACGGCCGTCGCCGTCGCGCTGGTCGGTATCAGCATCGGCACGCTGTACCAGAAGCGATTCTGTGGGCAGGTCGACCTGCGCACCGGCGCCGTCGTGCAGTTCGGCGCGTGCGCTCTGCTGTATACCCCGCTCGCGCTCCTCCTCGAGCATCGCCCGGTGCAGTGGGTCGCGCCGTTCCTCTTCGCGTTGGGCTGGTCGGTGGTGGTGCTTTCGGTGGGCGCCATCAGCCTGCTGTACTGGCTGCTCCGGCACGGCGCGGCCGCGAACGTCGCGCGGCTCTTCTATCTCGTGCCACCGGTCACCGCCGTCATGGCCTACGCGTTCTTCGGGGAAACCCTAACCCTCGCGGCCATCGGCGGCATGGTCTTGATCGCCATAGGGGTGGCGCTGTCGCGCGCCCCATCCGCGCCCGTGGCGGCACGCTGACCACGCACCCCCGCCCGACTCCCCGGCGACGCACGGATTGCGCGTGCGCCTGCCCGGTCACCCGGCGGGTCCGGTCGCCGACACCGTGACGCCGATCTTCACCTGCGCCAGCGCGGGCGCCGAGGCGGACACCAACGCGGCCCCGAATGCGGCAATCAGAGAACACTGCCGACATGGATACGGCGGGCGCCACGCGCCGTCAGTCCACCCCAGGTGTTGCTGCGCCGCGCTCGCCCGCGTAGTCGGCTACGCGCCGGCCGGCGGAGCAGGCGGCGGCGGGCGCCGGTCCTCGAGGAGCCGGGTCCCCGCGAGCCGGTCGTGCATGAACTTGCGATCGCGATCGATCGCGGCCCACGCGAAGTTGACGCCGAGCAAGGCCAGTGCCCAGCGCCCGTGGGCATGGGCGTGGAGCGGCAGGTAGGTCGCGATGGCGAGACACGGTCCGATCCATCCCGCGAGGTAGCGCCTGAGCGCGCGCGACCATGCAAGCGGCGCGCCCTCGTCGGTGACCAGCCGAAGCTGCCACGTCTTCATCGCCAGGGTGCGGCGCCCCCGGCTCCAGAACCAGGTGCAATAGACTCCGAACACCACGACGATGGCGGCGAACGACGTGACCCGGACAAGGGGTCCCGGGATGGCCACCGTGGTCGCATCGGACACGCTGGGGGTGAGAGGCAAGAGCACGAAGCCGGCGATGAACGCCACGGCGGCGAGGAGCAACGCCTCGTACACGAGTGCCGCGAGGCGGCGGCGAACCGACGCGCGCCGCGGTACGGAAGTGGTTGGCGCGGCCGCCGCCCGGGCGGGGCCGCTCACGGCTGACGGTTCACCGCGCCGGTGGAGGCGGCCCGGGCGGGGCCGCTCACGGCTGACGGTTCACCGCGCCGGCGGAGGCGCAGGGGGAGGCGGCCCCATGCCGGGCGCGGTTGGCGCGGGTGGGGCGCCGGAGGGAAATGTCGTCCCGAATCGCGGCGGCCCGGACGGGGCAGGGCCGGGGCCGGCCGGGCCGGGCGTCGTCGGGCGCGGCGCGGGCCGATAGGTGGAAGGACCGCCGTCCGGGTTGCGCAGCGGGGCGGGCCGGCGGATGGAAAGCTCCCGCCGGGCCTCGGGCGGCAGCGATTGATATTGCTTCCAACGTTCGCGGATGGCTTCGCGCTGGTCCGGGGGCAGCCCGCGCAGGGACCGGTACTGGTCCCGGGCGGAGCGGCGCTGGTCGGGGGTGAGCTCAGCCCAGGGCCGCATCTGCTGGCGCAGGCGTTCCTGCTCCGGGGGCGCCATCCCCGGGTAGCGATGGGCGAGCCCGCGCCATTTTTCCTTGCGCTGCGATTCCAGGCGGTCCCAGTCAGGGCGCAACGGCTCCAGGACCCGTTGCTCGTCGGGTGAGAGCTGCGACCAGCGCGGCCCGGACGTGGCCTGAGCCGCCGCCGCTTCCACGAGCGGACCGGCGAGGAGCCCGGCTGACAGCAGCGCGGCCACGAGGTGCCGGGCGGGCGCTATTTTTCGTCCAGGTGCTTGAGCCAATTCTGGAAGCCCCGGTCCAAATAGGCATCGATCGGCAATTCCGACGTGAGGATCGCGGCATCCGTCTCCACGATTTCGGTCGTTTGCTGTGCCTGCCAATCCTGGTATTGCTGGTAGCCGAGCGTGGCTGCCGCAACCAGACCCACCCCCACCCAGATCCGCGCATTGGTCGCAAGGCCGCGCCCGCCCGTCCCGGGGCGCAGCATGCCCACCCCACCGGACGACGCTCCGGCGAGTTCGGGCTCGGTAGCGTGCGCCGTCGCGGTCAGGCGCGCGAGCGCTTGCTGGCGCGCGAGTTGCAGCCGATAGGCCGTCCCGGCGCGCATCGCAGCCGTTCCCTGGTCGAGGTAACCGGCGACCTTCCGGGCAAGTTCATCGTCTTGAATTGTCATAATTTGATCCCCTTGGCCGAGAGCATGTCGGCCAGGGCGTGGACAGCGCGTGAACAATGGGTCTTGACGCTCCCTTCCGAGCATCCCATCGCTGCGGCCGTCTCCGCCACGTCCATCTCTTCCCAGTAACGCAACAGAAACGCTTCGCGTTGACGGGCCGGGAGCCGCGCCAGCGCCTGCTCGATCATGCCGACCACCTCGGCCTGCTGGTACTGCTCGGCCGGGTCCGCTGCCGCGTTCGAACCGGATTTGGCCGGCAGAGTTTCGAGCGGATCGAAATCGTCGTCCTTGTCCTCCCCCCGGCCCAGGCTGGACAGCAGGGTGGTCCAGGTCGACCGGACCTTCTGCCGCCGGAAATGATCGTGGATCGTATTTTGCAGGATCCGCTGGAACAGCATCGGCAGCTCGCGAGGCGGCTTGTCGCTGTATTTCTCGGTCAACTTGAGCATGGCGTCCTGGACCACGTCCACGGCCACGTGCTCGTCACGGACGGCGAACATCGCCTGTTTGAAGGCGCGGCGTTCGACTTCGGCGAGAAATGCGGAAATTTCCTGATATGAAGCCAGATCCGTTCCGATCGCTTGATGGCGTCGAATTATATAGGCCCGCCTGCCGAAGGGCTGTCGCGTTGTGGTTCCGGCCCCGCGCGCTTCGCGGATTGTGCGCTGCAGCGCTTGACCGGCAGTGTTCGCAAAGGTAACGTGAGGGGGTTGGCCGGAAACGGCCGATGTCGTTTCGCAACAACGGCGTACCGCAGAAACGGCGTACCGCAACAACGGCGTACCGCAGTAACGGCGTACAGATCCCTCCGGCGATGCCACAAGCATCCAAGGAACTCCCTGGGACCGCGCCGAGCTTCGCAATCGCGGCTATCTACCCGATCCAGCCTTTGGTGGGCGCGTCCACCCAGTTGCGCGCCATGCAATCGAGGAGCTTCGCCGTTCCTCGCGTCGTCCCGTCCGTCGCCCGCGGAGCCGGGATTTCGTCCATCGACTGCGTCATTCACGCGTAAGGCCAGCCATGCAACTCACCGGCGCGGAAATCGTGCTTCGCTGCCTCCAGGAAGAAGGCGTCGACTTCGTCTTCGGTTATCCCGGCGGGGCCGTTCTCAACATCTACGACGAGTTCTTCAAGCAGGACAAGGTCAAGCACGTGCTGGTACGGCATGAGCAGGGCGCCGTGCATGCGGCGGATGGCTACTCGCGCTCGTCCCACAAGATCGGCGTCTGCCTCGTGACCTCGGGTCCCGGGGTTACCAACGCCGTGACCGGCATCGCCACCGCGTACATGGATTCCATCCCCATGGTGGTCCTGACCGGGCAGGTACCGACCCATGCCATCGGCCAGGACGCGTTCCAGGAGTGCGACACCGTCGGCATCACCAGGCCCTGCGTCAAGCACAACTTCCTGGTCAAGGACGTCAAGGACCTCGCCGTCACCATCAAGAAGGCGTTCTACCTGGCCGCGACCGGGCGGCCCGGCCCGGTCCTGGTGGACATTCCCAAGGACGTGACCCAGGCACAGACGGAATTCAGCTATCCGAAGACGATCTCGCTGCGCTCCTACAACCCGGTGACCAAGGGACATGCCGGGCAGATCAAGAAGGCCGTGCAGCTCCTCCTCGAAGCCAAGCGGCCGATGATCTACGCCGGCGGGGGCGTGGTGCTGAACAACGCCGCCCCGGAGCTCACCCGCCTCGTGCGGCTGCTGGGCTACCCGTGCACCAACACGCTGATGGGCCTGGGCGGCTTTCCCGGCACGGATCCGCAATTCACGGGCATGCTCGGGATGCATGGCACGTACGAATCGAACATGGCCATGCAGCACTGCGACGTGCTGCTCGCCGTGGGGGCGCGGTTCGACGACCGCGTCATCGGCAACCCTACGCATTTCTCTCGCGCCGATCGCAAGATCATCCACATCGATATCGATCCTTCCTCGATCTCCAAGCGGGTCAAGGTCGACGTGCCGATCGTGGGCTATGTCGCCGATGTGCTCGGGGAAATGGTGAAGCTGATCGAGGGCTCGCCGCAGAAGCCCGATCCGGCGGCGCTCAAGGCCTGGTGGTCGGAGATCAAGGAATGGCAGCGCAAGGACTGCCTGCGCTACGACCGCGCCAGCGCGCTCATCAAGCCGCAGGCGGTGGTCGAGAAGCTGTACGAGCTGACCCGGGGCGATGCGTTCATCACCTCCGACGTCGGGCAGCACCAGATGTGGGCGGCGCAGTACTACAAGTTCGACAAGCCGCGGCGCTGGATCAACTCCGGTGGGCTCGGGACGATGGGCTTCGGCCTGCCCGCCGCCATGGGCGTGCAGATGGCCAATCCCCAAGCGACGGTCGCCTGCATCACCGGGGAGGCATCGATCCAGATGTGTATCCAGGAGCTCTCGACCTGCAAGCAGTATCACCTGCCCGTCAAGATCGTGAATCTCAACAATCGCTACATGGGCATGGTGCGGCAGTGGCAGCAATTCTTCTACGGCAACCGCTATGCCGAGTCGTACATGGACGCGCTGCCCGACTT
>JBDTWB010000134.1:0-11235 GCA_040006895.1 Casimicrobiaceae bacterium | reverse complement strand
TCGCCGACACGCCCATCTTGGCCGAGCGCGAGAAGCCGATGATCGCCATGCCGATCCCGCCCGACTGCGACGACAGCGCCGCGTGGCCCTTGACGTCATAGGCTGTGCAGAACGTGGCGCAGAGATTCTTCCAGGTGTAGTAGAAGCCGTAGATGTTCGGGCCCATGAGCCGCACGCCGTACTTGCGGCCGATCTTCTGGATCTCCTCCTGGCCTTCGACGTTGCCGGTCTCGGCGAATCCCGACGGGATGAGCACCGCACCGGGAATCTTCTTCTCGCCGACCTCGGTGAGCGCCTGGGCCACGAACTTGGCGGGAATGGCGAACACCGCGACGTCGATGGTGCCGGGGACATCCTTCACGCTCTTGAACGCCTTCCTGCCCATGATCTCGGTGGCCGACGGGTGGATCGGGTAGATCTCGCCCTGGTAGCCGCCGTTGATCAGGTTCTTCATGACCGAGTTGCCGATCTTGCCGGCCTCGTTCGACGCGCCGATCACCGCGACCGCATCGGGCTTCATGATCCGATTCATGTCGCGCACGATGTCGTCGTGCTTCGGACGATGGCGCGCCTCGGGGGGATTCCAGTCCGTCACAATGCGGACGTCGGCGGCAATCGCGCCGTCCTTGGTGGCGAACACCGGATTCAGGTCCATCTCCGAGATCTCGGGGAAGTCGGCGACCAGTTGAGACACGCTCTCGATCAGCCCCGCCAGCGCATCCCGGTTGACCGGATCACCGCCGCGCACGCCTTTCAGCATCTCCGCGGCCTGCACGCCATCGAGCATCGACAGCGCGTCCTCCTTGGTGGCGGGTGCAAGCCGGAAGGTAATGTCCTTCAGCACCTCGACCAGCACGCCGCCCAGGCCGAACGCCACGAGCTTGCCGAATGACGGATCGGTCACCGCCCCGACGATCACTTCCTGGCCGCCCTTGAGCATCTGCTGCACCTGCACACCCAGGAGGCTGGCCTTGGCGTTGTACTTCTTGGCGTTGGCCATGATGGTGTCGAAGCCCTGCTCGACCTCCGCCGCCGACTTCATGCCGACCAGCACCCCGCCGGCTTCCGTCTTGTGCAGGATCTCCGGCGAGACGATCTTCAGCACCACCGGGAAGCCCATGCCGCTCGCGAGCTTGGCCGCTTCGGCACGGCCCGTCGCCACGCCCTCGCCAGGGACCGGGATGCCGTAGGCATCGCAGACCAGCTTACCCTCCGGCGCGGTCAGCGATGTGCGGCCATCGGCCTTCACCGTGTCGAGAATCTTCCGGACCGCCGTCTTGTCGTGCGTCATCTTGCCTCCCGAATGTTTCTTGTCGTCTGCCATGTTCGTCCTCCGTCGGCCAGTGATCGACCCGCGGCCGCGTCACTGCATCTTGAAATGTTCGTCTTGCTTCAGGCCGTCTGCGCTTCCGCGAGTACCTGTCCTCCGCCGAAGGACGAATGCTCCTCGACGGTCCCGCCGGCTTCGACGCGCACGGCGCAATACTTGAACTCCGGAATCTTGCCGAAAGGATCCAGCGCCGGATTGGTGAGCATGTTCGCCGCCGCCTCGTAGTAGCAGAACGGTATGAACACCGCGCCCGGCGGCGTGCCGTCGTCGGCGCGCGCATAGAGCGTGATCGCGCCGCGCCGCGAGCGTACCGTGATCGGGTCGCCCGGCCGGATGCCCAGGCGACTGATGTCGCCGCTGTTGAGCGACGCCACCGGTTCCGGCTCGATGGCGTCGAGCACCGAGGCGCGCCGGGTCATGCTGCCCGTATGCCAGTGCTCGAGCTGCCGGCCGGTGATGAGCACCATGGGGTACTCGGCGTCGGGCCGCTCGTCGGCCGGGATGAGATCGGCCGGCACCAGCTGGGCGCGCCGCGAAGGCGTCGGGAAGTCTGCCGTGAACACCACCGGATCCCCGGGATCGCCTTCGTTGATGCAAGGGTAGGTCACCGCCGAGTCCGCTTCCAGTCGCTCCCAGGTGATGCCGGCAATCGAATCCATCGCCTTGCGCATCTCGTTGAACACCTCGCGCGGGTGGGCGTAGTTCCAGTCGAGCCCGAGGCGCTGCGCGATCTGCTGGATGATCCACAGGTCGGGCTTGGCCTCGCCAGGTGCATCGAGCGCCTGCCGGCCGAGCTGCACCAGTCGGTCGGTGTTGGTGAATGTCCCGGTCTTTTCCGGGAAGGCGGTGGCGGGCAGGATCACGTCGGCGAGATAGCAGGTCTCGGTGAGGAAGATGTCCTGCACGACGAGATGCTCGAGCTTGGCGAGCGCACCGCGGGCGTGATGCACGTCGGGATCGGACATCGCCGGGTTTTCGCCCATGATGTACATGCCGCGGATGTCGCCGGCGTGCACGGCGTCCATGATCTCGACCACCGTGAGACCGGGACGTGGATCGAGCGGCGTGTTCCAGAGCTTCTCGAAGCGCTGCCGTGCCTCGGGATTGTCCACCCGCTGGTAGTCAGGGAACACCATCGGGATGAGCCCCGAATCGGATGCGCCCTGCACGTTGTTCTGGCCGCGCAGCGGATGCAGCCCCGTGCCCGGACGGCCGATCTGCCCCGTGATCATGGCGAGTGCGATCAGGCAACGCGCGTTGTCAGTGCCGTGCACGTGCTGCGATATCCCCATGCCCCACAGGATCATCGACGCCCGCGACGTGGCGAACTGTCGCGCGACCTCGCGGATCGTTTCCGCGGGGATGCCGCAGATCGGCGCCATGGTGTCGGCACTGTAGCCCTCGACATTGCGCTTGAGCTCCTCGTACCCGCTGGTGCGATCGGCGATGAAGCGCTGGTCGACGAGGCCTTCCGCGACGATGGTGTGCATCATCGCGTTCAGGAGGGCCACGTCGGTGTCGGGTTTGAACTGCAGGAAATGGGTCGCGTGCCGGGCGAGCTCGGAGCGGCGCGGGTCGGCGATGATGAGGCGTGTGCCCTGCTTGGTGGCGTTCTTGATCCAGGTGGCCGCGACCGGGTGGTTGACCACCGGGTTGGCTCCGATCAGCAGCACGACATCGGCCTTCAGCACGTCCATGACCGGGTTCGACACCGCGCCGGAGCCGATGCCTTCCATCAGGGCAGCGACGCTCGAGGCGTGGCACAGGCGGGTGCAATGGTCGACGTTGTTGGTGCGAAATCCGGTTCGCACCAGCTTCTGGAAGAGATAGGCCTCCTCGTTGCTGCCCTTGGCGGAGCCGAAGCCCGCCAGGCTGCCGGGCCCGCGGCTGTCCCGCAACGCGGAGAGCTTGCCACCGGCGAGGTCGAGAGCCTCGTCCCAGGACGCCTCCCGGAACACGCGCATCACGTCCTCGGGATCCATGGTGAAATCGGCGTTCTTCGGCGCGTCCTCGCGGCGGATCAGCGGGACGGTCAGGCGCTGCTTGTGATGCACGTAGTCGAAGCCGTAGCGTCCCTTCACGCACAGCCGGCCATGATTCGCCGGGCCGTCGCGTCCCTGCACGTGGATGATGCGGTTGTCCTTGACGTGATAGGTGAGCTGGCAGCCCACCCCGCAGTACGGGCAGACCGACGCAACAGTCTTGTCCACCTCCACCAGACCGGCCTCGCGCGCGGGCATGAGTGCGCCGGTCGGGCAAGCCTGCACGCACTCGCCGCACGCCACGCAGGTCGACGCCCCCATCGGATCGTCTAGATCGAAGACCGGCAGCGAGTCATTGCCGCGATAGGCAAAGCCGATGACGTCGTTGACCTGCAGCTCGCGGCACGCACGGACGCAGCGGGTGCATTGAATGCAGGCATCGAGGTTGACGGCGATGGCAGGATGGGTGAGGTCGGCGTCCGGCGAGCGCCGGGGCGCGAAGCGCGGCTTGCCGACCTCGAGCTCGCGCACGTAGTAGGCGAGCTCGGAATCGGGCCTGTAGTCCTTCGGCGGCATGTCGGACTGCAGCAGCTCCAGCACGAGGCGCTGCGAGTGCAGGGCGCGGGCGCTCGTGCTCGACACCACCATGCCTTCCTTGGGCGCACGGCAGCACGACGGAGCGAGCACGCGCTCGCCGTCGATCTCCACCACGCAGGCCCGGCAATTGCCGTCCGGCCGCATGTTCTCCGCGTAGCACAAGTGCGGAATGTCGATGCCATGCCGTTTCGCGGCCAGGATGATCGACTCGCCGGGCGCTGCCGACGCAGGCTTGCCATTCAGCGTGAATGCGATGGCGGCTTGGTCCGCTGCGATGTCCACCATGAGGTTCATGTCGCCTTCCTTCCTGCCGCTGTAGCGAGCGCCTCCACCCTTCAGGCGATCTCGTGCGGAAAATACTTGATGACGCAACGAATCGGATTCGGGGCGGCCTGGCCAAGACCGCAGATCGACGCGTCGGTCATGACCTGGGAGAGCTCCTCGAGAAGCTCCTGGTCCCAGCGATCGGCCTTGAGCAGATCAACGGCCTTGGCCGTGCCCACCCGGCACGGGGTGCATTTGCCGCACGACTCGGCCGCGAAGAATTGCATCACGTTCAGCGCAGCGTCGCGCGCCCGATCCTGCTGCGACAGCACCATCACCGCCGCCGAGCCGATGAAGCAGCCGTGGGCGTTGAGGGTGTCAAAATCGAGCGGAATGTCCGCCATCGACGCCGGCAGGATGCCGCCGGACGCCCCGCCGGGCAGATAGGCATACAACTCGTGGCCCGACAGCATGCCGCCGCAATATTCGTCGACCAGCTCGACCAAGGTGATGCCCGCAGGCGCGAGATGCACGCCCGGCTTTTGCACGCGCCCCGAGACCGAGAACGAGCGCAGGCCCTTGCGGCCATTGCGTCCTTCGTCCGCGAACCATGCCGCGCCCTTTTCCAGGATGTCCCGCACCCAGAACAGGGTTTCCATGTTGTGCTCGAGAGTCGGGCGGCCAAACAGTCCTGCCTGCGCCACGTACGGCGGCCGCAGCCTGGGCATGCCGCGCTTGCCCTCGATCGACTCGATCATGGCCGATTCCTCGCCGCAGATGTACGCACCTGCGCCGCGGCGCAGGTGGATCACGGGCAGGGCGCAGGGCGGATCGGCAGTGATCGCAGCGAGCTCGGCGGCGAGGAGCTCACGGCAAGCCGCATATTCGTCACGCAGGTAGATGTAGATCTCGGCGATGTCGACCGCCCAGGCGGCGATCAGCATGCCTTCCAGAAACCGGTGCGGGTCGCGCTCGAGATAGAAGCGATCCTTGAAAGTGCCCGGCTCGCCCTCGTCGATGTTCACCGCGCACAGCCGCGGCGCCGGCTCGGCCCGGACGATGCGCCACTTGCGGCCCGCCGGAAAGCCGGCGCCGCCCAGTCCGCGCAGGCCGGAGCTTTCCATGGTCGTAAGGACCGTCTCCAGGGCGCGCTCGCCGCTCACGCACGACTGGAGGGTCTTGTAGCCGCCCTCGGCGCGGTAGCGGGCGTAATCCACGTAAGGGGCGACCGCTGGGCGCACGGTACCGCTATCGACCAGCGCGCGAACCGTAGTGACCGTCGCGTGGTCGACCGGATTCCAACCCACCAGCGCCACGGGCGCGGCGTGGCAACGACCCACGCACGGCGCGGGAACCACCCGGACGTCGGACCCGAGCTGCGTTCGCAGGTCCGACTCGAGCGTGCCGCTGCCCGCCATCGCGCACGACAGCGAGTCGCAGACGCGCACCGTCAGGCGCGGGGGCGCCTTGTCGCCTTCCTTGACCACGTCGAAGTGATGATAGAACGTCGCGACCTCGTACACCTCGGCCATCGGCAGGCGCATCTCGGCGGCGAGCGCCACGAGATGCGTGGCCGGCAGGTAGCCGTACGTATCCTGGATCCGGTGCAGGTGCTCGATCAGGAGGTCGCGCCGCCGCGGGGCATCGCCGAGCAGTGCGCGGACCTCGTCTGCCACGACCGGATCGACGATCCGGCCCTTCGGGGTCGCGCGCACCTTCGAGCCTTGCCGCTTGCCGTCAGCGACAATCGGGATGACACCCCGTTTTACCGTAGTTGAACTCAAGGATTTCTCGTCCTGGTGCGCTGGGTGAGGTTCAGGCCGACGCCTTCTTCGGCTCCTTCGCGAAGGCGCCCGCCTCGCGCAGACGCGCGATCTCCGCGTCGGGCATCGCGAGCACCTCGCGCAGGATCTCTTCGGTGTGCTCGCCGAGGGTCGGGGAGCGTCGGATCTCGGCAGGCGAATCCGACAGCTTGATCGGCATCCCGACGTTGTACCACGTGCCCCGCTGGGGGTGGTCGAGCTCCACCATCATGTCCCGGCCGAGCACGTGCTCGTCCTTGAAGAGGTCCTCGGTCGACATGATCGGGCCACACGGCACGTCGATCTCGTTCAGGATCGCCATGAACTCGCGCTTGGTGTACTTCAACGCCAGCTCGCCGATCAGCTCCCACATGTCGTTCTGATGGTTGCGCCGCTCGGCGATAGTCGCGAACCTTGGATCGTTGACCAGATCGGGAAGGTCCAGTTCCTTGCCGATGCGCTTGGCGATGTCGGCCCACACCGCTTCCTGGACGACGATGTAGAGGAAGTCGTTCGGTCCGCCCGGCTTGCAGCGGATGGCGTTGCCGAGCTGCCCGCCCCCGGAATCATTGCCGGCCCTCGGCACCGCGCCCATGCCCGCGTGCGTGCCGACCGAGTACTCGGGGAGCGGACCGCGGGACAGCCGCTGGTGATCGCGAAACTTGACGCGGCAGAGGTTCATCACCGCGTCCATCATGGCGACCTCGACGTACTGGCCCTTGCCGGAAGTGTGACGGTGCTGGAGGGCGGCCAGCAGGCCAATCACCAAATGCAGCCCGGTACCCGAGTCGCCGATCTGGGCGCCCGTCACGAACGGCGGCCCGTCCGGCACGCCGGTGGTGCTCATGGAGCCGCCCATTGCCTGGGCGACATTCTCGTAGGCCTTGAAATCGGAGTAGGGACCCGACGAGCCGAACCCCTTGATCGAGCCCATGATGATGCGCGGGTTGACCTCGTGGATCTTTTCCCAGGTGAAGCCGAAGCGGTCGAGGACGCCCGGTCCGAAGTTCTCCATGACAATGTCGCACTTCTTCAGGAGCTCGACGAACACCTTCTTGCCTTCAGCGTTCTTCATGTTGCAGGTGATCGACCGCTTGTTGCAGTTCAGCATCGTGAAGTAGAGGCTGTCGGCGTTCGGCACGTCGCGAAGCTGGCCGCGCGTGGCATCGCCGATGGGATTCTCGAACTTGATCACGTCCGCGCCCATCCAGGCCAACAACTGGGATGCCGTGGGGCCCGCCTGCACGTGCGTCATGTCGAGGATGCGAATGCCCGACAGTGCTTTCATTTCACGTCTCCTTTTCAATGGCGATCACTTGGCGCCGACGGCGCGACTACTTATCGCGATCGTTCAGCCGACGGTCGCGCGATCGGGCACGCCCTCCGGGTCGGCCTTCAGAACTCCAACAGCACGCGATCGGCGGCGCGCTACCGCCTGCCCGCGACGCGATCCGGCACGTCCACAACCGGCCATGCCATCGATGGCGCCTCCGATGTCGACCGTTATCGCGTGCTGCCTCGGGGAAGCGCAGTGCCGGTTCGCCGTGCGCGCCGGGCGCTCCGCGACGGGTGATCGGGTCCGGAAGGGCGACGCGCGCCATGCGTCGTCGAGCGGCCGGTACCACGCGTCATGCCACGGATCCCGCGCGTCATGCTGCGCCAAAGCCTGGAGCCCGAAGCACCCCACCCCGCCAGTCGGCGAACGATCGCGGCCGTGGGCTTCGGCAACCCCCCAGCCTAACGCCCGCGTTCCATAAGGGCCAATCAGAAATTCAGATACTCGCTATAACGCCCCCCTTATGGTCGAGGCCGGCCGCCTGACTCGCGCTAGTCTTCTCGCGCGTCCGGGTAGCCGTGCCTGGCGTTCATCACCCGGAGCTCATTCTCGACGTCGGTCACGCCGGAGACTTCCCGGGCAAGGTCGGCCGCGAGCTTTTTCTCCCGATCGTCGACCACAACCCCACGGAGCACGACGCGACCCCCGTCAACCTCGAGCGTGATGTCGATCTGCGCGCCCGACTCGTGGGCGCCGAGCGCGGCCTGGATCCGGGCCTGAAGCGCCCGGTTGCGCAGGAACGCGATGCTGTCCGGCGTCGGCTGGAATTCGGGCCGCCGCGAAAGCTCGATGACCTGGTCGATGCAGCTCGGGATCGAGATCCTTCCCGTATTCAACACCATGTCGTACAGCAGTGGGTCGCCCAGCGTGACGCCGAAGGTCTGGTGGATGCGCGCGGTATGCGCGCTGTCGGAGCGCTCGATTTCGTCCCGGGCAATCTGGGGATCGTCGGTATCGAGCCGCTCCATCAGCCACTTCACCCGATTCTCGAGCGGCGCGCAAATACGGAGGCAGGGGACGTGACGCACGGGAAAAAGCAGGATGGTCGCACCCCAGCCGCGGATCAGGGCATCGCCCTCGAGCGCACGGTCGTACACCTGCTCCGCGGTCAGGAGCTCGAGGCTGCTCTTCTCGACACGCCGCTTCTCGAACCAGCCGAGCTGACCTTCGCGGAAACGGCGGATGAGGCTCTTCTTGACCCGCATCCGGTCCGCTGCGGCATCACCGATCTCGTGGCGCACCAGGCGCAGGCCGAGCGCCTGCGTCACCCCGGCCGCAACGTCGCGACCGAGGGTTCCCATCTCCTGCGACATGGCGATGACGGTCATGGCGAAAGCTCTCGAAAATGGCGGCGGGCGAAATCCATCATGCCGGGTCGGGCGCCGAACCCGAGCGCATACGGGCGATGATGCGCGAGATGAGCGGCCAGAACAGCAGGACAAGGGCGAGGGTGGTGATGCCACCCACCAGCGGGTTGGAGAAGAACACGGTGGCATCGCCCTGCGAGATCAGCATCGACTGGCGGAACGAGTCCTCGGCGCGATCGCCCAGCACCAGCGCCAGGACCAGCGGCGCGAGTGGATAATCGAGCTTCTTGAACACATACCCCACCACGCCGAACAGCAGCATCAGCCAGATATCGAGCATGGCGTTGTGGACCGTGTACGCACCGATCGCGCAAATCACGATGATGACCGGGGCGATGATCGAGAACGGAATGCGGAGAATCGCCGCGAACAGTGGCACGCAGGTCAGCACCACGATCAGTCCGGCGATGTTGCCGAGGTACATGCTGGCGATGAGGCCCCACACGAAGTCCTTCTGTTCGACGAACAGCAGCGGCCCGGGCTGAAGGCCCCAGATCAGCAGGCCGCCGAGCAAGACCGCCGCCGTCGGCGATCCCGGAATGCCCAGCGCGAGCATGGGCAGCAGCGCCGACGTTCCGGCCGCATGGGCGGCGGTCTCGGGCGCGATCACGCCCTCGATCTGGCCCGTGCCGAACTTGTGGCCGTCGCGCGACATGCGCTTCGCCACGCCATAGCTCATGAACGACGCCGGGGTCGCCCCGCCCGGGGTGATGCCCATCCAGCAGCCGATGAGGCAGCTGCGCAGCGAAGTCACCCAGTACTTGGGCAGCTTCTTCCAGGTCTCGAGCACCACCTTCGGATTGATCTTGGCGGTCTTGCCGGTGAACGACAGTCCCTCCTCCATCGACAGCAGGATTTCGCCGATCCCGAAAAGGCCGATCACCGCGATCAGGAAGTCGAAGCCGCGCATCAGCTCGGTGAATCCGAAGATGAGCCGCAGCTGTCCGGTGACGGTATCCATGCCGACTGCTGCGAGCGCGAAGCCCAGCATCATGGCGACGAGCGTCTTCCAGGCCGAGCCCTTGCCCATGCCGATGAAGCTGCAGAACGTCAGGAGATAGACCGCGAAGAACTCCGGCGGCCCGAAACGCAGCGCGAATTTGGCCACCAGGGGCGCCAGGAAGGTGATCATGATCACCGCGACGAACGCGCCGACGAACGACGACGTGAACGCGGCAGTCAGCGCCTCGCCGGCGCGTCCCTGCTGGGCCATCGGGTAGCCGTCGAAGGTCGTCGCCACCGACCACGGCTCGCCCGGTATGTTGAACAGCACCGAGGTGATCGCGCCGCCGAACAGGGCGCCCCAGTAGATGCAGGACAACATGATGATCGCCGAGGTGGGCGGCATCGCGAAGGTGAGCGGCAGCAGGATGGCGACCCCGTTGGCGCCTCCGAGTCCAGGCAGCACGCCGATGATGACGCCCAGGATGATGCCGATCATCATCAGCATGGTGTTGAACGGCGTCAGCACCACCGAAAAACCCTGGAACAATGCGCTTAGTTCTTCCAAGTCGATCTCCTAGAGGCGGCGGACAACCGCCGGCGGCGCCGTTCGGCTGACGGGCTCAGTAACCAAGAAACCCGAGCGGATTGAGCTCGCCCTTGAACAGCGGCACCTTGAACCACACCTCGAACATGAAGAAAAACGCCACGTTCACGCCGAAGCCGACAACGAGGCTGCGCAGCCACGAGTAGTGGCCGAGCCAGACCATGAAGACGGTGATGTAGATCGCCGACGCGATGTACAGGCCGATCCACTGCACGGCGAGCACGTAGACAACCGCGGGGATGAGCACCGTCATCACCAGCTTGAGCGGTCCCCAGGTGACGAAAATGTCGCTTTCCACCGCAACCTTGCGCACCGCCTGACCCAGGATCACCGCGCTGGAGATGCACAGCAGGAGGCCGATGTAGAACGGGAAGTAGCCGGACTGCGGACCGTCCGATCCCCATTTCGAGCCGAGACGATAACTGTCGAACACGACCAGCGCGCCGAGCAGGAAGATGATGATTGCGACGGCGATCTCCACCGATCGCGTGGAGACGCCGCGCTCGGCGGTTTGCGATTCTTCGGGCATTGGACCCACCTTCTGGACGGGTACGTGCGCCACGAGCGCGGCGCAAAACAAAACCGCACGGCATGCCGTGCGGTCGGGTGCATCGAGCGTCAGGGCTTCGCGAGGAAGCCTGCTTCCTTCATGAGATCCTTGTGGATCCCCTCGGTCTTCTCGACCCACTTGGTGAACTCGGGGCCCGCCATGAAGGTCGTGTTGAAGGCGCCATCCTCCATGAACTTCTTCCACTCGGGCGTTTCCCGAACCTTCTTGAACACGTCCACGTAATACTGGACCTGCTCGGGCGTCACGCCGGCGGGCATGAAGATGCCGCGCAGCATCACGTAGTCGATCGGAACGCCGGACTCCTTGCAGGTCGGGATGTCGTTCCACGACATCTTGTCGGTCACCTTGTTCTTGTACGGCATGCGTTGATCGTCGAACACGCAGAGCGGCCGCAGCGCACCCGCCCGCCATTGGGCAACGGCCTCGATCGGGTTGTT
>JBDTWB010000133.1:0-11357 GCA_040006895.1 Casimicrobiaceae bacterium | reverse complement strand
AGCAAGACGTCGCGTCCCCGGTTGCAAGGTGCAAGGTGCAAGGTGCAAGGTGCAAGGTGCAAGGTGCAAGGTGCAAAGCGCAAGGTGCAAAGCGCAAGGTGCAAAGCGCAATCGGTGCGCAGCGGCGATTCAGCCTGGGCAATCCGCCTGCCGGCTGGAACACAGTGCGCGCCCGCCCGCGGCCACTGCGGGTTGGAGACCACACGTCAATGCGTCGCCCGATCTTCGGTTTGCTTCTCGCTACGCTGCTCGCATGCATCGCGCCGGCACTGCACGCGGCGACTGCGGGGAGCGATGTTCCCGTTGTCGCGGCTGCCGCCGACCTGCAGTTCGCCCTGGCCGAAATCGCCACCGCGTTTGCGAAGGACACGGGGCGCGATGTCAAGCTCGTGTTCGGCTCGTCGGGCAACTTCCGCCGCCAGATCGCCGAAGGTGCGCCGTTCGAGGTTTTTCTGTCCGCCGACGAAGCCTACGTGCAGTCCCTGGCGCGGGAGGGGCGAACGCGTGACGAGGGCGTGATCTACGCGGTCGGTCGCATTGCCCTGGTCGCGGCGACCGGCTCGCAGCTCAAGCTCGACGGGCAGCTGGAGGGCTTGCGCACCGCGCTCGCCCAGGCGCGCATCCACCGGTTCGCGATGGCCAACCCCGAGCACGCCCCCTACGGTCGCGCCGCGAGGCAGGCGCTCGAGCACGCAGGCCTCTGGACCCCGCTGCAGGGCAAGCTGGTGCTGGGGGAGAATGTCGCGCAGGCCGCGCAGTTCGCGCTCACGCCAACCGTGCAGGGTGGCATCATCTCGTTTGCCCAGGCTCGATCGGCCACATTGGAAAAGCGCCTTGCCTACGCACTCATCCCGGACGACTGGCATGCGCCATTGCGCCAGCGCATGGTGCTCCTCAAGAATGCCGGAGCCACGGCCGCAGCGTTCTACGCGTACCTCCTGTCACCCAAGGCCCGCGGGGTGCTGACCCGCTACGGCTTCGCCGTGCCGGTGCAATAGCCCATGGATTGGGCGGCACTGTTCCTCTCGATCAAGCTGGCCGCGTGGACCGCGCTCATTCTCGCGCCCATCGGCATCCTGCTCGGCCGCGCGCTCGCCTGGCGGCAGTTTCGGGGCAAGCTGCTGGTCGAAGCCGTGCTGGCCCTGCCGCTGGTGCTGCCACCGACGGTGCTCGGCTACTACCTGCTGACCGCGATGGGCGGGAATTCGCCCGTGGATCGGCTGAGCCAATGGCTTGCCGGCCGACCGCTGGTGTTCACCTTCTCCGGACTGGTGCTCGCATCGATCGTGGTGAACCTGCCGTTCGCCATCCAGCCGATGCAACGCGCGTTCGAAGCGATCTCGCGCGACGTGCGCGACGCCGCCGCCTGCTGCGGCATGCGCCGCTGGACCATTTTCAGGCGCATCGAGCTGCCGCTGGCGTGGCCCGGCATCGCATCGGCCCTGGTGCTGACATTCGCCCATACCATCGGGGAGTTCGGCGTGGTGCTGATGGTCGGCGGCAACATACCCGGCGTCACCCGCACCGTGTCGGTCGCCATCTACGACCGCGTGCAGGCGTTCGACGATCGTGGCGCCGGCATCATGGCCGCGACGCTCCTCGCAATGTCGCTATTCGCGATCCTGGCGGTGTACGCCACCACGGGTCGGCGCAGCATCGCGCGCTGATGGCAAGCGACCACGGGCTGGAGGTCAAGGTGGCGCAGGAGGGCGGCATACCCCTGCGCGCGGCGTTCACGTGTCCGCCGGGGCAGGTGCTCGCCCTGGTCGGTCCCTCGGGGAGCGGCAAGACCACCCTGTTGCGCGCCATTGCGGGGGTGTACAGGCCCGAGCGTGGACGCATCGCCTGTCGCGGCGCGACCTGGTTCGATTCCGACCAGAAGGTGGCGCTGCCGCCGCAGCAGCGGCGGGTCGGCTTCGTGTTCCAGAACTACGCACTGTTTCCCCATCTCACCGCGGAGGAAAACGTGCTCGCGGCCATGCTGCACGTTCCGGCGGCGAATCGCACCCGTCGCGCCCGGGCGCTCCTGGCCCGCGTGCATCTGGGCGGCCTCAATCGGCGGCGACCTGCAGAGCTTTCCGGCGGACAGCAGCAGCGCGTGGCGGTGGCGCGCGCCCTGGCCCGCGACCCGCAGGTGCTGCTCCTGGACGAGCCGTTCGCAGCGGTCGATCGCGTGACTCGCAGGAAGCTCTATCGCGAGCTCGCCGAGATGCGCAGGGAGCTCGACATGCCCGTGGTGCTGGTGACCCACGATCTCGACGAAGCCGCCATGCTCGCCGACGAGCTCGTCATCCTGCACCGTGGGCGTACCCTGCAACAGGGCGAACCCTTCAAGGTGATGAGCCAGCCTGCCACCATGCAGGTCGCCCGCCTCGTGGATCTCAAGAATGTATTCGGTGCCAAGGTGGTGGCGCAGGCCACGGACCGGGGCATGACCCTGATCGACTGGAACGGCGTCGGCCTGGAGGCGCGCCATGCGCCCGAATTCGCGGTCGGCAAGCGCGTCGCGTGGGCGATTCCCGCCGACGGCGTGATCCTGCACCGGCGCGATCGTCCCTCGCGCGGCGAGCATGAGAATCCGCTCAGGGGCACGGTGGCCGAGTTCGTGATTCTCGGCCCGCAGGTCGAGCTCGCGGTCCACGTGAACGGCCGCGCCGAGATGGCCTTGCACACCTCGATCTCCACCCACGTTGCTGCGCGCAATCGTATCGCCCTCGGCGAGGAGATCGGGCTGTCGCTGCTGGCCGGCAGCCTGCATCTCATGCCGTGGCAGGAGGCCAGGGACGAGACGAAAGAGCCGGCGCAATCGCTGTTGCTTTGACCGGACCCTCAGTCCACGACGATCACGACGCCGCGAGTGCCGAGAAGAGCGGCATATCGAGCGCCCGTTCGGCGAGCCATACCGCAGCCACGGCCGCGATCGCCGCGGAGCCGCCAACCAGGGCGACGCGTCGATACAGCAAGGTCGAGCGCACCCGGTAGGCGAGCGGCAGGAAGACCGCCACGATTACCAGCTGACCAAGCTCGACGCCGATGTTGAAGCCGGCGAGCGACAGGGCCAGCGCGCCGCTCGGCAGGCCGAGATCCTGCAGCGCGCCCGCGAATCCGAAGCCGTGGACGAGCCCGAACGCGAAGGCGGCGATCCAGCGCGCCTCGGCAATCACCGGGCGGATGTTGTTGAGCGCGGCGAGCACCACCGACAAGGCAATGGCGGATTCGACCCAGCGCGACGGCAGGGACACGATACCCAGGGCCGCGACGGTGAGTGTGATCGAGTGGGCGACGGTGAACGCCGTCACGACCTTCGCGACCTCCAGGAAGGCGGGACGGAACGACGCGGCCGGCTGCCACGCAGCGTCACGTCGCACCAGCACGGCCGGCAGCAGCAGCGAAAGCAGGAAGAGGATGTGGTCGAACCCCGTCCAGATGTGCCAGACACCTTCACGTACGTAGGCGATGAACTGGTCGAGCGCGCCCCCGGCGTCGCCGCCCACCACTTCCTGCGGATGATCCGCGGCGAAGATCACGCTGCGGCTGATCCCGTTCTCGACCACCTGCAGCAGGCCGCGGTGCTGCGGATCGACGTCGAAGAACAGCGTGTAGCGGACGTTGACGGTGGGCCCGGCAACCGGACACGCCGCGTCGAGCAGCAGCACGGTGTAGGCGCCGTCGGTGTGCTGGTCGACCAGGTGATCGCGAACGGTGACCGGACACGCTTCGCCGCCCGAGCGCAGCACGAGATGCTGCAGGGCGTAGGTCGCGATCGCCGGCGACCGGGTGCGCAATTCACCCCAGGTGATCTCGCCGTTGCCGTCGAGATCGAGCCCCAGCGCGGCGTCGAGGTCGCGCAAGGCGATGTCCCATCGACCGGTGAGGTGGGTGCCGTCGCGCTCGAGGGTCAGGTAGGCATCGCTTGCCTTGTGGGCGTGCGCCACCCCGGCCGATAGCGCGAGCAGCAGGACCAGACACGTGCGCAACACGGCCATCATCAGGCGGCTCCCATCACGGCCGCAAGCGCCGCATCTTCGAGGCGGTGCTGCCGCACCCAGGCCTCGACGACGTCCCGGCTCGCGCCGTCTCGAGCGGCGCGGGCGGCCTCGCCGAGGATGCGCAGGTCGGCGGGCTCCTTCTGCACCTGCCAGTTGGCACGGGCGAGGTCGAGCGCACGGCGGGCATCGCGCTCGAGGTGCAAGGCATACATCGCCTCCTCGCGCCGGTGCACGATGTCACCTCGTGCACGCAAGGCTGCGAACCGTGCCGCGAGATCGGTGCGATGCGTCTCCGCACGTTGCCGCTCGTCCGGAGTGGGATCCGCAAACCGCGCCTCGGCGATGGCGACCCGGAGCAGCAGGTTGTCGTTGGCAATGGCGGTCGTCGCCACTGCCGCGGCTTCCCGCGGCCGGTCGCGATCGAGGAGGAAATCGGCGTAGGCCGCGAGCAGATAGGCGTCGCGCGAATCGAGCGCCAGGGCACGCCGGAAGTGGCCCTCGGCGGCGGCATGATCGCCGCGCCGTGCTGCGATCTCGGCTGCCAGGGTCAGCGCCCACTCGACGAGCTCGGGTGGATTGCCAGGACGCTGCAGGGCCGTCGCCAGGGCTGCATAGGCGTCACCGGCTTCACCATTCACGCTGCGTGGCTGGGCGTTGCATGCCGTGACGACAAGCTCCGGCGCGACGCGTGCGAGGGCGGCGCAATCGGCCGAGGCGTCGGCGTAGCGACCGATCACGGTCAGCACCGAGGCCCGGGTCAGCCGCGCCTGGGCATTGCCGGGCTCCTGCTTCAGGACCAGAGCGAGATCGGCGAGCGCCGCATCGAAGTCATGCAGGCTCTGCTTGATCGTGGCACGGAGCACGACGATGGGGATCGGTGCGTCGGCGGCATGCCACCACGGCGCCAAAGCTGCCTGGGCCTGACCCAGGCGGCGCGGATCACCGCTTTCGCGCGCCGCTTCGATCGAGCGCAGCGCGACCCGCATGGCGATGGTGGTGTCGTTCGGTCGCTGCGCGAGGGCGCGGCGAAGGCGTTTCAATTCGGCGAGCGACGGATCGGTCCGCTCGGGCAGCCGCTCGAGCACGACATCGTCGGCGGCTGGCTTGTAGGGCGCCGCGTGCACGAATTCGGCCGCGACGCATAGGAGTCCCAGCAGGACGAGATGCGAAAACAGGTGTCGCATGGTCACGGGGAGGTCCTCGGATTACGAGCCGGGGTGCCGCGTCGTGCGGACGTGGCACCCCGGTGATCGCCTGGTGCTTACTGCTTCTTCGCCTTGACGGCATTGTCCGGATTGGGCGAGCCCGGCAGCGGGGCGCGCAGGAACGGGAAGTCGTTGGAGAAGAACCCGTCGTAGATATACGCGCCGTCGGTGTACTTCAGCCCGCCGGCCGGTGCATCAGCCGGTTTGCAACCACCGATGTTCGCGACACACAATGCACCCATTGCCACCCGCAGTTCGATGTCGACCACGTCGTCACCCGGGCGACGACCGTTCGGGAAGCCGGCAGTGTCACCACCGAGCACGCCCAGACGACTCTGCGAGCCTTTCGGGGTCGGCGCAATGGCGGTGTTGAGGCGCATCATCTCCGACACCACCACGTTCGGCGGCTGGTTGACCCCTTGGACGCCCGTCAGGAACGCCGCCACGAGGTCGGTACGCGGGAAATTGGTCGGTGCCTTGACCCCGGCGCTTCCGAACAGGATCTCGAGCAGGGCTGGCAACGTGGGATTGGTCACGTAGTCGGCGAACTGCGCGTCGTCCTTGGGCTCGCTGCCGTTGAACTTGTTCTTGTCCTTCAGCCCGATCACGACCTCGTTGACCAGCGGCGCGCCAAGGCGCGAGACCTGCACGAGCTCGCCGGACTGGGTGCTCGGATCGAGACCGCTCGACGCCGTTGCCGGCAGCATCCGGTTCGCCGGCAGACTTGCCGTCGTCCAGCCACCGATGATGGTGCCCTTGCCTTCGGTCAGGCACGCGGTCGGCACTTCCATGATGAACGACGTGACGTTCTTGTCGGCCAGGGAATCGACCGTCGCGAACTCGGCGGCAGGGTTCAGCTCGACCGCCGGGTACTTGATGTTGACGAGGTCGAAGGTCTCGCCGAGGTTGACCACGAACGGATCCTTGCGCTGGCCGACGAACACCCGGCCGTTGCCCGCGCAGCCCGGGATCGAGACGTCGTACACGTGCTTGTTGGCGTAGGTGAGGTAATTCTTGATCGTCTTGTTGCCGATGTTGTCGACCGGCTTGGCGAAAGTCGTGCCGCCGGTGTTCCAGTTCATCACCGCCGCCTTGGAGCCGGTGCGCCGCGGGCCGCGGATGATGTCGAGGGTGTAGTTCTCGTGCGTATTCAAGCCCGTATCGTTCGGCTGATTGACGTCCTTCGAGCCGTTCTGCACCAGGGGAATGGACACCTTCTTCCCGCCCACGGTGAGCTGGTTGTCGTCGTTGGTGTTCTGGACCCTGAACTGGAACGTGATGTTCTCGCGCGCGCCGCCGTCGTTCGAGACGTGGATCTCGTAGACCGCATTGTCATCGAGCTTGAAGTAGTTCGGACCACCGTAGGCATCCTGCAGCGGGAGGTAGTTGGCGACGAGCACGACGTAATCCTGGCGGCCCGGCTCGTAGCTCCGAAACATGTAGAAATCGGTGCCGTCGACCCTGGGCAGTCCGCTGATGAACGGGGCCTCGCGGTGGCTGGATGCATACGTCGCCGGCGCCCAGGCAGCGGCGATGGCGGCCGCGACGAGCAGCGGCGCGGCGGCGCGCCGAAATGCGGAAATGGGTAGAGCGTGAGTCATGGTGATCTCCTCGGAAAACTTTGGGAGGCGCCTCCTGCAAGGCGCCGACGGCGTGCGAGCGGCCGGACGGCCGGTCGAATCCCACACAGGGCGATATACGTGCGCGGGACGCTGCTGGATGCATGCGTGCACGCCCCATGCCCTTGGCATCCGCCGCAGGTTGGACAAACGTTCCGGAAGAGACTGACGCCACGCGCTTGGGAAGCAGGACCCGGACGAGGCCCGGCGCGAGGTGCGGCCGCCTGGCCCAAGCGCGCGCCACAAATATGCCGCGCCCCCGGTAATTTTTTAACTAGCCGGCTTCAGCAAGAAGTTCCTGGGTCATCCGCACCGCGCGGCGACCGTAAGCGCCGCCGAACAGGTTGAAGTGGTTGAGCACGTGGTAGAGGTTGTAGAGCGTGCGGCGCACCGGATACCCAGGGGTGAGCGGCCACGCCTCCCGATACGCTGCGCCGAAATCGGCGTCGAAGCCCCCGAAGAGCTCCGTCATGGCGAGATCGGTTTCGCGATCGCCGAAGTAGACGGCTGGATCGAACACGACCGGCCGACCTGACCGCTCCCGGCCGACGTTGCCTGCCCAGAGGTCCCCATGCAGCAGGGAAGGCACGGGGCGATGACCGGCCAAAATGCCGGGTATTTTTGCGAGCAAGCGCTCACACTCTGATACCGCGGACACCGGATATCCCCGCCTAGCCGCAGCGGCGAGCTGGGGCGCGATCCGTCGGGCCGCGAAAAAGCGCGCCCAATCGGCATCGTGATCGTTGCGCTGGGGGCTGGCCCCGATGGTGTTGTCGCAATGCCAGCCGAAGGTCGCGCCGGTGTGCCGGTGCAGGGCGGCCAGGGCTCTCCCTAGAGTCGCGTCACGGCCGCCCTCGACCAGATCGAGCCAGGTGAGCGCCAGGAAGGCCTTGCCACCCGCTGCGCCCGCGGCGGCAACGGCGGGGACCCCCACCACCGCCGGCTCCGAGAGGGCGCGCAGGCCGTCAGCCTCGGCCTCGAGCACCTCCTGGCGGGCCGCCGGCACCAGCTTCACGAACCACGCGCCGCTCGTTCCCGCCACGCGCCAGTGCGAGATGCCGGCTTGGACGCCCAATTTTGTCCAGCCTAGCTCCCCATGAGCGTCCAACGCGCGCGCGACCGTAGCGCGCGTGTCAGCCGCCGGTTCCATCAGGTGTCTAGTGGCGCAGAGCGTCGATGCCGCGCGCCACGCCGTCCAGGGTGAGGGGGAACATCCGCGGCCCCAGGACCTGGAGCACGATCTGGGTTGAGCGCGTGTATTCCCAGGTGCGCGGTGGCTCCGGGTTCCACCAGACGCTCCGCCGGAAATGATCGATGAGGCGCTTCAGCCACACGATCCCGGGCTCGTCGTTGTTGTACTCGATGCTCCCGCCGACCTCGAGGATCTCGTACGGGCTCATGGCGGCGTCGCCGACGAACACGAGCTTCCAGTCGGGACCGTAGGTGTGCACGATCTCCAGGGTCGATTTGCGCTCGTTGCGGCGCCGGCCGTTGTCGCGCCACACATGGTCGTACACGCAATTGTGAAAATAGAACGTTTCGAGATGACGGAACTCGCCCTTGGCCGCCGAGAAGAGCTCCTCGCAGGCCGCGACGTGCGGGTCCATCGACCCGCCGACGTCGACGAACAACAGCACCTTGACGCGATTGCGGCGCTCGGGGACGAGATGCAGGTCGAGATAGCCCGCATTCCTGGCCGTGCCCTCGATGGTGCCGGCGAGATCGAGCTCCTCCGCCGCGCCTTCGCGGGCGAAGCGGCGCAACTTGCGCAGCGCCAACTTGAGGTTGCGGGTATTGAGCTCGACGCCGCCGTCGAGATTGCGGAAGCTGCGCTCGTCCCACGCCTTCACCGCGCCGCGGCTGCCGCCACTCTCCTTGCCGACCCGGATGCCCTCGGGATGGTGGCCATGGGCGCCGAAGGGGCTGGTGCCGCCCGTCCCGATCCATTTCGAGCCACCGGCATGGCGCACACGCTGCTCGGCAAGGCGTTGGCGGAACGTCTCGAGCAGCTTGTCGAGCCCACCGAGCGCCTGGATCCTGGCCTTGTCGTCAGCGCTGAGATGTCGCTCGAAGGTCCGTCGCAGCCAGGCATCGGGAATGTCGACCTCGAGGTCGAATAGGCCTTCGATTCCGCGGAAGTAGCTGCCGAACGCGTGATCGAACCGGTCGAAATGCGCTTCATCCTTGACGAGGCAGATGCGCGCCAGGACGTAGAAGTCCTCGAGGGAGAGCGTGACCACGCGCGCCTCGAGCGCCTCGACCAGGGTCAGGAATTCGCGGGTCGACACCGGCAGCCGTGCCGCCTTGAGATGCAGAAAGAATTCGACCAGCATGCCGGGTGCGACCTCAGGCGGGGCCACCGGCCGCCGTGGCAGGGCGCTCCCGCGGCGGCCGCGGCACGCGGGCGTGACAATGGGCATGGCGGTTCGCAGCGCGGGTCTGCAAACGGCGCCCGGGCGGGACGGCGCGCTCGATCGGTTCGACGCCGGGCATCGCCATGGCGCCGCGCTAGTTGCGCCCGGCGCGCACCATGAAGGCGACGCGCTCGAACAGGTGCACGTCCTGCTCGTTCTTGAGCAGTGCGCCGTGCAGCGGCGGAATGATCACCTTCTTGTCGCTGCTGCGCAGGGCTTCCGCGGGGATGTCCTCGGCCAGCAGTAGCTTCAGCCAGTCGAGGAGCTCCGAGGTCGACGGCCGCTTCTTGAGGTTGGGTACCTCGCGCAGGGTGAAAAACACCTCGAGCGCCTCCTGCAGCAACGCCTTCTTGAGACCCGGGAAATGCACGTCGACGATGCGGGTCATGGTCTCGCGGTCGGGAAAGCGGATGTAGTGGAAGAAGCAGCGCCGCAGGAAGGCGTCGGGCAGCTCCTTCTCGTTGTTGCTGGTGATGATCACGAGCGGCCGGTGGCGCGCGCGGACCGTTGCATGGGTCTCGTAGACATGGAATTCCATGCGATCGAGCTCGCGCAGCAGATCGTTCGGGAACTCGATGTCGGCCTTGTCGACCTCGTCGATCAGGACCACGCTCGGCCCGTCGCAATCGAAGGCTTCCCAGAGCACGCCGCGCTTGATGTAATTGCCGATGTCCGCGACCCGGCCATCGCCGAGTTGCGAATCGCGCAGCCGCGAAACGGCGTCGTACTCGTAGAGTCCCTGCTGCGCCTTGGTCGTGGATTTGATGTGCCACTGGTAGATGGGCCGCCCGAGCGCACGGGCCACTTCCTCGGCAAGCATCGTCTTGCCCGTGCCGGGCTCACCCTTTACCAGCAGCGGCCGCTCCAGCGCGATCGCCGCATTCACGGCGAGCATGAGGTCGGGGGTGGCGATGTACGTGTCGGTGCCTTCGAAGCGCATGAGGTCTTTGGGATCGTCAGTTCGGCTGCGGAGTCACCGGCGCCGGTGCCGCATGGCGGAGCAGGATAACAAACCGGCGGTCGCCCCAGCAGCCCGCGCCGGGCGCTCGCGCATCGCACTCGCCATGTTAGCCCAAGCCGGGCACCAGCAGCCGCAACAGCCACAGCCCGGCCATCCCCGACACCAGGGTCGCGAGGGTGCTGCGGGTATGGAAGGCCACCACACCCGCGACCACCGCCGCGAGCATGCGTGCGTCGAGCTCCACGCCGACGGCGGGCGGCGGTGCGCCGACGATCATCGGCACCACGAGAGCGGTCAACATCGCCGCGGGTACGTATTTCAATGCGCGCGCCAGCCCGGCAGGCATCGAGCGACGGGCGAACAGCGCGATGAACGACAGGCGCGAAAGGAAATTGAGCGCCCCGACCAGCACGATCACGAGCCAGATCTTCAGCGTCGGGTCCATCGTCCCGCCATGGATTCCGCGACGACGCCGGCCCCGATGCCGGCCAGGCCGGCGACGATCAGGTTGAGCTTCATCGGCAATACCGCCAGCAGCAGCACCGCGATGCCTGCGACCAGGGCGGCGATGAGATGTGGACCGGAGCGCAATACCGGCGCGAGCAACGCCAGGAAGCACAGCGGCACGGCGAATTCGAGCGACCACGCCGCGGGGATCGAGGCACCCGCCAGGAAGCCGATCACGTTGGTGATCTGCCAGCTGACCCACAGCGCGCCGCCGCCGCCGAGGAAGTAGGATGCGGCGGCGCCCGGGTCCCGCGCCGTATCGAACTGGCGGATCGATGCGGCAAACACCTGGTCGGTGAGCAGGAAGGCGATCCCCTGCTGCCACTGTCGCGACAGCGGCTTGAGGTAAGGCGCCATGGCCGCGCTGTAGAGCATGAAGCGCAAGCCCGCGACCAGGCAGGTGAGCACGATCACGCCGGCCGGCGCCCCGGCGGCGAAAAGCTGCGTCGCCAGGACCTGGGCCGCGCCGGAGAAGACGACGGCACTGAGGCCTAGTGCAGCCCAGACATCGCATCCCGCCGCCGCCGCGCCGATGCCGGTCACGAGTCCGAAGGGCGCGAGCGCGACGCACGCCGGCAGCATCGCCAGGACGCCGGTGCGAAATTCCTGCGGAGAGAAGGCGCGCGACAAGTGGGAATGCGGCATGGATCGGGACGAGCGCG
>JBDTWB010000132.1:0-11443 GCA_040006895.1 Casimicrobiaceae bacterium | reverse complement strand
GCACCGGCGACGCCAACTTCACCGGTGATGCCAAGAGCACCGGCGAGGCCAACAGCACCGGCGATGGCAACCGCACCGGCGGTGGCAACCGCACCGGCGACGGCTATCCGGCCGCGACCCGCAATCCGGCGGCGCACACCCAGCTCGTGGAGTACCTCGCCGCGGCGAAGACCGCGCTCGGCGTGCTGCCGACCCAGGACACCATCGTGCTGGAGCGCTTTTTCGACGAATCCGGCGGCATGCAGCTTGTCATCCACGCGCCGTTCGGCAGTCGCATCAACCGGGCGTGGGGCCTTGCGCTGCGCAAGCGCTTCTGTCTCAAGTTCGATTTCGAGCTGCAGGCGGCGGCGACCGAGGACGCGATCGTGCTGTCGCTGTCGACCAGCCACAGCTTCGCATTGGAGGACGTGCCGCGCTATCTCCATTCGAGCTCGGTGCGCGAGGTCCTCACCCAGGCGTTGCTGGCGGCGCCGATGTTCACCGCTCGCTGGCGCTGGGTCGCGACCACGGCGCTTGCCCTGCCGCGCTTTCGCGGTGGCAAGAAGGTGCCCGCGCCGCTGCAGCGCATGCGCGCCGACGACCTGGTCGCCGCGGTGTTCCCGGACCAGATCGCCTGTGCGGAAAACGTCGTGGGGGCGCGCGAGGTACCCGGTCATCCGCTGGTGCGCCAGGTGCTCCACGACTGCCTGCACGAGGCGATGGACGTCGAGGGCCTCGAGACGCTCCTGCGCCGCATCGAGAGCGGCGCATGTCGCGTGGTCGCACGCGAGCTGACCATGCCCTCGCCGCTGGCGCTGGAGATCCTCAACGCCCGCCCGTATGCGTATCTCGACGATGCGCCGCTCGAGGAACGCCGCACCCAGGCGGTGATGGCCCGGCGCTGGCTCGACACGGCCAGCGCGGCCGACCTGGGAAGCCTCGACATGGCGGCAATCGAGCGCGTGCGCGCAGAAGCGTGGCCCGTCGCGGCCAATGCCGACGAATTGCACGACGCGCTGTGCGGCGCCGGCCTGCTGACCGCGGCGGAAGTGCGTGCGGGGCCGGCGGGATGGATGCACTGGCTCGCAACACTCGCCGCTGACCGGCGCGCGACGCGGCTCGCGATTCCCGGATCGACGGAGGGGGTGTGGGTTGCCGCGGAACGCCTGGCGGTGGTCGGCGCCGTCCATCCGGACGCGGCGCGGGTGCCGCCGGTGTCGCCACCTGCGGAATACGCCGCACGGGACTGGACCCGGGAGGCAGCCCTGGTCGAGATCGTGCGCAGTCGCATGCAGATCCTGGGACCCGCGACCGCCTCGGACCTCGCCGCCAGCGTGGGCGTCGCGGTTGCGGAGGTCGAGGCGGCACTTGCCGCGCTGGCGCGCGAAGGCGTGGTGCTGGAAGGTCGGTTCACACCCGGCGCGGGGCTGCAATGGTGCGATCGCGCCTTGCTCGCGCGCATCCACCGCGCCACCATCGATCGCCTGCGTAAGGAGATCGAGCCGGTCTCCACCCAGGATTTCATGCGCTTCCTGATGCACTGGCAGCACCTGATGCCGGAGACGCGGCGCCGGGGACCGGATGCGCTGGCCGCAGTCATCGTCGACCTGCAGGGCTTCGAGGCACCCGCGGCGGCGTGGGAGTCCGAGATTCTGCCGGCGCGACTCGAGGACTACGAGTTCACCTGGCTGGATGACCTGTGCCTGTCGGGGCGCGCCGTTTGGACGCGGCTGTCCGTGCCCGCGCAGGCGGGTATGAGTGCCGGGCCGATCCGCTCGACGCCGATCGCGCTGCTGCCGCGTCGCAGCGCCGCCGTGTGGACGCGCCTCGCAATGCAGGCCGATCGGCCTGCGCCGATCCTCAGCAGCCGCGGCGAGAGCGTACGGGCCTACCTGGCCGCGCACGGTGCATCGTTTTTCGACGAGATCACCGATGGCGTGCGGATGCTGCGCAGTCACGTCGAGGATGCGCTCGCCGAGCTGGTGGCGACGGGGCTGGTCACCTCCGACAGCTTTGCCGGCCTGCGGGCGTTGCTCACGCCGTCCGAAAAGCGCAAGCCATTCGGGGGCAAACGGCGGCGCAAGGCGCTCATGGGCGTGGAAGACGCCGGCCGCTGGACGCTGGTGCGGCGTCCGGTGCGCGCCTTGCACGCCGGGGATGGCGCCGGTGCAGAGTCGCCTGCCGATGTAGCGGGCACCCTCCACCCGCGTGCTGACCCGCGCGGCCGCATGCCCGAATCGCGTGAGGCGGTCGAGGCGATCCAGCCGCTCGAGACGATCCAGCCGCTCGAGCCGGTGGTGGAGGTGCTGCTGCGACGCTACGGCGTGGTGTTCTGGCGGTTGCTCGAACGCGAGTCGGCCTGGCTGCCGCCGTGGCGCGACTTGCTGCGTGTTCTGCGCAGGCTGGAAGCGCGGGGTGAGGTGCGCGGTGGCCGCTTCGTGGCCGGAATCTCCGGGGAGCAATTCGCGCTTCCGGACGCGGTGACGCGGCTACGCGAGACGCGGCGGTCGAGCCCCACCGGCGCGCTCGTCTGCCTCAGCGGCGCCGATCCGCTGAACCTGATCGGCATCATCCTGCCGGGCGCGCGCGTGCCCGCGCTGTCCGGCAATCGGGTGCTGTTTCGGGATGGCCTGCCGATTGCGGCGCTCGCCGGCGGCGAGGTGCGGTGGCTCACGGAGCTGGAGGCGGGGGCGAGGCGCGCGGCCGAGGACATGCTCGTGCGCAGGCAGCCGGGCTCGCCGCTGCTCGCCTACCTGCGCTGACACGTCAGTCGTCCTTGTCGCGCCCGGCGCCGATCTCGGCAATACGCTCGTCCGCATGACGAAGGACGGCGAGGATGACCAGGGCGATGCCGGTGGCGAGCACGGCGGTCGCCTCCCTGCCCAGCCCGGCTGCCAACGCTATGGCCGCGGTGGCCCAGATGCTGGCGGCGGTGGTCAGGCCGGTCACCTCCTCCTCCTCGCGGCGCTTGATGATCGCGCCTGCGCCGAGAAATCCAATCCCCGCGAGCACGCCCTGCATGACGCGCGACAGGTCGATGCCCGCCTGCTCGGCGATGACTACGGCGAGAGCCACGCCAAGGGCGAGCATCATATGGGTACGCAAGCCGGCGGTGCGACCGCGCAACTCGCGCTCGAATCCGATCGCGCCGGCGAGCGCCACGGCGAGCACCAGCCGCAATGCCACGCGGGTGAACTGCGCGGCATCTCCCAGGTCGGTGAACTCGTCGCGCAGCGTCGTCAGCACCACATCGCACATTGCCCGATATTCCCTCACGGCCATTCGCATGCACGCGGCACGACTTGCCGGCGCCGTGCCACGCGCCAGCGAAGGCGATGATCGCAGCCGCGTTGGCGGCTAGCGGGCTACTGCGTCTCAGGGCAGGCGTGCATGGGCCTTGCATTCGAGATCGCCGGCCGGCGCGCTCCCGGCCCGGCACACGAATACGCTGCGGTCGGACGGGTCGTAGAACCAGGCGAACGAAATGCCGTTCGACGACGAAGTGCCGAGGGTAGTGACGGGCGGACGCAGGTCGGTGCGGACCTGGGCGAGCGCAAGGGCGCCATAGGCCGCGGCAACCGCGAGGACGAGCAAGCCAACGGGCTTCAGCATGACGATTCCTTTTCAGCGATGCGCCGGCCAGGACGGGGTTCGTCGCCGGAACGCGCGTAGCCATTCGAGGATGCGCACGCGGCGGCGTGGCGTCAAGGCACCCGCAGGATCGTAGCCGCCGCGGATGTGGGCGAGCGCCGTGCGCACGGGGTCACTTCGATAGCGGCGGTGCCACGCAGGCCCAGTTGTCCCATCGCTCCAGCCAACCTGCCGTTGGTTGGGGCGCGTGCCACGCTCGGCCGCTGTCGTGCCGGTACCATCGCCTCGTCCGGCCCGGCCTCGTCAACTCAGCGGATGCATCACCAGCTTGCGATAGGGTTCGCGCGTGCCGAGCTCGTCCATCCAGCGTTGCACGTGGACAAGCGGTGGGCGCTCGACCGGCAACGCCATCCAGCGCCACACGCCGCATCCCAAGGCGATATCTGCCATGGTGAAGGCCGCACCGACCGCGAAGCGCGTGCGTTCCAGCTGCGCATCCAGAATGGCGAGCGCCTTGGCGGTGGCGAGTCGCGCCGCTTCGAGCACCGTCGCGTCGCGCTGCTCCGGCGGGGTGCGGACCAGCCCGAGGAACAGCGGCCGGAGCGTCGGCCAGAACGTCGAGACGTGCCAATCCATCCACTGGTCGGCCTGTGCGCGCGCCTGGATCGAATCGGGATACAGCGTGCCTTGTGCGTGCCGCGCCGCCAGGTAGCGCACGATCGCGTTCGACTCCCACAGCACGAAGCCGTCGTCCTCGATGGTGGGCACGAGACCGTTGGGGTTGCGCTGCCGATAGTGCGGCGAGTCGACCACCCCAAACGATCCCCCGGCGTCCTTCCGCTCGTACGCCACGCCGGCCTCCTCGCAGCACCACAGCACCTTTTGGACGTTGACCGAATTGGCCCGCCCCCAGATCAGCAGCATGTCGTCTCCTTAGTCGCGACTATGTTGGCGGCGGCACCTCGGCCGCGTGACGTTGGCCGGCGGCCCGCGCATCGCGTATGTAGGGCAGGCCGGGAGCGCATGGTGCAAACGCCCTACAGCCACTGCCGAACTCAGCCGACACCGCCGACCCCGCCAACCCTTTAACCTCGGCAAGGATAGCGGGTCCGACCTGAGGCCGGCTGATTTCTGGGGGATGACATGAACAAGACACTGACGACTTTGCTGGGCATCGCCGGCCTGCTTGCGGCCTCGCACGCCGCCGCGCAGGTCACGTTCTACGAGAACGAAGGATTCCGCGGACGGTCGTTCAGCACCGACCGACCGGTGGGTAATTTCGAGCGGTTCGGCTTCAACGATCGTGCCGCCTCGGCCATCGTCGAAGGCGGCACGTGGGAAGTCTGCGAGGACTCGCGGTTCAGCGGACGTTGCGCCGTCTTGCAACCGGGTCGCTACGATAGCCTCTCGCGGATGGGACTCAACTATCAGGTTTCGTCGGTACGTCCGACCGATCAGGCCGCTGCCCGCGTCGACGATCGCCGCGGCTACGTCACCCGCGACGCTGAGTACCGCCGCCGCGACGGTGAGCGGCTCTTCCAGGCCGATGTGGTCGATGTGCGGGCCGTGGTCGGTCCGCCGGGCCAGCGCTGCTGGGTCGAACAGCAACAGGTGGTCGAGGAGCGCCGCGATAACAACGCCAGTGTTGGTGGTGCGATCGCAGGTGCCGTTCTGGGCGGGATTCTCGGCCACCAGATTGGCGGGGGCCGCGGCAAGGACGTCGCTACGGCGGCCGGTGCGGTCGGCGGTGCAGCCCTCGGCTCCAACATCGCGCGCGGTAGTGACGATGGCGGCCGCGTGGTTTCGACGCAGGAAGTGCAACGCTGCTCCGCCGTGCCCAAGGACCGTCCGGACTACTACGAAGTGACCTATCGTTGGGATGGGCAGGAGCATCGCGTGCAGATGGCGGCGCCTCCTGGAGGTGGCACGATCCCGGTGAATGCGCGCGGCGAACCGCGCATCTAGCCTGCATCGGCGTGGCAGCAAGGCGGCCCCTCGGTGGGCCGCCTTTTTGTTGAGTCCGTAGAATGGTGGCTGGATCCGCCCTGACCACCTGCGGGCGCGAGCAAACCTCACGAGGCATCATGGACGCGCACGCCCTCACTCGAACAATCGAGCGGCAATGGGACGAAGACCTGATCCCCCGGCTGACCGAGTACATCCGCATTCCGGCCAAGTCGCCACATTTCGATCCGGCGTGGGAATCCAATGGTCACATCGAGCGGGTCGTAGGTCTTGCCGAGGCGTGGGTGCGGCAGCAGGATGTTCGCGGCCTGGTGGTCGAAATCGTCCGCTTGCCGGGACGCACCCCGGTGCTGTATTTCGAGGTGCCCGGCTCGGGACCCCATACCGTCCTGCTCTATGGTCACCTCGACAAGCAGCCGGAGATGACCGGCTGGGATCCGAGTTACGGGCCGTGGGAGCCGGTCTATCGCGAGGGTAAGCTCTATGGCCGCGGCGGCGCGGACGATGGCTACGCGGTATTCGCCTCGCTCGCCGCGTTGCGGGCCCTGCAGGCGCACGGCGGCGCGCACGCGCGCTGCGTCGGATTGATCGAGACGTGCGAGGAAAGCGGCAGTTACGACCTGCCGGCCTATCTCGATGCCCTCGCGCCGCGCATGGGCGACGTCGATCTCGTGATCGGCCTCGATTCCGGATGCGGCGACTACGAGCGCCTGTGGGCGACGACATCGCTGCGGGGACTTGCCGGCGGTACGCTGCGCGTCGATGTGCTGACCGAAGGCGTGCACTCCGGAGACGCCAGTGGCGTGGTGCCCTCGTCGTTCCGGATCGCGCGGGAGCTGATCGGGCGCATCGAAGATGCCGCGACCGGGCGCATCCTGCCCGACGCATTCCATGCGGACATTCCTGCGGAACGCGTCGGCCAGGCGCGTGCGGCCGCCGAGATCCTGGGTGACCTCATCGTCACCAAGTACCCGTTTGCCGGCGCGACGCAGCCCATGGTCGCGGATCATGCCGAGGCGATGCTCAATCGCACGTGGCGACCGGCGCTTTCGGTCGTCGGCGCCGACGGCTTTGCATCGATCGCCAATGCCGGCAACGTGCTGCGGCCCTTCACCGCGCTCAAGCTTTCGCTGCGCCTGCCGCCGACGGTGGATGCGGCCATGGCGACCCAGGCTCTGAAGGCGCAACTCGAGCGGGATCCTCCGCTCGGGGCCACCGTCACCTTCACACCCGACGCCGCGGCGACCGGCTGGAGCGCACCGGCGACGGAAGCCTGGCTCAGCGACGCGATCGACGCGGCCTCACTACAGTGCTTCGGACAGCCGGCGGCGGCGATGGCCGAGGGCGGCACCATTCCGTTCATGGCGATGCTCGGCAAGCACTTTCCGCGCGCGCAGTTCCTCATCACCGGGGTGCTGGGGCCGCATTCCAACGCCCATGGTCCCAACGAGTTCCTGCACGTGCCGTATGCGAAAAAGGTCACGGCAAGTGTGGCCCACATCATCGACACGCATGCGGCGCGGGGGGCGGCGTGATGGTCCGCCGGCGTCCCGCCGCCGCCGCGGTAGCTCGAGGCAGCTGGAGCCGCTGGAGCGCGCTGGGTCTGACCCTCTTCGGCATGCTGCTCGCTGCCTGCGCGCACGCGGCGGCGATGGCGGATGCCGTGAGCCCGGGCAATGCGCCCACCACGGCCGCGAGCCTGCTCGCACGGGCCAAGGAAGCTACCGGCGGCAGCGCGTGGGATGGCTTCCGCTCCCAGCACAGCCTGGTGAACCTCCAAGCCGGTACGCGCACCGGGACGGCCGAACGGTGGGCGTCGCTGCTCACTGGCCGGTCGCGCATGCGCCTCGACGTCGACGGCACGATCGCGCTGGTCGGGTTCGATGGCTTCGTGGCGTGGTCGCAGCAGGGCGGTCGCGTGGCCGCCGTCGAGGTCGATCCCATCACGGCCCGGCTGGCCGCCAACGGCGCTTTCCGTGACCGGCTGGCATTCTGGTTCCCGGAGCGGCAGGCGGCGAAGACCGAGCTTGCCGGCACCCGCACCGCCGACGGCTACGCGTACACGGTCGTCGCCATCACGCCCGAAGGCGGGGAGCGTTACGAGGCCTGGATCAACGACGCGACGCATCGGATCGAGCGCCTGCGCGAGCCCGAATACAACGGCATTCGCACCGAGATCTACGGCGACTTCCGGGAGGTCCAGGGCGTGCAGGTGCCGTTCGAGGTGCGTGTGGTGCGCGATGATCCCGTCTTCAATGAGCGCTACAAGGTCGAGCGCATCGAGTACAACGCGTCGCTCGACGGCATTGACTTCGCCGTGCCGGGCACCGCGCGCTGAGGTTGCGGGTCAAGAGGTTGGGGCCGCAGCGGGAGAACGCGATGAACGACGCATCCGAACTTGCCCGCGACGTGGCGCTGGCCAATCGCATCCTGGAACGGCTGGGACTCGCGAATGCATTCGGCCACGCCAGTGCACGGCTTCCGGGCACCGCGACGTTCCTGTTTCCGTCCCGGCGCTCGCCCGGGCTCGCCGACGCGACCCGCCTGCTCACCGTCGACACCGACGGCAACGTGATGGCCGGCGATGGCGAGCCCAACACCGAATTCTGGATCCATGCACGCATCTACGCGGCGCGCGCGGACGTGATGGGCGTGGTCCACGCGCACCCGCCGGCATGCATCGGCCTCACCCAGATCGGCGAGCCGCATCGCGTGGTGCACAACCAGGGGGTGGCCTTCATCGACGGAGTCCCCGAGTTCGAGCGCATCGGCCTGGTTCGCAGCCGGGCACTGGGCGACCAGGTCGCGGACGTGCTCGGCAATGGCCTCGCCGTGATGATGCGGGGGCACGGCATCACCACGGCGGCCGCGAACCTGCGCACCGCCACCGTCGCTGCCTGCTTTCTCGAGGAAAGCGCCGAGCTCCAGATGCGCATGCTGGCGGCAACGGGTGGCGATGCCGCGCGCCTGCGGGTATTCGATCGCGACGAGGCCAGCCGCGGCAGTGTGCTCGTGCCGCCGATCGTTGCCCGCGCCTGGGAGTACTACGCGACCGTGGCCGAAACGCGACCGCTCGGCGGTTGAAGGCACCCACCGTCGCGCCGCCTCGTACGCCGCCTGCGCGAGGCCGGCACGCCCCGGACGATGCGGACATCCGCATGGGGAACGATGCTTCGTATGCGCACGCGTTCATGTTGCCCCGCATGATAATCCGGCTTTGCCCTACAGGGGCGTTGATCCCCGGATTACCGGCACGGCGGGTGACGCGATGCTAACTTTCGATCGCACCACAACGGTTATGCAAACCCGCGTGGCGACCAACTTCTCAAAACACAACGGGAGCGCAACATGAATTTTCTCATCTGGATCGTCGTCGGCGGCATCATCGGCTGGCTCGCGAGCATGCTCATGCGTACGGATGCGGAGCAGGGGCCTTTCCTCAACATCGTCGTCGGAATCATCGGATCGCTGCTCGGCGGCTGGCTGATCTCGCCGCTACTCGGGTCCGGCACGATCAACCAGGGGGATTTCAGCTTCAGCGGCCTCGTTGTCTCGTTCCTGGGCGCGGTGATCCTCCTCGCCATCGTCAATCTGTTCCGGCGCAGCCGGGTGCGCTGAGCGCATCGGTTTGCGCACGTAGAAAACGGCGGGCATTGCCCGCCGTTTTCTTTGTGTGGCGCTCCCGATGGGTGCGAGCCTTAGCGTTGCAGAACCAGGAAAAAGCGCCTGAAGGGGAAAAGCGTGGTGCCGTCGTCCTGGGGTGGATAGGCTGCACGGACCCGTTCACGATAGGTCGCCTCGAAGGCCGCCGCATCCTCGGCGGGCAGTGCAGCGAGCCAGGCGCCGACCAGAGAGCCCTTGGTGAACTCGGCAATCGGGTCGTCACCGGCGAGGACGTGAACGTATTCCGTGAACCAGAGATCGAGACTCGACGCCAGGGGGCGCAGCATCCGGTGGTACGCCGCGGCGTCCAGGATCGGGCGGCGGCGCACGAGCGGACCGAGTCGGGCGCGAAACGGGGGACTATCGGCGAGCTCGTATCCGAGGCGATGCGACGGGCCCTCATGCTGCGCCGGCATCTGCACGGCGAGTACACCACCGGGATGCAGGAATGAGACCAGGCGAGGAAAGAGCGTGCCATGGTCGTCGAGCCAGTGCAGCGCGGCATTGGAGACCAGGAGATCGAGCGGCGCGGAGGGCTGCCAACGGCCGAGATCGGCGTTGACGAAGGTTACGTCCGGGAGCGCGGCGCGCGCGCCTTCGAGCATGGTGGGCGAATTGTCCACACCGGTCAGCATCGCCCGAGGCCAGCGCTCGCGGATGAGTGCGGTCACCGTTGCGGTGCCGCAGCCCAGATCGGCGACCGCAGTCGGCGCCTCGAGCAACACCTGCGCGAGAAGGTCACGCGCCGGACGCAGTCGCTCGCTGCCGAACTTCAGATACTGTTGGGGGTTCCACACCATGGCACGCTCGATCGACAGCATAACGCGCGCGGGCGCGTTATGCCATGAGGCTTTTGCGGTGCGCGGTGCCGCACTTGCCGCGACGCCTCGCTGCGCTGTGCAGCCGAAGGCCGTGCGGCGGCGATGGCTGGGCTCGCCTGACGCCTGCGACCAGCGGGTGCGGCGGTTGCTGTGCAGTGGCGACGGGCTACCGCAATCCACGCAAGGTTGCGAAAGGGTTCGGCGGGCCGGCACGTCGGCTTGTTGCATCGCCGGCGCCGACGGTCCCGGCGGACAAGTATCATGGGACCGATCCCGCGTTGCAATCGACAACCTGTCAGCGCAGGTCCATGAATCGACGAGACGTGATTTCGCAACAGCAGATTGCCCGCATGCCATGAGTGCCGGTGTCAAGTTGCCCGGCACGCCCGAGCCCATGCACCTCTGGAGCGGGGCCGATGGCGTGCGCCTCGCCGTCGATGCGTGGGGGCCGGTCGACGGACCGCTCGTCGTCATGCAGCATGGCGGAGGCCAGACGCGGCACGCATGGAAGGGCGCCGGGCAGGCGCTTGCTGCGGTCGGCTATCGGGCGGTAGCCTTCGACGCGCGTGGTCACGGCGATTCCGATTGGTCCGCGGATGGTCGCTATGGCCAGGACGCCATGGTCGAGGACCTCAAGCAGGTGATCGCTGCCGCGGGTGGACGTCGGCCGGTGCTGGTGGGTGCGTCGATGGGCGGCGGCACCAGCCTCGTCGCCGTCGGCGAGGATCACGTCGATGCCACCGCGCTCGTGATCGTGGATGTCGCGCCGCGCATCGAAGCGGAAGGGGTCGCCAAGATCCAGGCGTTCATGAGCCGCAATCCCGAGGGGTTCTCCACCCTCGAGGCGGTCGCCGAGGCGATCGCTTCCTACCAGCCGCACCGCGAGCGCCCCACCAGCCTTGCCGGACTCGCCAAGAACGTCCGCATGGCACCCGACGGAACCTATCGGTGGCATTGGGATCCGCGCTTTCGCACCACGCGACTCGACCTTGCCAAGCGGCAGCAACGACTCGAAGCCTGCGCCCGCAACCTGCGACTTCCCACGCTGCTGGTGCGCGGCGGCTTGTCCGACGTCCTCACCGAGGCCGGCGCGCAGGAATTCCTGGCGCTTTGCCCGCATGCGGAGTATGTCAATGTGACCGCGGCGGCGCACATGGTCGCCGGCGATCGCAACGACGTGTTCGGTACGGCCGTGCTCGGTTTCCTGCAGCGCGTGGTGCCCGTGCACGGCCAGCCCTTGCAACCGTCCCATCCCTTGCATCCCCAACATCCCCCGGTCGGTGGTCTCCAGGACGTCCCCTGACATCTGGGCACCGGACACGCGGCCGCAGGGCGAGCAACGCTACGCCGTCGAGGTCCAGGTGCCGTGCGGGGTCCATGTACCCGTGCGGGGTCCGCGTACCCGTGCGAGGTCCAAGTGCCCG
>JBDTWB010000131.1:0-11487 GCA_040006895.1 Casimicrobiaceae bacterium | reverse complement strand
AGCACTTGGCGAGCACGTTCTTGCGCATCGCCTTGATGGTCTCGCGGGCGATGATCTGCGCGCCGATCGACGCCTGCACCGCGACGTCGAACATCTGCCGTGGAATGAGGGTACGCATCTTGGCCGCCACCTCGCGGCCGCGATACATCGCGCTGGAGCGATGGACCATCACCGACAGCGCGTCGACCCGCTCGGCGTTGATGAGGATGTCGAGCTTGACGACGTCGGCCACGCGAAACTCGAGGAACTCGTAGTCCAGCGAGGCGTAGCCGCGCGAGACGGACTTCAGCTTGTCGAAGAAATCCATCACCACCTCGGCCATCGGCAGCTCGTAGGTCAGCATCACCTGGCGCCCGAGGTACTGCATGTTCTTCTGGGCACCGCGCTTTTCGGTGCAGAGAGTGATCACCGGTCCGACGTATTCCTGCGGCAGCAGGATCGTCGCCGTGATGATCGGCTCGCGAATCTCGGCCACCCGCGACAGGTCGGGGAGCTTGGACGGGTTCTCGATCTCGATGACCGAGTCGTCGCGCATCAGAACCTGGTAGATGACGGTGGGCGCCGTCGTGATGAGGTCCATGTCGTACTCGCGCTCGAGTCGCTCCTGCACGATATCCATGTGCAGTAGGCCGAGGAAACCGCAGCGGAAGCCAAAGCCCAGCGCCTGCGAGACTTCAGGCTCGTAGTGCAGGGAGGCGTCGTTCAGCTTGAGCTTCTCGAGGGCATCGCGCAGCGCCTCGTACTGGTTCGCCTCCACCGGGTAGAGGCCGGCGAAGACCTGCGGCTTGACCTCCTTGAATCCGGGCAGCGCTTCCTGCGCAGGACGCGTGGCCAGCGTCACGGTGTCGCCTACCTTCGCCGCATGGATCTCCTTGATTCCGGCGATGATGAATCCCACCTCGCCCGCCGCAAGGCTGTCGCGGGCGACCGCCTTGGGCGTGAACACCCCGACCTGCTCGCATCCGTAGACCGCGCCGGTCGCCATGAGCTTGATCCGGTCGCGCGGCTTGAGTCCCCCTTGCATCACCCGCACCAGCATCACCACGCCCACGTAGTTGTCGAACCACGAATCGATGATAAGCGCCTGCAGCGGCGCGTCGCGATCACCCAGCGGCGGCGGTACACGCGCGATGACCGCCTCGAGGATGTCGTCGATGCCTTCACCGGTCTTGGCGCTGGCTCGAACGGCGTCTTGGGCGTCGATGCCGATGATGTCCTCGATCTCGGAGATCACCCGCAATGGATCCGCCGAAGGCAGGTCGATCTTGTTGAGCACGGGCACGACCTCCACGCCTTGCTCGATCGCGGTATAGCAGTTGGCGACGGTCTGCGCCTCGACGCCCTGCGACGCGTCCACCACCAGCAGCGCGCCTTCGCACGCTGCGAGCGAGCGCGAGACTTCATATGCAAAGTCGACGTGCCCTGGCGTATCGATCAGGTTGAGCCGGTAGGTCTGCCCGTCGCGGGCGGCATACGAAAGCGCGGCCGTCTGCGCCTTGATGGTGATGCCGCGTTCCCGCTCGAGATCCATCGAATCGAGCACCTGCGCTTCCATCTCCCGGTCCGCAAGGCCACCGCAACGCTGGATGAAGCGATCCGCCAGGGTCGACTTGCCGTGGTCGATGTGCGCGATGATGGAAAAGTTGCGGATGTGGTGCACGGAGAGGGTCGGTGAGGAGTTGGATGCGCGAGGGCAGCAAGGCGCATCGGGTTCGGCGGGCAAGATCCAGCCAAAACAAAAGGGCACCGGGAAGTGCCCTCGCTACCCCCTGAATTTTAGCGGATTTCCGCCTCGCCGGCCATGCCGCCGGGCGGTCGCTGCGCGGCCGCGAGCGCCTGCGCGAGCGCCGGCAGGTCGGCATGGTAATGACAAAGCTCGCGACCATCTTCGGGCTCGCCGAGCAGCAGCACCGGGACCAGATCGCCCCAGCGCTCGACCCATGCAGGGTGGGCGTCGATGTCGATGACCTCCACTGTCGCGCCAAACCGGGCGGCCACCGGCGTCACCAGCGCCTGCATGGTCTCGCACAGGCTGCAGTACGCGCGCGCCAGGAGTGTCAGGTGCATCACTTCAGTACGCCGGCAAGGGGTTCCCGCCGTGCCCGCCCCGGTCGCCACCGCAAACGCCGGCATTGCCGGCCATCGGCTCACTCCCCTCCGTTGTTGAGGCGCAAGGTCGAGAAGAACGTGCTCTCGCCGCGCTTCATCTGCAGGGTCACCGACGCGCCCCGCTCCATCTTGGCGAGCAAGCCGTTCAGCTGGTCGGCGCTTTTCACCTCGGTGGACTGGCCGCGAGTGATGATCGCCAGGATGACGTCGCCGGGTTGCACGTTGCCACGCACCGAGCCCGTCACGTCCTCGACCAGCACACCGCTCTTGAGCTCGAGTTCCTTCCTTTGCTCGTCGGTGAGGTCCTGCAGGACGAGTCCCATGCGATTGGGCTTGGCCTTTTCCTTGGGCGCGGCGCCCTTGCGCTGCTGGGGCGCCGCCGCGGCGTCTTCCTTGAGCTCGGCGACCGTGACGGAGATGTCGCGGGGCGCCCCCTTGCGCCAGATACCGAGGGTCACCTTGGTGCCCGGGCGGACATTGGTGATAATCCGCGGCAGCTCGCTCGAGCTCTTCACGTCGCGGCCGTCGACCTTGAGGATGATGTCGCCGGCCTCGATGCCCGCCTTGTCGGACGGTCCGCCCTTCTCGACCGAGTTCACCAGCGCACCGCTCGCCCGAGGCAAACCGAAGGCCTCGGCAGTTTCGCGCATCACCTCCTGGATCTGGACGCCGATCCGGCTGCGGGTCACGCGACCCTTCTCGCGCAGCTGCTGAACCGTGTTCATCGCGATGTCGATGGGAATCGCGAACGACAGTCCCATGTACCCGCCGGAGCGCGAGAAGATGAGGGAGTTGATCCCGATCACCTCGCCCTTCAGGTTGAACAGGGGTCCCCCGGAATTGCCGGGATTGATCGCGACGTCGGTCTGCAGGAAGGGGATGAGGTTTTCCTGGGGCAGGTCGCGTCCCTTGGCGCTCAGGATGCCGGCGGTCATGGTGTTCTCGAGCCCGAACGGCTTGCCGATCGCCACCACCCATTCCCCGACCTTCGACTTCTCGGGGTCGCCGATGGAGACCTTGGGAAGATTGGTCGCCTCGATCTTGAGCAGCGCCACGTCGGTACGCTTGTCGGCGCCGACGACCTTGGCCTTGAATTCACGGCGGTCGGTCAACCGCACGGTGACTTCGTCGGCGCTGTCGACGACATGCGCGTTGGTGATGACGTACCCATCGGTGGAGATGACGAACCCCGAGCCGGCCGTCTGCGATTCGAGGTCACGCTCCGGCGCATTGCCCCGCCCGCGCGGAACCTGCCCGAAGCGGCGAAAAAATTCGTAGAACGGGTCGTCTTCGGAAAGCCCCGGTGCGCCAGCGCCCCCCTGGCGCCGCACCCGCTGGGTCACGTCGATGCTGACGACCGCCGGTCCATTGCGCTCGTAGAGCTCGGTAAAGTCGGGGAGCGCGGCCGCGGCCCGGGCCTGGGCGGCGACACTGCTGCTACCCAGCGGGGCGCCGAGCAGCAATACGGCGGCGAGCGCCAACGCCATCGATGACGAAGCCTGTTTCATGGTCATTCCTCTTGCGGGACTGCTAGGGCGGGTGTGCGCCGTCAGCGTCTTTGCCGTTCAGCGTTTAATCACCGTGTTGGCGATCTGGCGGACGGCGGCGATAGGCACCTCGCCGAGTACGGTGACCAGATAGTCGTCGAGTTGGCGCATGTAGATGTTGATGGCACCCTTCTGGACCAGTCCGACCGGGTGCGGCGCCGCCGCCGGCTCGATGAAGATCGAGACGGCGACGAGTCCATCCGAGAACACCATGTGGGCAACCGGGGCGCGCTTGCCCCGCAGGGTCCGGAAGCCCTCGACGATCTTGGTGAATCCGGGTGGCAGCTTGCCAATCGTCCAGCCTGTATCCTTGAGATCGATGTCGCCGGGGCCGTTTTCGCGCACCTTCCACCCCGGAGGCACCGGCGGCCACGTCGGCTGCACCAGGCTGCGGTCGAGCCGCGAGGCGATCACCAGGTCCGTAAACGCCAACTGCTCGACGACCTCGCTCGCTTCATTGAGGATCCGCGCCTTGAGCAGAAGCCCCGTGGCGGGGTCGGCCCAGAACTTGTGGCCGTAGCGAAGCCCGTCGCGCGGCTCGAAAACGTACGCCTGCGCTTCCATCCCGGCGACGCGCGCCGTCTCAGCCTTGCGAAAATCGTAGAACTCGACGAGCGTGCGCTGCTGCTGGGGGGACAGCGACGGGAATGCGTTGCGAAACGTTCGCGGCTCGATGCGTACGACCTGCGCATCGGGGTAATAGCAGCGTACCTCGCCCTCGCCGCGGATGATCTCGCGCGCGGGGCCGTCGAGGTTGTTCAGCTTCTCGGATTCTCCAGCGGCATCCTTGACGTGGACGAGTCGGGACGTCTCGACCCGGCCGCCATGCTGGTACACGATGGTGCCCGAGTAGTTGAGCGACCGCGCCGCGCTCGCCGAACGGGCGAGCCACGCGGCGGCGTCCTGGGCCGGCGCCGGCGGCGCGGCGGTCAACGCAGCCACCGCGAGAACCATCGACACAGTGGGAACCGCCCGGCGGCCCCATGACCGCCGGGACGGCAACACGCCTGCCATCATTGCCGCTCGCCCTCCGGGGTCGTCATCTCACGGACGAGCATCAGGAGTCATCGTGGCCGAGATCGGGCGCAGCGTCGGGCCGAGACCCTGGAGCTGGCTGGTAGGCGAGTATTCCTGGTGCGCAAGGATGTAATCCTGGGGTACAGCCGGGGCGCGCACCTGGGCGGCGCGGACCTGCGCCGCCTCGCGGGCCTTGGCAATGGCCATCGAACCGACCCCGGGGTCGACCACCGAAAGCGCCACCCAGCCGGTGACTGCGACAGCCGCAACGGTGGCCGCCGCCGCCCACACGACATGGACCGGGCGGTGCACCCGCGCCCGGGGCGCGACCACGATGGGCTCGGCCGCCAGGAGCTGGTTGAACTTGTGGGAGAAGCCGGGCGCCACGCCGGGGGAGCCTTCACGCAGCGTCTCGCCAATCACGTGATAGACCATCCACGTCGCCATGCCCTCGCCCTGCTTCAGCTCGCCACACGTCATGTCGAACGAGCCGTGGTCGAGCTCGCCGTCGACCAGCCCTGATATTTCCTCGCGCCTTACCATCTTCGATCCTTGTCGGTCCCCAGCAACGGCCGCAATTCCGTTGCGATCGCTTCGCGCGCCCGGAAGATCCGGGAGCGTACTGTGCCAATCGGACAATTCATCACGTTGGCAATTTCTTCGTAACTCAAGCCCTCGATCTCGCGTAGCGTGATCGCCGTACGCAAATCATCCGGCAGCGCATCCATGGCCCGGTTGACCGTGGTCGCGATCTGCTTGCCGAGGAGCTCGGACTCCGGGGTATTGGAGTCGCGCAGCTGCTCCGCATCCTCGAAATTCTCCGCCTCCTCGTGGTCGAACCCTGTAGAGGTAGGCGCCCTGCGGCCCATCGCCACCAAGTAGTTCTTCGCCGTGTTGATCGCGATCCGATACAGCCAGGTATAGAACGCACTGTCCCCACGAAACGAGGGCAGCGCGCGATAGGCCTTGATGAAGGCCTCCTGCGTGACGTCCTCGACCTCGGCCGGGTCGCGCACCAGCCGGGACAAGAGCCGTCCCAACTTGCGCTGATATTTCAGGACCAGCAATTCGTAGGCGCGTTTGTCACCCCGTTGCGCACGCTCGACGAGCTGCTGATCGACTTCGCGATCACCCATTGACGAGTTGTCCCTGATCCACTCGTTCTTATCCTGCCGAACGGCAGGTGCGGGCCGGAAGTATAGCGAAGCCCCGCCGTCTCGCTAGAGCTCGTCGGGGGCATGCGGCGCACGCTTGGTAGAAAAGACCGTAGGACATAGAGGAAGTTCAGCGCGCGTCGGGTTGCAGCGACGAGCGCTCGCCGGCTGGCGGTTCTGTGGCGGACAGGGGGGGCGGCGGCGGTTGTCCCGAGGTAGGCGTCCCGCCGGGCAGGCAGGCGGGGGCCAGCACCTCGACCACCGGACGCACCTCCCCGGTCACGAACCCCCGGTAATTGCGGATCGCCGGGGTTCGCCAGGCGGCCAGCGCCTGCCGCTGATCGGAATCGAGCAGCCCGAGCTGATCGAGGACGGCAACCACGGCCGGGTAAAGCGCCCGCTTGCTGCCATCTGCAACTTTGATCGCGATGCCGATGCCACGACTGCGCACGCCGATGCCCTGGACGCCCTCGGCACCCACCTTCGTGACCCAGTCCCCCCGGCCCGCGCGCATCAGGGCGAGGTCGCTGCGGCCCTCCCCCGACACGAGCTCCGGATGCTCGCGCATCGCGCTGCCCAGGCGCTCCAGGGTCCGACCGTACCGCGGATCATCCGCGTCGGCTGCCAGCCGGGCGTAACCCAGGGCCAGTCGCCCCAGGGGCACCGCATAGTTGGGAGCCGAGCAACCATCCACCCCGGCCTGCAACTCACTTTCGGGAGTTTCGAGACAGTGTGCCACCGCAGCGCGTATGGCCCGCTGCAGCGGATGGTCATAGTCGAGATAGTCTGCCTTGTCCACGCCGCACTGCACGCAGTAGGCGAGCATGCCGCTGTGCTTGCCCGAACAGTTATGGGCGAGCGGCGAGTACGGCGGCGGCGGCGGCACTTCCCCCCGCGCGTCGTAGAAACCGGGCGCCTGCGTGCCGCATTGCAAGTCCTCGGGGCTGTTTCCGGCCCGCCGGAGGATCGCGGCGACCAGCTCGACATGGCGCGGCTCGCCCGAGTGGCTGGCGCACAGCAACGCCGCATGCTGGGTCGAGTAGCCGAACCGTTCGAGGCCTGCTGCCGCGACGAATGGCACCGCCTGGAATGGCTTCAAGGCACTGCGCGTGGCGGTGCGGTGCCATGGATTCCCAGCCCCTCCGAGGAGGCGTCCATCGAGGTCGACCACGGCCACCGAGCCGACGTGGGCGCTTTCCAGAATGCTCCCCCGCGTCGTGATCGCGAGGGGCGCGTGGGCCGCGGCGACGGCTCGAAAGGGGTCGGCACCCTCGAGGGCAGGGATTGGGGATGGTGGGGACATGGGTGCCGCGGCAAGGTAATCGAGCATTATCGCCTGCCGCGATGCCGGAGGCGAGGACAGGTTTGCCATTGCGAGCCGCGCCGCCGTGCCAAAGGGCGCGTCGTGCGGCGCGAGGCGCCCCGTCATCCCCCGCGCAGGGCCTCGCGGATCTGCTCCAGGGCTGCAGGGTCCTCGATCGTCGTGAGGTCGCCCGGATCCCGCCCCTCGGCGAGGGCCTGGATCGACCGGCGCAGGAGCTTGCCCGAACGCGTCTTGGGCAGAAGGCTCACGAAATGCACGGCCCCGGGCCGGGCGATGGCCCCGAGCTCGCGATCGACCGTTGCCATGATCTCCTGGCGCATGGACGCCCGGTCCTCGGGGCTGCTGACGCGCCCGGCGTCCTTGACCACCGTGAAAGCAACCGGAATCTGGCCCTTGACCGGATCGGCAACCCCGACCACGGCCACTTCGGCGACCCCGGCATGGGCCTGCACCGCCTCCTCGATCTCCCGGGTGCCGAGGCGATGGCCGGCTACGTTGATGACGTCGTCGGTGCGCCCCAGCACAAAGTAATAGCCGTCGCCGTCCCGCGTTGCCCAGTCGAAGGTCGAATACACCTCCCGGTCGGGGAATGTCTCGAAGTAGGTCGTCACGAAGCGCTCGTCATCGCCCCATACCGTGGTCATGCAACCCGGCGGCAGCGGCGGCACCAGGGTCAGGACACCCTTCTCGTTGGGTCCGACTTCCTGTCCCGTCGCCTCGTGGAGCAGCTTCACGTCGTAGCCATACACGGGAAAGGATGGACTGCCGAACTTGCGGGGGGTCTCCTCGACACCCAGCTGCGCCGCCAGGATCGGCCATCCGGTCTCGGTCTGCCAGTAGTTGTCGATGATGGCCACGCCGAGGGAATCGGCGGCCCAACGCGCGGTGGGCTCGTCCAGGGGTTCGCCGGCGAGGAAAAGGTATCGAAGGCTCGACAGGTCATGAGCCTTCATGTGGGCCGGATCCTGCTTCTTCAGGACCCGTATGGCCGTCGGCGAGCTGAACATGGTCTTGACCTTGTTCTCAGCCACGATCTGCCACCAGATGCCCGGATCGGGGCGGGTCGGCAGGCCTTCGTACATGATGCTGGTCGAACCGTTGAGCAACGGCGCATACACGATGTAGGAATGCCCGACCACCCAGCCGATGTCACTCGTGGTGAACATGGTCTCGCCCGGCGCGACGCAGAAGATCCGCCGCATCGACGACGTGAGCGCGACCGCGTATCCACCGGTGTCGCGCTGCACGCCCTTGGGCTTGCCGGTCGTGCCGGAGGTATAGAGGATGTACGAGGGCTCCGAGGATTCCAGCCACGTACACGGTACGATCTCGTCCATGCAGGCCGCGCGCGCGCTGGCGTAATCGAGGTCCCGACCGTCGACGACGGGCATGCCGGCGTCGAGGCCACGGTGCACGATGAGCACCCGGCGCGGCGGGGCACTGGCTAAAGTGATGGCCTCGTCGACAAGGTGCTTGTACGGAATGGCCTTGCCGCCGCGCATGCCTGCATCCGATGTGATCATCACCTTGGGACGGGCGTCGTCGATGCGCGTCGCCAGGCTCGCTGCCGCAAACCCTCCGAACACCACGGAGTGCACGGCGCCGAGCCGCGCGCAGGCGAGCATCGCGAACGCCGCTTCGGCGATCATCGGCATGTAGATCAGCACCCGGTCCCCACGCCCGACGCCTTCTCGCCGTAGCACGGCAGCAAAGCGGTTCACTTCGGCATGCAACTCGCGGTAGGTATAGGCGCGGCGCTCGCCCGTCTCCGTGCTGATGTAGAGCAGCGCCACCTGTCCGCCGCGCGTGGCGAGATGTCGATCCACGGCGTTGTGGCACAGGTTCAACCGACCGCCGACGAACCATCGCGCAAACGGCGGGCGCGAATAGTCGAGCACCTGAGCAAACGGCGTGTGCCAATCCACCAGCCGGGCTTCCTCTGTCCAGAACGCCTCGCGCTCCTCCAGGGAATGGCGATGGAACTCGCGGTACGTGGTCATACGATCCTCCTGCCCATGCCCGTCACGGCGTCAGCCCGCAGGGTCGCCTCCAGCATCGCGGCGACCGGGCGAAGTCTGCACGACGGCGTTACGCCGCGGCCGCGTGCGTGGCCCCGGTGCGGCGATGCGGTGTCATCAGGGGTGCGAATCGGGGGCGATGCGCACCACCGTGCGCCCGCGCACCATGCCCTTGAGATACGGCTCGAAGTGAGTGGGCAGCTCGTCGAACTCGATCGTGCGCACCTGGTCGTGCACGCGATCGGGGCGCCATTCGACGGCGAGCTTGTTCCAGATCGTCTGGCGGGTCGACATGGGGCAATTGGCACTGTCGATGCCGAGGAGATGCACCCCGCGGAGGATGAAGGGCATCACGGTCGTGTCGAGACGGTGATCCGCGGCGAGGCCGATCGCTGCCACTGTTCCACCGATGCGCGAGCTCGCGAGCAGCCAGGCGAGGATGCTGCCCCCGAGGTTGTCGATCACACCGGCGAACGTCGCTTTCTCGAGGGGTCGAATCTTGCCCAGATCCAGCTTGCCGCGGATCAGCACGTCCTTGGCGCCAAGGCCCTTGAGATAATCGGTCTCCTCCGCCTTGCCGGTGACGGCGACGACTTCGTAGCCGGTCTTGGCGAGCACCTCGATCGCGACCGAGCCGACGCCTCCGGTCGCGCCGGTGACAGCGACCGGACCGTTGGCGGGCTTGAGGCCGTTGTGCTCCATGAGAACGATGGCCTGGGCCGCGGTAAACCCGGCCGTGCCGAGGGTCATGGCATCGAAGGCGGTCATGCTTTCCGGACGGCGCACCACCCAGTCTGCCGGTACACGCACGAGCTCCGCATAGCCGCCATCGTGTGCCACGCCAAAGTCGTAGGCGTGGACGATGACCTTGTCGCCGCGCTTGAAGCGGGGATCCTTGGACGAGTCCACCGTGCCGGCCATGTCGATGCCGGCATTGGACGGGAACTTGCGCATGATGCGCCCGGCCCCGTTGTACGACAGCGCGTCCTTGTAGTTGATGGTCGAGTACTTGGTGCGTACGATTACTTCGCCGGCGTCGAGCTCGTCCACGCCCATGGTCACGAATCGGCTCGAGACTGCGCCGTTCTCCTCGAAAGTGCGATACGCCTTGAATGTCTGCACGGTGACTCCGGGTAGTTGGCGGTGCGGATCAGGTCATGCGCGGGGCGTCGCCCGAGACATGCGGCGCGCTGATGTACTCGCGCGCCTGCATCTCGGTGAGCCGGCTGGCGGTGCGCAGGAACTCGCGGCTGTTAACGCCGGCAGCGTAGAGCATGCCGGGCGGCGCGGCCGCGGTGACCAGGAGCTTCACGCGGTGATCGTACAGGATGTCGACGAGCCACGTGAAGCGCCGGGCGGCGTCCGCCCTGGCCTGGGTGAGTTGCGGCACGCCGGAGAGCAGGACGACGGAATAGCGCTCCGCCAGCGCAAGATAGTCCCGCTGGGAACGTGGTCCGTCGCAGAGTGCATCGAAGTCGAACCACACCGCGTTGCCCGCCCGGCGGCGCGCCGTCAGCATCCGGCCTTCCACCTCGAAGCGCGGGTCCTCGTCGGGACCGCTGCGCATGCGCTCGAAGGCCTCGGCCAGCGCGCGCTCGGCGGCCGACGACAACGGTTGGTGATAGACCGCCACCTGCTCCAGGGCACGGAGCCGGTAATCAACCCCGGCCTCTACCTCGACCACGTCGAGCCACTGCTCGAGCAGCGCAACCGACGGCAGGAAGTTCTGCCGCTGCAGGCCGTCGGGATACAGCCCGGAAGGCATGTAGTTCGATGTCATCACGAACACCACGCCGGAAGCGAAGAGCGCGGTGAGCAGGCGGCCGAGGATCATGGCATCGGCGATGTCGGACACGTGGAACTCGTCGAAGCACACGAGCCGCCACTTCTTGGCAATCCGGGCGGCGACCGTGGCCAGGGGATCCGGCTCGCGGTGCAGGGTGCGAAGCTCCTCGTGCACGCCACGCATGAAGGCATGGAAGTGGACCCTGGTCTTGCGGCGGATCGGTGCGACGGCGTAGAAGCCATCCATGAGGAAGCTCTTGCCCCGGCCAACGCCGCCCCACAGGTAGACTCCACGCGGCACATTCGGGGCGCGCAGCAGGAGGCCCAGCGGCCGGCCACGCGCTGCCCGGAACACGACGAGATCGCCGATCAGGGCCTGCAGGCGGCCGACTGCAGTAGCCTGGGAATGGTCGAGAGTCGCACCCCGCTGGGCCAGCAGCGGATCGAGCCATTCGATCAGGGCGCCTTGTCGCGTCGTCACCTCTCCCGTTTCGGCGCCTTCGGTCATGGCGGGCCCCGCCGAAGCGCCTAGG
>JBDTWB010000130.1:0-11632 GCA_040006895.1 Casimicrobiaceae bacterium | reverse complement strand
CAGGTCGCGATCCATACCGACACCCTGAACGAGTCCGGGTTTGTCGAGACCACGCTTGCGGCGATCGGCGGGCGCACCATCCATACCTATCACACCGAAGGCGCCGGTGGCGGCCACGCGCCGGACATCATCCGTGCCTGCGGTGAGGCCAACGTGCTGCCATCGTCGACCAATCCGACGCGGCCGTACACCATCAACACCATCGACGAGCATCTCGACATGCTGATGGTGTGCCACCACCTCGATCCGGCCATCGCCGAGGACATCGCCTTCGCCGAGTCGCGCATCCGGCGCGAGACCATCGCCGCCGAGGACATCCTCCATGATCTCGGCGCATTCTCGATGCTGTCTTCGGACTCGCAGGCGATGGGCCGGGTCGGCGAGGTGATCGTGCGTACGTGGCAGACGGCGCACAAGATGAAGGTCCAGCGCGGTGCGCTGGCGGGCGACCCCGTACAGCACGACAACCGCCGGGCGCGGCGCTACGTCGCCAAGTACACCATCAATCCGGCGATCGCCCATGGCATCGCTCACGAGGTGGGCTCGGTCGAGCCCGGCAAGCTTGCCGACCTCGTGCTGTGGAAGCCCGCATTCTTCGGAGTGAAGCCGGCGCTGGTGCTGAAGGGCGGGATGATCGCACTCGCCGCCATGGGCGACCCGAACGCGTCGATACCCACGCCCCAGCCCGTGCACTACCGGCCGATGTTCGCCGCGTTCGGCAAGGCCCTGAGCCGCTCGGTGACCTTCGTGTCGCGCGCAGCGCTTGCCAACCCGGCGGTGGCAGCGCTCGGTCTTGCCAAGCCGCTGGTCGCGGTGGCCAACACCCGCGCCATCGGCAAGCGCGACATGAAGGAGAACGACGCGTTGCCACGGATCGACGTGGATCCGGAGACGTACGAGGTCCGCGCCGACGGCGTGCTGCTGCAGTGCCCGCCGGCGGACGTGCTGCCGATGGCGCAACGCTATTTCCTGTTCTGAGCGTTCCGGCCATGCTCATCGTTCGACGCAAGTGCACTTCGTCGCGGCCGGTCGACGTCACCGTCGTCCTGACCTTCGGCGAGCGACAGCAAACCCGTCTGCGGTCGACGACGACGACCGGCGAGGAGATCGGCTTCGTGCTGCCACGTGGCACTGCGCTCCTCGGCGGCGACCGATTCGAGGCGGATGACGGGCGGGTGGTGCAGGTCGAGGCAGCTGCCGAGTCGTTATGCGAGGTGCGGGCGGCGGACCCGCATGCGCTCGCCCGCGCGGCCTATCATCTTGGCAATCGCCACGCGCCGGTGGAGATCGGCAGCGGTTTCCTTCGCTTTGGCCACGACGCCGTCCTGGCCGACCTGATGCGCCATCTCGGCCTCGAGGTGCGCCATGTCGCGGCGCACTTCGTCCCCGAGTCGGGCGCCTATGCGAACCACGCGATGGCACCACCGCACGATCATGGCCATCGTGGCGTGATTCACGACCACGCCGCTCCCGAAGGCCCGCGATGAAACCGCGACGACCGGCGGCCGACGGGGTTGCGGCGGTGAAAGCAGGCGCAACCAAGGGGCCGCGCCGCCGCGTGGGGAGCGACGCCGAACCCCGCAGCGTCGCCGCAGGCGCACGTGCCGCGCCCGATGGCGACGGCAGCGGCGCGGGTACCGGCGCCGGCAATGGCACCGACACCCCCGCGCATCGCTCGGTCACGAGCCTGGTTCGCCTGTTGCACCTGGCGAGCCCCGCGTTGCCCATCGGCGGGTACAGCTACTCGCAGGCCTTGGAGTGGGCGGTCGAGCGGGGGCTCGTCACCGATGCCGGCTCGGCGCAGCGGTGGATCGGGGAGATGCTAGGGCTCGCGATCTCGCGCGGCGAAGCCCCCTTGGCCTGGCGGCTGTTGTGCGCAGCGGGGGTGGACTGGTATCGCTTCACCACCTGGAATGCCTGGCATCGGGCCTCGCGCGAGACCGCCGAGCTGCGCGCCGAGAGCGAGCAGATGGGCCACTCGCTCGCAAAGCTGATGCAGGACCTTGGCGTGCTCGATGCCGACGCGCGCCGTGCCTTGCCAGGGCTGCAGCCGATCGGCTTGCCGGCCGCATTCGCGCTGGCCGCGCGCGGCTTCGGTCTCGCACCCGAACCGGCGCTCACTGCTTACGTGTGGTCGTGGCTGGAGAATCAGGTGCTGGCCGCCATGAAGCTCGTGCCGCTCGGCCAGGTCGCGGGCCAGCAGATGCTCGCCGTGCTGGGACTCGAGATCAGCAGCGTGGTGCACGTGGCGACAACCCTGGCCGACGATGCCATCTCGACCTTTGCCCCGGGGCTCGCGATCGCGAGTGCCCGGCACGAATCCCAATACTCGCGGCTGTTCCGCTCATGAATCCCACCTTGCCCACGGTCGTTTCGGATCCCCTGCGCGTCGGCATCGGCGGCCCCGTCGGCTCCGGCAAGACTTCGCTCACCATGGCGCTATGCCGGGCGCTGCGGCAGAGCTATCACATCGCGGTGGTCACCAACGACATCTACACCGAGGAGGATGCGCAATTCCTGGTGCGCAATGAGGCGCTCACCCCCGACCGCATCATCGGCGTCGAGACCGGCGGCTGCCCGCACACCGCGATCCGCGAGGACGCGTCGATCAATCTGGAAGCCGTCGATCGCCTGGTGCGGCGCTTCGGCAACCTGGAGATCGTGTTCATCGAAAGCGGCGGGGACAACCTGGCGGCGACTTTCTCGCCGGAGCTTTCCGATCTCACGATCTACGTCATCGATGTCGCCGCCGGGGACAAGATCCCGCGCAAGGGCGGCCCCGGCATCACCCGCTCCGATCTTCTCGTCATCAACAAGATCGATCTCGCTCCTTTCGTGGGCGCCTCGCTCGAGGTGATGGATCGCGATGCGAAGCGGATGCGCGGCGACCGGCCGTTCGTGTTCTCCAACCTGAAGACGGGCCAGGGTCTCGACGCCATCATCGCCTTCGTGATGCAGCGTGGGCTGGTGGACCAGGGCGCACGCTAGACCGAGTTGCGCCTCGCGTATGGATCGGACGCACCGACCTCCCGCTGCGTGCAGGCCACGGCATCGCCGATCCGCAGCGTGCCGCCCCTGATCACCCCGCGCGGTGACCCCGCCATGACCGCGCATGGCGTCGTACCCGCCCTGGCCCAGCGCCTCCTCCGTGCGCGAGCAGGGGTCACGTCGACATGGTCCGTGGAGCTCAGTAGCGTGCGCTCCCCGGCGTGCGCGGGAACGGGATCACGTCGCGCACGTTGTTGAGGCCGGTGACGTAGGCTACGGTCCGCTCGAAGCCGAGTCCGAAGCCGGCGTGCGGTACGGTGCCGTAGCGGCGCAGGTCGCGATACCAGGCGTAGTGCTCCTTGTCGAGGCCGGCCTCGGTCATGCGCGCCTCCAGCACGTCGAGCCGCTCCTCGCGCTGGCTGCCGCCGATGATCTCGCCGATGCCCGGTGCCAGCACGTCCATGGCCGCGACCGTCCGGTCGTCGTCGTTCAACCGCATGTAGAACGCCTTGATCTCCTTCGGGTAGTTCATCAGGATCACCGGCTTGCCGACGTGATGCTCGGCGATGTAGCGCTCGTGCTCCGATTGCAGGTCCATGCCCCACGTGACCGCGAACTCGAACTTCTGCTTCGCCTTCTGCAGGACCGCGACGGCCTCGCCGTAGTCCATGCGCACGAACTCGGAGTCGACGATGCCCTGCAGCTTCGCGATGATTCCCTTCTCGATGCGTTCCTCGAAGAACGCCATGTCGTCGGGGCGCTCGTGCAGCACCGTGGCGAATACGTGCTTCAGCAGCGCTTCGGCGAGGGTGGCATCGGCAGCCAGGTCCGCGAAGGCGATTTCCGGTTCGATCATCCAGAACTCGGCGAGGTGGCGGCTGGTGTTGGAATTCTCCGCCCGGAAGGTCGGACCGAACGTGTACACCTTCGAAAGAGCAAGGCAATACGCCTCGACGTTGAGCTGGCCGGATACGGTGAGGAAGGTCTCGCGGCCGAAGAAGTCCTGGGTGAAATCGATGCCGCCAGCCGCATTGCGTGGCAGGTTGGCGAGATCCAGGGTCGACACCCGGAAGAGCTCACCCGCACCTTCGGCGTCCGACGCGGTGATGATCGGGGTGTTCACCCAGAGAAAACCGTGCTCGTGAAAGAAACGGTGAATGGCCTGGGCAATGCTGTGCCGGACCCGGGTGACGGCGCCGATGACATTGGTGCGCGGCCGCAGATGGGCGACCTCGCGAAGGAATTCCAGGGAGTGGGGCTTGGGCTGGATCGGATAGGAGTCGGGGTCGTCGACCCATCCCACCACGCGGACGGCGCTCGCCTGCATCTCGAAGGGTTGGCCGCGCGCGGGCGACGGCACGATCGTGCCAACGGCCTCGACCGCGCAACCCGCGGTGAGTCGCAGCACTTCCTCTGCATAGTTCGGTAGCGTATTGGGCACGACGACTTGCACCGGATGGAACGCCGAGCCGTCGGTGACGTTGACAAAGGAGATCCCGGCCTTGGAGTCACGGCGCGTGCGCACCCAGCCCTCCAGGGTGACGGGTTTATCTGCAGGGGCCTTGCCGGCGAGGACGTCGGCACAGCTGTATCGGGTCATGGTGTGTTGGTAACAGCGGGTCGCGCTGCGGCCTGGGGGTTCCGGTAGGCTATTCTAGCTGCGGTTCACGGCAGGCCCGCGCTGCGGCTCCGGAGCGGCCGGTCCGCGGAACGATGGCGCGCTCCTGGGGTCTCTTGTCTGCTCCGGGTTTCGCCGGCGTCCAGCGATTTCGGTTGTTCGAACGTCCGAGGGCGCCCCGAGGCGATGCCCCGCGCCGTGGACGCTTGCTTGAAACGCCTCCGGGTTGCTTCCATCCTTGCCAACATGCCCGCACTCGCCTTCGACAACAGCTTCGTCCGTGACCTTCCGGGCGACCCGCAGCAGGACACCCGCCGCCGACAGGTGCACGGCGCGTTGTATTCGCGCGTGCTGCCCACCCCCGTGCGTGCGCCACGGCTGGTGGCGTGGTCGCCCGAGGTCGCCGCGATGCTCGGCATGTCGGCGGACGAGGTCGCGGCGCCGGCCTTCGTCGACGTCCTGGCCGGCAACGCGTTGCTGCCAGGCATGGAACCGTACGCGGCAGCCTATGGCGGGCATCAGTTCGGCCACTGGGCGGGTCAGCTCGGCGACGGGCGCGCCATCACTCTCGGCGAAGTCGTCAACGCGGCCGGCGAGCGCTGGGAACTGCAGCTCAAGGGCGCGGGTCTCACGCCGTACTCGCGCACCGCGGACGGCCGCGCCGTGCTGCGCTCCTCGGTGCGTGAATTCCTGTGCAGCGAGGCGATGCACCATCTCGGCGTGCCCACCACGCGGGCGCTCTCCCTGGTAGCAACCGGGGAGGAGGTGGTCCGGGACATGTTCTACGACGGGCGTGCCCGTCCCGAGCCCGGCGCCGTCGTGTGTCGGGTTGCACCTTCGTTCATCCGCTTCGGCAATTTCGAGCTCCCCGCGGCGCGCGGCGATACCGCGCTCCTGCGCCAGCTCGTCGACTTCACGATCCGGCGCGATTTCGTCGGGCTCGCGGACGGCGGTAGCGTAACCGTCGACGACGCGGCACGGACACGCTGGTTCGCCTCGGTGTGCGAACGCACTGCGCGCCTGATGACGGAGTGGCTACGGGTCGGCTTCGTCCACGGCGTGATGAACACCGACAACATGTCGATCCTGGGACTCACCATCGACTACGGCCCGTATGGCTGGATCGACGACTTCGATCCCGACTGGACACCCAACACCACCGATGCCCATGGCCGCCGCTATTGCTTCGGCCGGCAACCCGAGATCGCGTACTGGAACCTCGGGCAGCTCGCGCGCGCACTGGTGCCGGCGTTCGCGGATCCTGCGCCGTTGCAGGCGGGCCTGGCCCGCTATGTCGAAACTTTTCGCGCGGCACAACGCCGTACCGTCGCCGCGAAGCTCGGTCTCGCGGTGTGTCGCGACGAGGATCTCGGACTCGTACAGGACTTGGAGACGCTACTCACCGACGCCGAGGTCGACATGACCCTCTTCTATCGCGGTCTCGCCGACGTCGACCCCGCTGCCCCCGCGCTCGCGCCCGTGGCCGAAGCCTTCTACGATGCGGAGAAGGCGAAAGCGTCCGAAGCCGCCTTCCTGGCGTGGCTCGACCGTTACGCGGCGCGCGTACGTGCCGACGAGGCCCCGCCCGCGGTGCGGCGCGCAGCGATGCATGCCGCCAATCCGCGCTACGTGCTGCGCAACTATCTCGCCCAGCAGGCCATCGACCGCGCCGAGCAGGGCGACTACAGCGCCATCGCGGAACTCCTCGACGTCTTGCGTCATCCTTACGACGACCAGCCAGGGCGGGAAGCATTTGCCGGGCGGCGGCCGGACTGGGCGCGGCACCGCGCCGGTTGCTCCATGCTCTCGTGCAGCTCGTAGCGGTTGCGATCACGTGACGGAGGCCGCGCGGTGGCAGACGGCCGCGAGCGCGGTCGACACCCCGTTCGCGTAGCGCGGCGACCGGCGCTCACCCTGTACACTCGTGGCGCTTGGGATTCGGATGCGTCAGCGACCGCCGTGGCTGCCAGAATCGCGCAACGGCTGCGCACCTCGAGGCGTTGATCATCGACATCAAGTCCGGGCGAATCGTTTCGCATCGCTCGCTTCGACCGCAGCCGCACGCTCACCTTGAAAGCCCATCCTCCCGCCGCTAGCCGCGTCACCCTTGCCGCGTGGCTGCTCGCCGGCCTCGCGCTGGTGTTCGTCCTCGCCATGCACCTCGTGCCCGCACTGCTCTCGGCATTGCTGGTCTACGTGCTCGTGCATTGGCTCGCTCCGGCTGCCAGCAGCAGGGTCGATACGCAGCGCGCCAAGGTCGCGGCCGTGGCCCTCATTGCGGTCGTGATCGCCAGTCTCATCGCCGGCGTCGTCGCCGCCGCGGTGCTGTTCCTCAACGGCCATGGTGGCCACCTGCCGGCCCTTCTCGCGAGGATGGCGGAGATCCTCGAAACCGCGCGCGACACCCTGCCAGGCTGGCTGGCGGCGCACGTCCCCAGCGGACCGGAGGGTCCCGACGGCGTCAAGGACAGCGTGGTGGTGGCGCTGCGCGATCACCTGCAGGGAGTTCGCACCATGGGCGCCGAGGTTGGTCGCACGCTCGTGCACATCCTGGTGGGCCTCGTGATCGGGGCGATGGTAGCGCTCCATCAGGCGCTTCCCGCGCATGCCCATGGCCCCCTCGCGCTGGCGCTGATCGAGCGTGCCGAGCGCTTTTCGGATGCGTTCGGGAAGGTGGTGTTCGCACAACTGCGGATCGCGGCGATCAATGCGGCCTTCACGGCGATCTACCTCTACGCCGTCCTGCCGCTCTTCGGTGTCGGCCTGCCGTTTCGCAAGACACTGGTGGCCGTGACCCTGATCACCGGTCTCGTTCCGGTCGTCGGCAATCTGGTCTCGAATGCCGCGGTGGTCGTGGTGAGCCTGGCGCACTCCCCGGGGGCCGCGCTCGCGTCCCTGAGTTTTCTGGTGCTCGTGCACAAGTTCGAGTATTTCCTTAACGCCAAGATCGTCGGCACCCGCATCCATGCGCGGCCGTGGGAGATCCTGATCGCGATGCTGGCGCTCGAGTCCGTATTCGGAATACCCGGGGTGATTGCCGCACCGATTTACTACGCCTACCTGAAGGGCGAGCTCGTCGACCGCGGCCTGGTCTGACGCGGGGTGACGCTGTGCGCCCGAGGCAAGAGGCATCGATGGGACAGATCGTCGCGATCCAGGGGGATGATGAAAGCGCCGTCGTGCGCGCGCCATCCGCCTTCGCGCCCTCCCGGTTGGACGCCCGGTGGCGTGCTTGCGTCCCGGCGTCGGCCCACCTGCGGTCATCGCGATGACGGATGTTCCCCATCCAAAAATGCGATTGGCATAGGGTACGGACCGGGCCTAGAGTGGTGCAGGGAGGACAAGGAAGGCGCGCATGCGTGCAGCACGCGGGCATTCGTGTTCTGGAGCAGCAGGATGATGAGCATCGACAGGCAAGACAGCGCGGCGAACGCGACGGCCGCGTGGTGGTTCCGCATCGTGACCGGACTTTGGCTGCATGCGGGTTTTATCGGCACGAGTATCGGTGCCGGCCGGGTCGCGGCGATGCTCGCCGCCGATGACGTGACGGCGGTGGGCCTCGGCATCGCGGCGGGTGCGTGCGCGCTTGGCGGATTGGCATGGCACCGGGGAGTGGTGCAGGCCGGTCGTGGGGTTGCGCGGCGCGTGGAGCCGCGGCCCGGCGCGCTTGCCGTGCCTGTTAAAGGTGGCGCGCAGCGCCTGCAGGATCTTCATCGAGGTGCGATGCAGGGCACGGCGGCCCGCGTCGGCGTGTCGGGAGCCGTCGGATGAACCCGGTCATCGACGCGCCGCAGTCGCAGGTGGGCGCGGCGCACCTCCCCATCCAGCGCCTGGGGTCCAGGGACCGCGCGGCGATCACGCAGCACCTCCTGGCGCTTGGCTCGACGGACCGGCATCTGCGCTTCGGCGCGATGCTGTCCGACCTCGGCATCGCGAGCTACGTCGAGCGCATAGCGTTTGGTCGTGACGCCGTCTTCGGCGTACGCGATGCCAAGCTCCGCCTGCTCGGGATGGCCCACGTCGCCTTCGACCAGAGCGGCGCGGAGCTCGGCCTGTCGGTCACGCCTGACGCACGCCGGCGTGGCATCGGCAGTGCGCTCCTCGGCCGCGCGACGGCCCACGCTCGCAGCCGCGGTGCCGAACGGCTGGTGGTGCACTGCCTGACCGAGAATGCCGTCATGATGCACCTTGCCCGCCGGGCGGGCATGCAGGTCCGCGGTGCCGCCGGCGAAAGTGACGGCGCGTTGCTGCTGCCGCGTCCCGACGCCGAGGTGCTGGCCGGGGAGCTCGTGAGCGATCAGCTTGGCTGGTATGACTTCGGCTTGAAATCCCAGGCCGCGTTGTGGGCGCAGTTCGCCGGCCCGTGGTCCGGTGCGGTCGCGATCGCCGATGCGCCGCCCCACGCCGCGTAAGCCTGCGCCCACGCCTCCGGCTTGGCGAGCCGGACGGGGGCCGATGCCATCGCGGGGCCTCCTCACCCGACAGCCGCCGGTGGCGCGTGGTCGTTCGCACCACCCGGGTGGGCCTTGCCGACTGGCGCAGGCAGCCGTCGGCAAGCGCAATCCGCGCAGGCGGGCGGGCGCTTTGGTACCATCGTCCGCAGGCCGCCATGGATGACAATTTCTCGCGCTCGCAGGTGGTACGCAAAGCCGTGGTCCGGGGTGCGGGCGGTGTCGTGGCTGCGCAGCATCGCCGGGCTGCCGAAGCCGGGGTCGCGGTGCTCGAAGCGGGTGGCGACGCGATCGACGCCGCTGTGGCGACGTCATTCGCGATCGGGGTCGTCGAGCCGTGGATGAGCGGGCCCGCGGCCGGCGGGGCGATGACCCTGTGGCGCGAGGCGGAGCAGCGCGCGTATACCATCGATTACGGCATGCGCTCGCCACGCGCGCTCGACCCCGCGAACTATCCGTTGAGCGGCACCGGCAAGGCATCGGACCTCTTTCCCTGGGCGGCGGTGGAGGGCGATCGCAACGTCCAGGGCGCGACCGCCGTGGCCGTGCCTGGTGTGGTCGCCGGCATGGGCCTCGCGCACGCGAGATTTGGCCGGTTGCCGTGGCGCGATCTCTTCGGCGACGCGATCGCACTGGCCGAGCGTGGCCTGCAGGTCGACTGGTACGCCGGACTGATGATGGCCTCCAACGTCCGCGTCCTGGCGAATGATCCCGACGCCGCGGCGATGTTTCTCGACGAAGGCCGTTGGCCGATCCTCGGCAACTGGACAGCCCTGACCGACCGCCGACTCGACCAGCGGGCGCATGCGGCGACCTTGCGGCGACTCGCGCTCGCAGGCGCGGACGATTTCTATCGCGGCGACATCGCGCAGGCCCTGGCGGGCGACGTGCGCGCCAAGGGAGGGTGCCTGTCGCCAGCCGACCTCGCCGAGTATCGGGCGGAGATCGTGGACGCACGCCCCGTGCGCTACCGCGACGCGACGGTGTACGTGGCGCCGGGTCTCACCGGCGGCCCGACCCTCGCCCGCTGCCTCGACAACCTCGCCGCGACCCTCGAGCCACGGTGCGGTGCGCCACCCGCCGCGAGCTACGTCGCCTACGCCCGCGCACTGGACGCTGCGTTTCGCAGCCGGTTCGAGACGATGGGTGCCGATACTGCGGCAGCCCGCGACACCCGAGCGCCAACCTGCACCACCCATTTCAGCATCGTCGATCGCCATGGCAACCTTTGCGCGGTCACCCAGACCCTGCTCTCGATCTTCGGCTCGCGCGTGGTATCGCCCCAACTCGGCATCTTGCTGAACAACGGGGTCATGTACTTCGACCCGGAGCCTGGCAAGCCCAATTCCCTGGGGCCGGGCAAGCGGGGTCTTGCGAACTATTGCCCGGTCGTGGCGACCCTCGACGATGGCCGGCGGTTCGCGCTTGGCGCGTCGGGGGGGCGCAAGATCATCGGCACGGTCCTGCAGATCGCCGCGTTCATGATCGACCATGGCCTGTCGCTGGAAGACGCCTTCCACCAGCCCCGCATCGACCTGAGCGGAGGGGACGTGCTCATCGCCGACCGTACGCTGCCCGCGGACGTGATCGCCGCGCTGGAGGCTGCCTTCCCGACGGTGACGGCACCGCGCACCGTGTTCCCTTACGCTTTCGCCTGTCCCGCAGGCGTGCTGCGCGAGGGCGGCATGAACATGGGCTGCACCGAGATCATGTCGCCATGGGGTGATGCCGTGAGCGAGGCCGCGCGCCAGGCCTGAGGGCCGATGCATGTCGGGCGTCGCATGTCCCCACGGGGCCTATGATCACCGCCACGACGGCCTCTCCTGAAGGACTTCCATGACGACATCCCTCGTGATCACGGCCATCGGCGGCGATCGCCCCGGCATCGTCAACGCGGTTTCCGACGTCGCCCAGCGCTTCGGTGCCAACTGGGCCGGGAGTCGGATGGCGAGCCTTGCCGGGCAGTTCGCCGGCATGGTCCATTTCGAGGTCGCGGACGACAAGGCGCAAGCCCTCGCCGATGCGCTGCAGGCTCTCGAAGCCACGGGCCTGCGGATCGTCATTGCCGTCAGCGCCGTGCCTCGCGCTCCTGGCAGGCGACGCAGCGTGCGTCTCGAGGCCGTGGGCCACGACCGCCCCGGCATCGTGCGCGATCTTTCCGGAAGCCTCGCTCGGCTCGACGTGAGCATCGATGAACTCCATACCCACGTGGCGAGCGCCGCCATGTCGGGCGAGCGCCTGTTCAAGGTGAAGGCGCTGCTGGCCGTACCCGTGGGCGTCACGAGCGACGCGTTGCAGGGCGCCCTGGAGGCGCTCGCCAACGAGATGATGGTCGACATCGAACTCGGCGCGCGCGACCTCGACGACGGCAACTGACGTGCGCCCCCCGTGCGCATGACCCTCAAGGTCGCGACCTACAACGTCAACGGGCGGTTGCCGCAACTCCTCGATTGACTGGACGAAACGCAGCCCGACATCGTCTGCCTGCAAGAAATCAAGACCGACGATTCCCGCTCCCCGGCGCTGGCGATCCAGGCTGCCGGCTACGGTGCCGTGGGCATCGCCAGCGCGCGCA
>JBDTWB010000129.1:0-11660 GCA_040006895.1 Casimicrobiaceae bacterium | reverse complement strand
GGGCCCCCGGAGCTTGCGGCACCACCGCGTGCCGCTTCGCCTCCCCCCGAGGGGGCAGGACGCTCGCCTCGGGGCGGCCCTTCGCCTCGCGGTGGGCCCCCAAGGCTCGCCGCCCCATGGGCGGGTTTGGGTTTCGACGCGCTCATCGGCCGACGAACTCCGGCTTCCGCTTCGCGAGGAAGGCGGCGTAGCCGATGCGAAAGTCCTCGGTGTCGAAGCAGTCGAAGCACTGGTCGTACTCGGCCGCCGTGATGGGATCGCCGGCGGCGAGGCGACGGGCGAACTGCTTGTGCCACCGCGCCACCAGTGGCGCGCCTTCGGCGATGCGGAGGGCGGTGGCGCGCGCCTCGGCGGTGACCTCCGCGTCCGGCACCACCCGCGTCACCAGGCGCTTGGCCTTGGCTTCCGCCGCATCGAAGATCCGTCCTTCGAGGAGGATCTCCAGTGCCACGTCGGCGCCGCACAGGCGCACCAGCGGGGCCATCTCCGGATAGGCCATCACCAGGCCCAGGTTCTTGATTGGCGCCCCGAACCGGCTACCTTCGCCGCAGATCCGGATGTCGCACAGCGCCGCGATCTCGAGGCCGCCGCCCACGCAGATGCCATGGATCTCAGCGACCAGCGGGTGCCGGCAATTCGTGAGCGCCTGCGCAGTGGCATGCATGGTGCGGCCGTAGTCGATCGCCTGCGCCTTGTTAGAGCGCTGGGTAGCAAACTCGCTGATGTCGTTGCCCGGCGAGAACGCCTTTTCCCCAGCTCCGCGCAGGATGATGCAACGCAGTTCGTCGTCGGCGGAGAGCGTGACGATGGCGCTGCCGAGCTCGCCCCACATGCTGCGGGTGAGGGCGTTGAGCTTCGCGGGACGGTTGAGAACGACGGTCGCGACGACGCCATCGCGCGTGACGTGAATGAGATCGGAAGTCATGACATCGGAAGACATGAAGCCTACCTGTAGAAGAACTCGACGAGGCCGAGGCCGACCACCGGCACGTAGGTGACGAGCAGCAGCACCGCCACGAGGATGGCGACGAACCACACGTTCACGCGCGACACGGCCCAGATGGATTCCTTGGCGATGGAGCTTGCCACCATCAGCACACTCGCGACCGGCGGGGTCTGCTGGCCGATGCCGAGGTTGATGGTCACGATCAATCCGAAATGCACCGGGTCGATGCCGACTGCCTTCACCAAAGGCATGACCACCGGCACCACCAGGATGATCGCCGCCGCTGAATGCAGAAACATGCCGAGCAGCAGGAACAGGCCGTTGAGCAGTGCCAGCACCACCCACTTGTTCTGGGTGAACTCGGCCACGGCCTGGGCGAGCTGTTGCGGTGCCTGCACCTCGGTGAGGTAGGTCCCGAGCAGCGCGCTGGTCGCCACCAGCAGCATCACCACCGCCGTCTGGATGCCGCCCTCGAGCACCGCCTTGCGCAAGTGGCCGACATCGAGCTCGCGGTAGATCACGAGGCCGACGAAGATGGCGGCGATCACCGCCAGCGCGGCGCCCTCGGTCGCGGTGACCACGCCGCCGAAAATGCCACCGAGGATGATGATCGGCAGCAGGAACGCCCAGAAGGCGTCACGCGCCGACGAGCGCACCACCGCCCACGAGAACGCCGCCTCGCGAGGCAGGTTGTAGCGCCGGGCAAATGCCGACGCGACCGCCATCAGGCCGACGCCGCCGAGGATGCCGGGCACGATCCCCGCCACGAACAGCTGAACCACCGAGGTTTCCGCCATCACCGCGTAGAGGATCATCGGGATGGACGGCGGGATGATGACAGCGAGGGTCGCCGCCGACGAGCAGACCGCCGCGGCGAGTGCCGGCGGGTAGCCCTTGCTCTTCATTCCGGGAATGAGGATCGAGCCCAGCGCGGCGACGTCGGCGACCGCCGAGCCCGATATTTCGGCAAAGAACAGGGAGGCGCCGATCGACACGTGCGCGAGCCCGCCGCGGATCCAGCCGAACAGCGACGACGCGAACGCGATGAGCCGGCGGGAGATGCCGGACGCGTTCATGATCGCGCCCGCCAGGATGAACAGCGGAATGGCGAGCAGCGGGAAGCTGGTCGCCCCGTTGTAGGTGACGAGCGCCAGGTTCGGCAGGATCGCCATGCCGTGGGTCCACACCATGGCGACGAGCGCCACGATCCCGAGCGCCACCGCGATCGGCACGTTCACCAGAATCAGTGCGAGCACCGCACCGAAGAGTCCCAGCATCACGCCCATCGCGGATCCTTCAGTGCAGGCCGTCGGCCAGCGAGGCGCTGGCGGACGAGGTCGCCGGTGGAGCGGCCACGAAGAGATCGACGAGATGCGTCAGCTCGGCGACCACGATCAGGATCGCCGAGATCGGGATCACCGACTGAACCACGGCCATCGAGACGGACGGCAGGCTGATCATCGATTCGGTAGCGAGGATCGGCCAGATCGTGAACCCGACGTACCCCAGGATGACGAAGAAGGCGATCACCAGGAGCTGCGCCAGGATGTTCACCGCCCGGCGCGCCGGCCACGGCAGCTGCTGCACGAGCTCCGGGCAGCCGATGTGGGCACGCTTCACCGACGCGAGTGCAGAGCCATAGAAGGTCAGCCAGGCAAGCAGCACCGAGGCTAGCTCGTCGTACCACGCCAGCGCCGATCCCGAAAAGCGGAACACGACGCCGATTGTGACCTCCACGGCGAGGATGACCACCAGCGCACCGACGATCCACTCGAGCGCAAGCCCGTAGACGGCGCGAAAGCGTTCCATCATCGCGGCCACGGCGGACTCGCCGCGGGCCTCCACGACGTTACTTGCCGAGGGCGATGGCACGGTCGATCGCTTCCTTGCCACCGGCCACTTCCTTGCCGAACTCCTCGTAGATGGGCTTGCTCGCCGCCACGAAAGCCGGCTTGTCGACCTCGTTCACCTGCATCCCGGCCTGCTTCAGCTTGGCGAGCAGGTCGTCCTCGTCCTGCTTCGCGGTCTGGTAGACGAACGCCTGGGTCTCCTTCGCCGTGTCCTCGAGGATCTTGCGCACGTCCGCAGGCAGCGACTGCCACTTGGTGACGCCGACGACGAGATAGGCAGGCGTGTACACGTGCCCCGACAGCGACAGGTACTTCTGCACTTCCTGAAGCTTGGCCGAGTAGATCTGGGTGAGCGGATTCTCCTGCCCGTCCATCACGCCGGTCTGCAGGGCGGTGAAGAGCTCGGAGAACTTCATGGGGCTGGGATTCGCACCGTAGGCCTGGAACATCTTCAGGCGCCACTTGCCCTCGGGCACCCGCAGCTTGATGCCCTGCAGGTCACCCGGTACCTTGATGGGCTGCCTGTTGTTGGTGATGTTGCGGTAGCCGTTCTCCCAGACCGCGAGCACCTTGAGGCCCTTCTTCTCGGCCGCCGGCGCGAGCGTCGGCCAGAACACGTCCTTCTCGATCTTGCCCATGTGCTGCCGATCCTTGACCAGGTACGGCATCTCGAAGATGCCGAAGAGGTCGACCTGCGAGCTCATGACCGTCGAGGGCAGGGCCATGTCCATCGTGCCGAGCTTCACCTTCTGCAGCATCTCGTTGTCGCCGCCGAGCTGGCTCGAGCCGTACACCACGACCTTGGCCTTGTTACCGAGCTTGGCGTTGGCGCGTTTCGCAAACTCGTCGGACGACTTCTGGAAGAGCGATCCGGGCTCGCCGACGTGGCCGAGCTTGACCTCGACCTGGGCGTACGCGGGTGCGGCGACGAGGAGCGCCGCCGCGACGAGCGCGGTGCGCATGAAACCGCGGCGGGTGCCGGTGGCGCGATGCGTGATCTGCATGTCATTCCTCCTAAGAATGTGTCCGTTCTGGTGGTGCGACGGCGTCCTCGGACTCTGACGCCGCGAAAGGGGCTTCAGGCGTGCGCCGTTGCCGGCATGGGTGGCGCGGCGAGGTAGTCGAGCGCCGCCTGCACGCCGCCCTTGCGATGCGGTACGCCGGCAGCCGCAAGACCCATCTCGACCCCGGAAAGCGTCCCGCACAGCATCAGGTCGTTGAACCAGCCGAGATGGCCGATGCGGAAGATCTTGCCCGACACCTTGCCCAGTCCCTGGCCCAGCGACATGTCGTAGCGCTCGAGGATGAGCTTGCGCAAGCGGTCGGCATCATGCCCCTCGGGCACAATCACGCCGGTCAGCACGTTGCTGTACTCGGCAGGATCCGCGGCGAGGATCTCGAGTCCCCAGGCCTTGACGGCGCGCCGGGTCGCCTCGCCGAAGCGCGCATGTCGGGCGAAGACGTTGTCCAGCCCCTCTTCCAGCAGCATCTCGATGGCCTCGTGCAGGCCATAGAGCAGATTGGTGGCAGGAGTATAGGGGAAGTAACCCGTCGCGCCGGCGGCGAGCATCTCGCCCCAGTCCCAATACGACCGCGGCATCTTCGCAGCCTTGGACGCAGCCAGCGCCTTGGCGCTGATGGCGTTGAAGGACAATCCCGGTGGCAGCATCAAGCCTTTCTGGGAACCGGCGACGGTGACGTCCACGCCCCACGCGTCGTGACGGTAGTCGAGCGAGCCCAGCGACGAGATGGTGTCGACGAGATACAGCGCCGGATGGCCGGTGCGATCGATCGCCTGGCGCACGGCCGCAATGCGGCTGGCCACGCCGGTCGACGTCTCGTTGTGCACGACGCAAACCGCCTTGATCGCCTGCCCCTTGTCGGCCGCCAGGCGCGCCTCGATCTCCGCCGGGTTCGCGCCGTGCCGCCAATCCCCCTCCAGGAATTCAACCTCCAGGCCCAACCGGGCGGCGAGCTTGCGCCACAGCACGGCGAACTGACCCGTTTCGGCCATCAGTACGCGGTCCCCCGGCGACAGGGTGTTCACCAGCGCCGCCTCCCAGGCGCCGGTGCCCGACGCGGGATAGATCACCACGTCGGCATCGGTGCGAAAGATTTTTTTCATCCCGGCCAGCACTGCCTTGCCCAGCACGGCGAATTCCGGCCCTCGATGATCGATCGTGGGCTGATCGATGGCACGCAGCACCCGGTCCGGCACGTTGGTCGGGCCGGGAATCTGGAGGAAATGGCGTCCGGAAGGGCGGCGGTTGAGAGGGTTCATGGGCGGGCGGGGCTCGGCGGATGTAACCGCTCCGGCAAGAGGCCGGGCAGCCGTTTTTTGGTATACAAAGTCTATCGTACCGGCTTCTTGACCGTCAGCGCAACCCCTAGCCATGCCCTATGGCCGCGCGTACAATTGCCAGAACAAGCCCTGTCGGTGGTTGGGACGAATGGCCATTACCGGTATACCAACAAAATCCGGCGCCCAAGTAAATCTCTCGCGCGTCGAGCGCCTCGCTCAAAACCCTCGCGTCGGCCGACCATCCCCGCTGTGAACCTCGACTCCACTCTTCGCGATACCACCCAACAGGCTGCGGACGAGCGGGCGCCCAGCGAACTGCTCCTCTCCGAAGGCATGGCGCGGGACGGGACCCTGCCGGCGCGCATCGCCGGGCGGCTGCTGGATCTCATCACCCGGGGCGAGCTCACGCCCGGCGCGCGTCTGAACGAACGTGCCCTGGGACTCCGGCTCGGGGTCTCGCGCACGCCGCTGCGCGAAGCGTTCCGCCTGCTCGCCGCCGATGGCCTGGTCGCCCAGACCCCCAACCGCGGCGCGGTGGTCGTGTCGCTGTCGGAGACCGACATCCGCGAGAGCTTCGCGGTGATGGGCAGCCTGGAAGCGCTGTCCGGCGAGCTTGCCTGTGCCCACGTGACCGACGAGGAGGTGGCGGAGATCAGCGCCCTTACCTTCGAGATGCTCGCCTGCCATGCCCGCCGCGACCTGCCCAACTACTATCGCATCAACCAGGCCATCCACGAGCGCATCGTCCGGGCTGCCCGCAACAAAGTGCTCGCCGATGTCTACGGCCGGCTCAATCGTCGCATCCAGCACCTGCGCTTTCGGTCGAATCTCGACCGCGACAAGTGGAACCGCGCGGCTCGGGATCACACCCGCATGGTGGAGGCGCTCGAAGCTCGCGACGGTGCGGGACTGGCGAGCCTGCTGCGCACCCACATCGAGGATAAGGGACACGCCGTGCTCGAAGGCCTCGCGGCGGCGAGCGGCGCCGCTGGCACGCCCGGCTACACGGGCGCGGTCACCGATGCCCAGTCCCTTGCCCGTCCGGACCCTGGCATGACGCCGCTTCGCGGGCGATGAACGCGCCGCTCGCCAAGCCCCTGGTATTCCATCCTGCGCCGGGCCAGACCGATCTCGCGCGTCGCCTCGCCGCCGCGGTCGAGGGCGAAGTGCTGTTCGACCCGGCGTCGCGCGGACGCTATTCGACCGATGCCTCGATTTACCAGGTCGAGCCGCTCGGCGTGCTGGTGCCGCGAACGACGGACGACGTGCGCGCCGCCCTCGCCACCTGCCGCGACCTCGGCGTGCCGGTGCTGCCCCGCGGGGCAGGCAGCTCGCAGTGCGGGCAGACGGTCGGCCAGGCGCTGGTCATCGATCACAGCAAGCATCTCAACCGCGTGGTCGACTGCGATCTCGACGCGCTGACGGTGACCGTCGAGCCCGGCATCGTGCTCGACCAGCTCAACGCCTGGCTGCGACCCAAGGGCGTGTGGTTCCCGGTGGACGTCAGCACGTCGGCGCAATGCACGATCGGCGGCATGGCCGGCAACAATTCGTGCGGATCGCGCTCGATCGCCTACGGCAACATGGTTCACAACGTCGAGGCGATCGATGCGATCCTGGCCGATGGCACCGAAGCCCGGTTCGGTCGTGAGGCGAGCATGGACGGCGCGCCGGCACGGGTGCGCGCGTTGCTCGACGAGGTCCGCGGCATCGCGTCGCGGGAACGGGACGAGATCGCCCGCAAGGTGCCGCATGTCATGCGCCGCGTCGGCGGCTACAACATCGACGTATTCCATCCGCAAAGCGAGCGCCCCTACACCACCGACGGCAGTGTCAACTACGCGCACCTGCTGGTCGGCAGTGAGGGCACCCTGGCATGGAGTCGTGCCCTCACCCTGAAGCTGGCACCGCTCCCGGCGCATCGCACCTTGGGGGTGGTCAATTTTCCCACCCTCTTCCGCGCCATGGAATGCGCCCAGCACATCGTCAAGCTGGGGCCGTCTGCCGTCGAGCTTGTCGACCGCACGATGATCGAGCTCGCCCGCGGCAATCCAGCCTTCCGACCGGTGATCGAGAAGGCGCTGATCGGCGCGCCGGAGGCCATCCTGCTCGTCGAGTTCACCCGCGACGATCACGCCACCGCGGTGGCACACCTGGCCGATCTCGTCGCGTTGATGGGCGACCTCGGCCTGCCGGGCGGCGTGGTCTCGATGACCGACCCCGCGCCGCAGAAAGCGCTATGGGAAGTGCGCAAGGCCGGGCTCAACATCATGATGAGCATGAAGGGTGACGGCAAGCCGGTGTCCTTCATCGAGGACTGCGCCGTGCCGCTCGAGCACCTCGCCGAATACGTCGATCGCCTCACCCAGGTGTTCGCGCGCCACGGCACGCGCGGCACGTGGTACGCGCACGCGTCGGTGGGTACGCTGCACGTGCGGCCGATCCTCGACATGCGCCGCGACGGCGCCGCCAGGATGCGCGCCATCGCCGAGGAGGCCGGGGCACTGGTGCGCGCCTACAAGGGTGCATTCTCGGGCGAGCACGGCGACGGCCTGGTACGTAGCGAATGGGTGGCATGGCAGTTCGGACCGCGCCTGACGCACGCCTTCGAGGCGATCAAGGACCTGTTCGATCCCGCCGGTCTCATGAACCCCGGCAAGATCGTGCGTGCCACCCGCATGGACGACACCGCGCTGTTCCGCTACAAGCCCGGCTACCGGACCTTGCCGCTCGCAACGGCGCTCGACTGGCAGGGCTGGAACGTGAATGCCGATCCGGTGGCCGATACCGTGAGTGCCGCCGGAACCGGCGGCGATCCGGCCGAGGGCTTCGGCAAGGCCGTCGAAATGTGCAACAACAACGGCCATTGTCGCAAGTTCGATACCGGCACGATGTGCCCGAGCTATCGCGCCACGCGCGACGAGCAGCACGTGACGCGCGGCCGCGCCAACACCCTGCGGCTGGCGTTGTCGGGCCAGCTCGGCGACGGGTTCGCCTCCCCGGCCGTGAAACAGGCACTCGATCTGTGCGTGAGCTGCAAGGGTTGCCGGCGCGAATGCCCGACCGGCGTCGACATGGCCAAGATGAAGATCGAATTCCTGCATCACTGGCAGGCGAAGCACGGGATGACGGTGCGGGACCGGCTCGTCGCCTTCCTGCCGCGCTGGGCGCCATGGGCCGCGCGGCTGCCCGGTCTCGCCAATGCCCGCACCTGGCTCCCCGGTGCGGCGCGGCTCGGCGAACGCTGGCTCGGAATCTCCGCCCGGCGAAGCCTGCCGCAATTTCGCCGCGACACGTTCCTCGCGAGCGCAGCCGCCGCGGCCGCGCCTGCGAATGCCAACGCACCCGACGTCGTGCTATTCGTCGACACCTTCACGAACTACCACGAGCCCGAGAACGCCCATGCGGCGCTCGCCGTGCTGCAGGCTGCAGGCTATAGGGTGCAGGTCGCACGCCCCGCAGCGGGCGACGGCAACCGGCCGCTGTGCTGCGGACGGACCTTCCTCGCCGCCGGGCTCGTCGACGAGGCGCGCGTCGAGGCGCAGCGCATGCTGCGGGCTCTGCTGCCGACCCTCACGGCAGCCAACGGCCAGGAGCGCACGGCGAGCCCGGCGATCGTCGGCCTGGAACCGGCGTGCCTCCTTTCCCTGCGCGACGAGTTCCTGTCGCTGCGTCTCGGCGACGACGCACGGCGACTCGCGACGCGCGCGTTCCTGTTCGAGGAATTCCTCGCAGCGGAGCATGCCGCGGACCGACTTCGACTCCCGCTCGCACCCTTGCCGCAAAAACGCGCACTATTGCACGGGCATTGCCACCAGAAGGCGTTCGACGCCATGCCCGCGACCCGCGCGGTGCTGGGCCTCGTGCCGGAGCTCGCGGTCGAGGTGGTGGAAACGAGCTGCTGCGGGATGGCCGGCAGCTTCGGTTTCGACGCGCAGCATTTCGACGTATCGCTACGCATGGCCGAGGCCGCCTTGCTGCCGGCAGTGCGCGCCGCCGGCGCCGACACCCTCATCGTCGCCGACGGCACGAGCTGCCGGCACCAGATCGCCGACGGCACCGCGCGCGCCGCGCGCCACGTGGCGCGGGTGCTCGCCGACGCCCTCGCCGCCGCGACATCGTCCGCTACGGCAGCCCCTGCGTACACTGCAACCCCTGCCACCGCTGCACAGGGTGGAGCATGATTTCGTCAACCTCCCCGGAGCCCTCCATGAACGCCACTGCCGCGGCTGCCCTACTCCTCGAGGCGCGCCGCACCGGCGTGCCGATTGCCGGCCTGCCCGCGGACGCGCAACCGGCCACCGACGCCGACAGCTATGCCATCCAGGACGCCCAGATCACCGAGCTGGGGCTGATCGGCGGCTGGAAAGTGGGCGCGCACACGCCCGATTCCGAGCCCAACTGCGCACCGCTGCCCGCCTCGCTCGTCGTGCCCACGCCGCAGGTCTTCGCCCCGGACCGCTTTCCCCTGCAGCTCGTCGAAGCCGAGCTCGGCTTCACCTTCGCCCGCGACCTCCCACTGCGCGCGACCCCCTACGTCGAGCGCGATGTCGTGGCCGCGATCGCGTCGGTGCACGCCACCATCGAGGTGCTGGGTTCGCGCTACCAGGACTTTCGCAGCGTCGCCGCACCGGCCGTGCTTGCCGACTTCGCCAGCAACGGCATGCTGGTGGTCGGCGAGGGCCGCACGGCGGATGTGCGGGTCGACCAGATGACGTTGCGCCTGCAGGTCTTCTGCAACGGCAAGCTCGAGCTCACCCGCACCGGGGGCAATACGGCGGGCGACGTGTTCCGGCTGCTGACGTGGCTTGCCAACCACACGGCCCGGCGCACCGGTGGGCTCCGCGCCGGCATGGTGGTCACCACCGGCTCGTGCATCGGCGGCTATCCGGTGCCACCCAAGACCCACGTGCGCGCGGCATTCGACGGCCTGCCCGCAGTCGAAGCCACCGTCTGACGCGGGCCGCTCGCGTTCGCGCCAGCCGGCAGGAAGCTTGCGGGGCGCATTCCGTCACGCGTTCGGAGCCTCCGGCTCCTCCTGCTCCTTGCGTACCCGATGATGTTGGCGGGCACGTAGCAGACCAGTTCCCGCGGTCGCGCCACCATCAGGCCGAGGGGCCCGAGGATGTCTCCCAGCACCACGCCCCATGCCGATAATGATCAGGGCGAGGTGGTCGCGGTCGAAAGTGACAGCACGTCACTGCCGCGAGCACGAATAGCCATGCAACGGCGTGGCTGACCGGTCGGGTCGATGGGATCGTTCACGTCGCTCGCATGGTCCTGTCCACGCTGTCGACTCAGATCTCCTTCATCACCTGGCCGTAGGAGATCAGCGCGAACAGCACGGTGCCCCCGAAAACGTTGCCGAGGAGCACGGGCAGGGTGAAGTCGAGCAGCATCGTGCCGATTCCGATCTGGCCGTCGAGCACCAGCAGGAAGGCCTCCACGCTGCCCGCGACGATGTGGGCGAAGCCGCCCGCGGCGATGAGGCTGGTCAACAGCACGACGACCCAGAATTCCGCGGACTCCGCGTTGGGCAGGAGCCACACCATGGTGGCGACGAGGAAACCGGCGGCGATGGCCTTGAAAAACATCTGTGTCCAGGTGTTGCCCATGAGGTGAGCGCCGATGTCGTGCATGCCCGCGAGCATCTCGGGCGACAGCACCGGAGAGAACGTGCAGAACATCGCAGCGATGAACGTTCCCACCATGTTGGCGCCGAAGACGATCCCCCACATGCGCAGCATCCGCCAGAGGTTGGCCCAGCTGGTCTTCGCCATGACCGGCAGCACCGCCGTGAGGGTGTTCTCGGTGAAGAGCTGCTGGCGCCCCATCACTACCATGACGAAGCCGATCGAATAGCCGAGGCTGCTCACCAGATGCGCCCAGCCGGTGTCAGGCATGTTGATGCGCAGGAGGGTCTGCCCGAGCAGGGAAAAGCTGATGGAAAGACCGGCGGCCACCCCCGACCACCACAAGGAGATGCCCGGCCGCTCCATCTCCTCGTCGCCTCGGCGACGGACGACCTCGTAGATGACGGGGCTCGCCAAGCCGGAGCGCTCGGTGACGGCCTCCTCCTCGGCGATTTCGCGCTCGGCTTCGCTGCGCGGCGTGCCTTTGCCGGCGGCGGCCACGTCCCTGGAACTCCGTGCCGACGTCTGTTTCGCAGACGCCGTTCTACTGCTTCTAGTCGCCAATCGATTCCCCCTGTCCTGTCCCGCTTCCGGCGACGAACCGGGTCGTGCACGTCCACATGCCCGCTACGCCGAAGTGGTGCGCTCGCCGTACACTCAAACGACCCTGCAGATGTGCGCGCGCCGTGAGGATACCCGACGTGCCGGGTGCCCGTGGTCACGCTGGTGTTCATGAAGCGGCGCAAGGCCGCGCCCGCCGTGATGGGCACGTTCATGCTGGCGATCCTGGTCTTCCTGAGCCTTACGGACTTCGCGTTGCGCGGCGGGTGACGAAGGATCGACCCCGCCCTTGGCGGTGAACCGATCGACGCGAGGGTCTCGGGGTCTCGGGGTCTCGGGGTCTCGGGGTCTCGGGGTCTCGGGGTCTC
>JBDTWB010000128.1:0-11721 GCA_040006895.1 Casimicrobiaceae bacterium | reverse complement strand
TGCAAGACGGACTGCAAGACGGACTGCAAGACGGACTGCATCCACCCGTGCGGCCGATGCGTATTCACCGGTTTGGCTTGGAAAATCACCATGACCGTCTCGCCCAGCATGCGCAGGCGGGTCCTGCAGGCGCTAAGCGCGGGCGCAACCTCGCTGGTGGCCGCCTGCTCGCCGCTCGGGGTGCTCAATGGCATCGCCACCGCCGACGGATCGCACCGTGTCGGGTCGCGCCCTTACGGCGACCATCCCCGCCAGGTCCTCGACGTCTATGCGCCCCACGACGGTGGGGCCTCCCCGGCGCCGGTGATCGTGTTCTTTTACGGCGGCAACTGGAACAGCGGGGACCGGCGCGACTATCGGTTCATCGGGGAGGCGCTCGCCGGCCGCGGCTTCGTAGTCGTGATTCCGGACTACCGCCTATACCCCGAGGTGCGCTTCCCGGCGTTCCTTCAGGACGGCGCCCGGGCGGTGCGCTGGACGATCGACCATATCGGAGAGTGGGGCGGCGACCCACGCCGCGTGGTGCTGATGGGGCATTCCGCGGGAGCGTACAACGCCGCGATGCTGGCCTTCGATCGGCAATGGCTGGCTGGGGCCGGCGTCGCACCGGGAACAATCAGGGCGCTGGTCGGGCTCGCCGGCCCGTATGATTTCCTGCCGCTGCAGAGCTCGATCACGCGGGGCGTGTTCGGCTACCCGGACACACCCCTCTCCACCCAGCCGATCCAGTTCGCGACCGCCGCCGCGCCGCCTTCGTTGCTCGTCACCGGCGCGAATGATGGCGTGGTCGATCCGGGTAACAGCAGCCGGCTCGCGGCGGCGTTGCGCACGCACGGTGCGAATGCCACGGTGATCACCTATCCCGGTCTCGGGCATCGGCTGCTGGTCGGAGCCCTGGCGACGCCGCTGGGCTTCCTGGCACCGGTGCTCGAAGACGTGGCGACCTTCGTGAACGCGCGTACCGGAGCGGCTCCATCGCGGCGCGCCGATCACGCCCGGCAGGCGCCCTGACCGGGACAATCTCGGGTCATCGAGGGCCTGGGGTTGGACAAAGCGCGCCCCGGCGCGCCGCTGCATCCATAAGCACGTACGGTTCGTACCAAGAGGTGCAGCGCGCCTCGCGTCGCGAATCCCGGCGCCGATTCGGCATCCCTTGTGGAGAGCAGCATGAGCATGACGAACCTTGCGATCAGCGGCATTGAACAGGGCCTGGTGCCCGATCCGTTCGTGCGGGCCGGCATCCGGCGCATGGTCAGGCAGCGCCTGGTCGACATCCACGCCGGTGACGCGGCGCGTAGCGCGGAGGTCGCGGCGGCGTTCGTCCGCGAGCTCCGAGGAGCGCCGGTCGCCCTGGTCCCCGAGAAGGCCAATGCGCAGCACTACGAAGTGCCGGCGGAGTTCTTCGGCCACGTGCTCGGTGCACATCGCAAGTACAGCGCCTGCTACTGGCCGGCTGGCGTGGACGACCTGGATGCTGCGGAAGCCGCTGCACTCGATGCCACCTGTCGTCGGGCGGGGATCGCCGACGGCCAGGACATCCTCGAGCTTGGCTGCGGGTGGGGGTCGCTGACTCTGTGGATGGCGGCTCGCTATCCGCGCGCGCGGATCACCGCCGTTTCCAACTCGGGTTCCCAGCGGGCGTTCATCACCGCGGAGGCGCGGCGCCGCAGCCTCGGCAACGTGCAGGTGATCACCGCCGACATGAACACGTTCACCGCCGCGCACCGGCACGACCGCGTCGTCTCCGTGGAGATGTTCGAGCACATGCGCAACTGGCCCGAAATGTTTCGCCGGGTCGGCGAGTGGCTGCGGCCCGATGGCCGCTTTTTCATGCACGTGTTCACCCATCGCCGGACCCCGTACGCATTCGTGGAGCGCGACCCTTCGGACTGGATGAGCCGCCACTTCTTCTCCGGCGGCATGATGCCCAGCGACGACCTCGCCCTGCATTTCCAGGACCACCTGCGCCTTTGCGATCGCTGGCGCTGGAGCGGCCGTGAATACGAGCGCACCGCCAATGCGTGGCTCGCCAACATGGACGATGCGCGTGCGGCGCTCTGGCCGATCCTGGAGGCGACCTATGGTGCGGAGGCGGCGGCGCAATGGTGGATGCGCTGGCGGGTGTTCTTCATGTCCTGCGCGGAACTGTTCGGCTATGCCGGCGGGGAGGAGTGGGGCGTTTCGCATTATCTCTTCGAGCCTCGCACATGAGGCTTGCGCGTCCCCGCCCCGTGGTGCCCTTGTCGACACGCCGTCCCCGGCGCCGTGACGGGTGCGACGCGCCTGCACCACGGACGGCTGCGGCCTGGCGAGCCGCGAGCCGGTGCCGTGCGCGTCGGGCAGTCGTTGCTTCGCTCGAACTCGGCTGCGTGCTCGTGCTCGGCAGCGTGTTCGCGCTGTCGCCGGCGTGGGCATCCCCGACGACCTGGAACTTTGCGGTCGAGCTCGATGGCAAGCCCATCGGCACCCACCGGTTCACGCTCCGCGACGACGGCGAGCGCCGGGAGCTGGTGAGCGCGGCGCGTTTTCGGGTGACGCTGCTCGGCATTCCTGTCTACCGCTACATCCACGACGCCACCGAAAACTGGCAGGGCGACTGTCTCACCGCGCTGCGCGCGCACACCGATGACAACGGCGCGGCGTCAGCCGTCGATGCGACGGCGGACGCGGCCGGTGCTCTCGAGGTCCGCCGGGGCGGCACGACCGCCGCGCTGGATGGCTGCGTGATGAGCTTCGCGTATTGGAATCCGCGCATCCTGACCCAGCGCCGGTTGCTCAACGCCCAGACCGGCGTCTACGAGGACGTGCGCTTGCAGGCATTGCCGGCGGCATCGGTGCGGGTGCATGGCATCGCGGTGCCGGCGCGTGGCTTTCGCATCACCGCCGCAGGCAAGCCGATCGACGTCTGGTATTCGAGGGACGACGAGTGGCTCGCCCTCGACACCGTCGTCGACGGCGGACGCCGTCTGCGGTATCGCCAGCCATGAGCGCACCCAACGTCCTGTCGGCGTGGGGACGCCTCGCGCGCTGGGTCGACAACGAGGCGGCCGCAGGCGCCCTGCGCGAAGCCGCTCCGCACGCGATCGACTGGTGGCGGGTCGTTCCGTACGTGGCGATCCATCTCGCCTGCCTGGCCGTGTTCGCGGTCGGCAGCAGCGCAACCGCCGTCGGCGCCGCGATCGTCCTCTACGTGCTGCGCATGTTCGCGATCACCGGCTTCTACCACCGCGGTCTCTCGCACCGCGCGTTTCGCACGTCGCGGGCGACCCAGCTCGTGTTCGCGGCCCTGGCGACCATGGCTGCGCAGCGGGGCCCGTTGTGGTGGGTGTCGCACCACCGCCATCACCACGCCCATGCCGACGCCGTGGCGGACCCGCATTCGCCCCGCCAGCATGGGTTCGTGTGGAGCCACACGGGCTGGTTTCTCGCCGCGGACAACTTTGCCACGCGCACCGACCAGGTTCGCGACCTGGCGTGCTACCCGGAGCTGCGCTTCCTCGACCGGTTCGACGTGCTGCCGCCGCTGGCGCTCGCAGTCATCCTCTATGGCCTCGGCGGCTGGCTGAACCACGTCGCGCCCGGCCTTGGCACCAGCGGGCCGCAGCTCTTCATCTGGGGCTTCTGCGTGTCGACCGTGGCCCTCTGGCACGCGACCTTCTGCATCAATTCCCTGGCCCACCGCACCGGCAGGCGCCGCTACGCCACCCGGGACGACTCCCGCAACAATGCGGCGCTCGCCGTGCTCACCCTCGGCGAGGGCTGGCACAACAATCATCACCACTTCCCCGGGGCGGCCCGGCAGGGCTTCTACTGGTGGGAAATCGACTGCACGTACTACGCCCTGAAGGGCCTCGCGGCGTGCGGCATCGTCTGGGATCTCAAGGCCGTGCCGCCAGCCATGCTGGCCGCGCGGAGGGTGGCATGAAGATCGCCATCGTCGGTGCCGGGATCGCGGGCAACGTGGTCGCGCACCGGCTGCACACCCGGCACGACATCACCGTGTTCGAAGCCGGCGAGCACATCGGCGGTCACACCCACACCCACGACATCGAGCTCGAGGGCGAGCGGCACGCCATCGACACCGGGTTCATCGTGTTCAACGACTGGACCTATCCCCGTTTCATCGCCTTGCTGGAAGAGCTCGGGGTAGCCTCGCAGCCGAGCGAGATGAGCTTCTCGGTCCGTAACGAGGCGAGCGGCCTGGAGTACAACGGCACCTCGATCGACACGCTGTTCGCGCAGCGGATGAACCTCTTCCGGCCGTCTTTCCACCGCATGGTCCGCGACATCCTGCGGTTCAACCGCGAGGCTCCCGAGCTGCTCGCGGGCAACGATCCGGTCACGCTGGGCGATTACCTGGAGGCCCATCGGTACTCGCCGCAGTTCGTGCGCGACTATCTGGTGCCGATGGGGGCGGCGATCTGGTCCACCGACCCGGCGCGCATGCTGGGGTTCCCGGCGCGCTATTTCGTGCGCTTCTTCCACAACCACGGCATGCTGTCGGTCGATCGCCGACCGCAGTGGCGGACCGTCCGCGGGGGTTCGGCGCGCTATGTCGACCAGTTGGTGGCGCCGTTCCGGCATCGCATCCGCGTGCGCACGCCGATCGAGAGCATCCGCCGGCGCGCCGATCACGTCCTCGTGCAGCCCTGCGGCGCACCCGGCGAGCGCTACGACCACGTGTTCCTCGCGTGTCACGCCGACCAGGCCCTGCGCCTCCTCGCCGATCCGACGCCCCTCGAAGGGCAGGTTCTTGGCGCAATTCCCTATCAGGAGAACGAGGCGGTGCTGCATACCGACGTCGCTCTGCTGCCACGATGTCGGCGCGCCTGGGCGGCCTGGAATTACCACGTCCTGCCAGCTCCGGCCGAACGGGTGGCGCTCACCTACAACATGAACATCCTGCAGCGTCTGCGCTCGCGGCAGACCTTCTGCGTGACACTGAACCGGACCGAGGCCATCGACCCGGCGCGGATACTGAAGCGCATCACCTATCACCACCCGGTGTACACCCCGGCGGGCGTGGCCGCCCAGGCACGCCAAGGCGAGGTGAACGGCGTGCGGCGCACCTTCTACTGCGGCGCCTACTGGCGCTACGGCTTCCATGAGGACGGCGTGGCGAGTGCCCTCGCGGCATTGGACCATTTCGAGGAGACGTGCGGTGCAAAGCGCGATCTATCGCGGGTGGCTTAGGCACCGCCGGTTCGTGCCGCGGGCGCACGAATTCCGCTATGGCCTGTTCCTGATGTACCTGGACCTCGCCGAGCTCGACCAGGTGTTCGCCGGCCGCTGGCTGTGGTCGAGCCGGCGGCGCGCCGCGGCGCGATTCGATCGTGCCGACCATTTCGGTGACCCGGCGGTGTCACTCGATCTCACCGTGCGCGACCTCGTGCAGGCAGAATCGGGCCGGCGGCCGATGGGGCCCATCCGCCTGCTGACCCACTTGCGCTACTTCGGTCACTGCTTCAATCCGGTGAGCTTCTTCTATTGCTTCGACGAGGCCGATACGAACGTGGAAACCATCGTTGCCGAGGTCACTAATACCCCCTGGAAGGAGCGGCACTGCTACGTCCTGGACGCCCCGGAGCCGGCGACCGGCGACTATCGGCAATATCGGCCCGCCAAGGCCATGCACGTCTCGCCGTTCATGCCCATGGACGTGGCGTATCGCTGGGGCTTCAGTGCCCCGGGAGAAACCCTGGCCGTGCACATGGCGCTCGACCGCGGCGGCAAGGTCTTCGACGCCACCATGCGTCTCGAGCGCCAGTCCGTATCGGGACCGGCGCTGGCCCGGGTGCTGGCGCGCTACCCGCTCATGACCCTGCAGGTGGTCGCCGGCATCCATTGGCAGGCCCTGCGACTGTGGGCCAAGGGCGTGCCGGTGCACACCCACCCTGGGCGCGGCGGCGCGACTCCTCAGCCGTCCGGTCCCCAGCACCTGCGGCATTGACCACGGAGTCATCACCATGAAGACCACCATTCTCGCGCGTCCGCGCGCCATTGCGCTGTCGCGCGACGACCACCGCGAGCCCTTGCTGGGCCGATTTGCCGAGCGTCTGGTGCGCGAGCGTCTCGCCAAGTTGACCGATGGTGCCGTGCTGCTGCACGACCGCGGCCAGGTGACACGCTTCGGCGGCTCGCACCACGCCGCGTCGCGGGTGGCCACCGTGCACGTTCGGGATCCGCGCTTCTATACCGAGCTGGCCTTCGGGGGGTCGGTGGGCGCGGGCGAGGCGTACATGCTGGGCTACTGGACGGTGGACGACCTCACGGCGCTGGTCCGCATCCTGGTGCGCAATCGCGATGCCCTCGACGGCATCGATAGCGGCATCGCCCGGTTGCAGCTGCCGTTGCAGAAGGCGCTGCATTGGACGGCGCGCAACACCCGGCGCGGCAGCCAGCGCAACATCGCCGCGCACTACGACCTGTCCAATCCCTTCTTCGCCCTCATGCTCGATCCGACGATGATGTACTCGAGCGCGGTGTTCGACCAGCCAGGCATGACCCTGGAAGAGGGCTCGGTCGCCAAGCTGGAGCAGGTCTGCAGAAAGCTCGACCTTCGTCCCGCGGATCACGTGCTGGAGATCGGCACGGGTTGGGGCGGCTTCGCATTGCACGCGGCGAAACACTATGGCTGCCGGGTCACGACCACCACCATCTCCCGCCGTCAATACGAGCTCGCGGTCGAGCGCATCGCCGCCGCGGGATTATCCGACCGGATCACCGTGCTGCTGGCCGACTACCGCGATCTCACCGGCACGTACGACAAGCTGGTGTCGATCGAGATGATCGAGGCTGTGGGCCATCGTTACTTCGCGACGTTCTTCGGCAAGTGCTCGAGCCTGCTCGAGCCCGAGGGCATGATGTTGCTCCAGGCGATCACCATCGCCGACCACCGCTACGAGGCGGCACTGCGCTCCGTGGACTTCATCCAGAAGTACATCTTCCCCGGCTGCTGCATCCCGTCCGTGGGCGCGATGAGTGCCGCCGTCGCCGCCGCCACCGACATGCGCATCTTCCATCTCGAGGACATCGGCCCGCACTACGCCACGACCCTTCGGGCCTGGCGCGAGAACGTGTTCGCGCGCCGCGACGAAGTGCGGGCGATGGGGCTGGACGACACCTTCCTGCGGATGTGGGAGTTCTACCTGTGCTACTGCGAGGGCGGCTTCGCCGAGCGGGCGCTGGGCGACGTGCAGATGCTGATGGTCAAGCCGGGGGCCCGCCCGGCGCCGCTCGCGCCGCGCCTGCCGGCATCGGCCGGCAACTAGCGCGGGCCGGTCGCCGAGATGGCAACGGCGGGACGAGGCGCGCCCGCGTGTCGCCCGGCCTTGCGCCGTGCGAACGCGAACGGCGGAGCAGACGGGCGTTGCGCGCGGGTGCACGGCCCGGTGGCCGTTGGTGATCTCCCCGGGGATTTTTGCGGTCCGCGGATTTCGGCGCGGCGTTGGCAGGCGGAAGCCCCGCTCTAGCCTTGCGCCAGGCGCTCGCCGTGCTCGCGGGTCGCGTGGAAGCCGACCTTCGACCAGCGATCGATGGTCACCTGCAGGTTGTACTTGTTGGTGGCCAGAAAGACCGGGTTGCCGTCGACGTCGGTGCCGATCGACGCGGCCTGCTCGCGCTCGAAGTTGCGGCGCGTCGCCTCGTCGGGGAACGTGAGCCAGCGCGCGGTGGAGACGAGCGCGGAATCGTAGATCGCGTCGACCTTGTACTCGCGAGCGAGGCGATCGGCGACGACCTCGAACTGGAGCTGGCCCACGGCACCCAGCAGCAGCGTATTGCCCTGCACGGTCTCGAAGACCTGGATGGCGCCTTCCTCGCCGAGCTCCTGCAATCCTTTCTGCAACTGCTTCGACTTGAATGGATCGCGCGGCCGCGCCACCCGGAAGAGCTCCGGCGCGAAATACGGGATGCCCTTGTAGGCGAGCATCTCGCCGTCGGTCAGGGTGTCGCCGATCTGCAACTGGCCGTGATTGTGGATGCCGAGGATGTCGCCGGCCACGGCGTCCTCGCTGGACACCCGCTCGTTGGCCATGAACGTCAGGGCGTTGGCAAGCTTCATCTCGCGGGCAGTGCGCAGGTGCCGCACCTTCATCCCGGGCGTGTAGCGGCCGGAGCACACCCGGAAGAAGGCGATGCGGTCCCGGTGCTTGGGATCCATGTTGGCCTGGATCTTGAACACGAAGCCGGAGAACGGCGCCTCGGCGGGATGCACGACCCGCGCGCTGCCATCGCGCGACTGCGGCGGCGGCGCCCAGTCGACGAGCGCCTGCAGCACCTCCTGCACCCCGAAGTTGTTGATCCCCGAGCCGAAGAAGACCGGGGTCTGCTTGCCGGCCAGGAACAGCTCGAGGTCGAACGGGTGGCTGGCGGTCTGGATGAGGTCGATGTCGCGGCGCACCGCCGGCATCTCGTCGGGAAAGAGCGCATCGAGGCGCGGATTGGCGAGGGCATCGATGTGCTCCTGCTGCTCGCTGCGGCGTTCCTCGCCGGGGGTGAAGCGGATCAGCCGGTCCTCGATCAGGTCGAACACGCCGCGGAAAGCCTTGCCCATGCCGATGGGCCAGGTCACCGGGGCGCAGTCGATATGCAGCACCGACTCGATTTCCTCCAGCAGGGCGATCGGCTCGCGCACCTCGCGGTCCATCTTGTTCACGAAGGTGATGATGGGCGTGTCGCGCAACCGGCAGACCTCGAGCAGCTTGATCGTCTGGGCTTCCACGCCCTTGGCCGCGTCGATCACCATCACGGCGGCATCGACGGCGGTGAGTACCCGGTAGGTGTCCTCCGAGAAGTCCTGGTGGCCAGGGGTGTCGAGCAGGTTGATGGTGTGACCGGCGTACTCGAACTGCATCACCGAGCTCGTCACCGAGATGCCGCGTTGTTTCTCGACCTCCATCCAGTCCGACGTGGCGTGGCGCGCACTCTTGCGGGCCTTGACCGTGCCGGCGAGCAGGATCGCGCCACCGAAGAGCAGCAGCTTCTCGGTGAGCGTCGTTTTGCCCGCGTCGGGGTGGGAGATGATCGCGAACGTGCGCCGTTTGGCGACGTCGCGCAGCAGGTCGGGAGGGTACGCAGGCGCGTTCATGAGGCACACTGGCCGGCAGCCGGGGCCAGCCTGGAAAACAAAAGCCGCCGGCGGGAAGCGCAGGCGGCGGAGGCGTGATTATAGCGCCACCGGGACTCGCCCGGCGCCGGCAGGCCGGCCATGAACGACCGCCGGGCAGCGCAGCGATCCACCGGACCCGTTCCCGCCGACCCGCGCGAAGGCGGCCCGCACCCATCCCGCCGCCACCGCCGAGGCAACTGCTTACGGCGGCGGTGGTCTCATCCCGCATGGCCATGGAGGACTCATGAACAAGATCGCCTGGATCGCCGGACTGGCGCTGACGGCACTCGGCAATGCGCACGCCGAGGATATCGGTTGCGCATCCACGACGTTCCGGCTGCTCGGTGCCAACGACAAGGTATGCGTGTCGGCCTTCGACGATCCCCGCGTTCCGGGGGTGTCATGTCACGTGAGCCAGGCGCGCACCGGCGGGATCAAGGGTCCGCTCGGGCTGGCCGAGGACCCGTCGCGCTTTTCCATCGCCTGCCGGCAGGTCGGTCCCATCACCCTCCCGGACAAGCTGCCCGAGGAGGAAAGCGTGTTCAGCGAGAGCACCTCCATCCTGTTCAAGGAGACCAAGGTCATACGCATGTTCGACGCCAAGCGTCGGACGCTGGTCTACCTGGCGATCAGCCGCAAGGTGGTCGAGGGCTCGCCGATGAACGCCATCTCGACGGTGCCGGTGATGCCGTGGCAGGGCCGCTGATGGCGCAGGGTTGGCGCTGGTGAATGTGAATGGGGTCAGCGTAAATTAACAGACGGCTCAGCCTCATTCGAGACGGGGGCCGTTAAATTGGGTCACGAGTTGAGGGAATCAACCAAGATCGTTCAGCCCACATTGAGGCTGGGGTTGTTAATTCACTCTGACCCCATTTCATTTCTCAAGCGTCGAGGGCGTCACCCGGGCTGGGCGGGATACTCGCGCAGGTGCTGGATGTCCTGCCGGCCCAGGGTGTTGCCATGGTGCGGCCGGTGCAGGATGCCCTCGTGATGATTGAGATGCACCCGGTTGCGCGCGCCGGAGAGCTGCTCGATGTCGGCGCCCAGATGGTTGAGCAGGGACTCCACTTCACGCCAGTGGATGTTGGCGCTGGTCGGGTCGTGAAAGATCGCGCGGACCAGGTTTTCGTGCTTGTGGCTCATGCCTTGCCTCGTTTTTTTCCCGCGCCGGTCAAGGGCGTTGCCGAGGGTGCGATCGCCGCGGCCACGCGGGCATCCGCAGGCGGTCAGGCAAGCATAATCGCGCTGGAACGCAGCGCAACCGTAGCGGCAAGCTTACCGGTGGCGGACCGGCTACCATGGCGGTGATCTATTCCGCGCGACCCCCGATGCGCCTCATCGCCCACCTCGACATGGACGCCTTCTATGCGTCCGTGGAGCTCCTGCGCTACCCCGAGCTGCGCGGGCGGCCGGTGGTCATCGGCGGTGGCCGGCGCCACGAGCCGGAAGCGATTACGGATCCGGCGACGGGCGTGACGCGGCATCGTTTTCAGACCCTGCGCGGCTATACCGGCCGCGGCGTGGTCACCACGGCCACTTACGAGGCGCGCGCCCTGGGCTTGCATTCCGCGCAGCCGATGATGCGCGCGGCGGCGCTCGCCCCCGAGGCCATCCTGCTGCCCGTGGATTTCGACGCGTACCGGCACTACTCCCGACAGTTCAAGGCCGCGGTCGCGGCCATCGCGCCGACCATCGAGGATCGCGGCATCGACGAGATCTATATCGATCTCACGAGCGTGACGCCGCGCGTCGTCACGCTCTGCTGCGAGGAGCCCGCGACGGGAACTGATCCCTGGCACACCGCGCGGAAGGTCGCCGCGAGCCTCAAGGTGGCGGTGCGCTCCACGACCGGCCTCACCTGCTCCATCGCGGTGGCGCCCAACAAGTTGCTGGCCAAAATCGCCTCCGAGCTCGACAAGCCGGACGGCCTGACGATTCTCCGGCCGGCCGATATCCCGTCGCGCATCTGGCCCCTTCCGGTCAGACGGATCAACGGCATCGGTCCGAAATCGAGCGCACGGCTCCAGGCACTCGGCATCGCGACGATCGGCGCACTGGCGTCTGCCGCCCCGGCCTTCCTGATCCGGGAATTCGGACCCAACTACGGTGCGTGGCTGCACGAGGCCGCTCACGGCCGCGACGATCGCGCCGTCGTGACCCATTCCGAGCCCAAGTCCATCAGTCGCGAGCGCACCTTCGAGCGCGATCTTTCGCCGCGCGACGACCGTGCCGAGCTGTCGGCGATCTTCACCGAGCTGTGCGCGGGTGTGGCCGACGACCTGGCCCGCAAGGGCTACGTCGGCCGGACGATCGGGCTGAAGCTGCGTTTCGACAACTTTCGCACCGTCACGAGGGACCAGACCATCGGCACAGCTACCGCCGATCCTGCGCTCATACGCCGCACCGCCGGCGAATGCCTGCGCCGGGTGACGCTGGAGCGCCGTATCCGGCTGCTCGGTGTGCGTGTAGGCGCCCTGGCCTGCGCTGACGCCACGATTGCGGATCGGCCCTTCTCCGATCCGATGGCCTACTCGCTATTCTGAAGGCCTCCAGGCGCTCGTACGACGCTGCTAAGGCCCTCCTGACCTTCTTGTCTTCTGGCCCTCCTGGCC
>JBDTWB010000127.1:0-11786 GCA_040006895.1 Casimicrobiaceae bacterium | reverse complement strand
CGGCACCTTCGGCACCTTCGGCACCTTCGGCACCTTCGCTAGTTTGCGTGCCGCGGACCGCCGACGGCATCGTCCGCAGGGGCGAACCGATGTAGGAGCCGAACTACGCCGCGAGCCGACGGAAGGAGGTTAGCCTTGCCAGACCGCGTAGCCTCCTTCCCGTAACGCTATCCCGAGCTCGACCTCCATCTCCTGCGCGGCGCGATAGGGCATCGGGTTGTACACCTCGTAGAGCTCGGGCATGAGCCGGAGGCCATAGCGCTGCACGAAGCGGTTGGCCTTGACGCCTGCCTTATGCTTGTCAAAGCGCTCGTCGGGAAGCAGTCCGGTCATGCCGACGTAGACGCACGGGTGGCCGAGGCGATAATCCGGGTTGGCGCGGACAAAGCGCCTCTCCCGGAGTACTTCCGGCGCGAGTTCGACGACGTAAACGGCGTGATGGTAGGCGCGGCGAGGCATGCGTCGGGGCAGGGCGGCGCTCCAAGGATAGCGCGGGCGGGATCCGGAACGATGTCGCCCAGACCGTGGTCGATGGAGCCTTCGCCCCGGCCGACGGCCGCGACGACTCCGCTTAAGGCCGTCGCACGCGTCGGCGCAACCCCGGTAACCGCCTGTGACCTGCGCGGCACCTGCGGGCCCGACCTCCTGAACGGCCGGCAGGGCATCCGCCGGCAGATGGGGCCTCATAATCGTGCGTCTTCGACACAAGCTGCCCACACCCTTCCACCCCATGCTCGAGCGGCCTGACCCGGCAACGACCACGGACGCGTCGACGTCGGGCCGGAGACTTGGTGCGCCACCCGGGCGCGTGCGCCTCCGCGCCGCCCTCGCCGGATGCCTCGCGTTGAGCCTGCAGTTCGGCCCGGTCACGTCGCCACGGGCGGAAGTCTGGGGCTACGTGGACGCAGATGGCCGCAGTCACCTCGCGAGCGAGCGCCTCGACGATCGGTATCGGCTGTTCTTTCGCGGCGACGTGGTTGCCCCCGAAGATCGCCATATCGGCAACGGTGCGGCATCGGATTCGGCGTCTCCGGCACCGAGCGCGACGCGCATCCTCTCACCACCGAGCCCATACGACGACCTGATCCGGCGGCATGCCGCGCAGCAGGCGCTGGATCCGTGGCTGGTCAAGGCGGTAGTCGCGGTCGAGTCGGCGTTTCAACCCAATGCCGTCTCGCCCAAGGGTGCCAGGGGCCTGATGCAGGTGATGCCCGAGACCGCGGCGCGCTATGGCATTACGGCAGATCGGAGGGGCTCGGCCGAGCAGCAACTCCTCGACCCCGCGACCAACATCGGCGTTGGTACGCGCTACCTTCGCGACCTCCTGATGCGCTTCGCCAACGACGTACCGCTTGCGTTGGCGGCCTATAACGCGGGGGAGATGGCGGTCGCGCGTTACCGTAACCAGATCCCGCCCTATCCCGAGACCACCGCATACGTGCGACAGGTCCAGGCCTTGGCGGAGGCGTGGCGACCGGCGCCCCCCGTGGCGCCACCGGTCGTTCCGGCGCGGGCTCGCATTCGTGGGACCTGGCTCAGCCTCCCGTCGCACGCGGCCGCACCGGTCGCCGATCCCTAGGAGTACCTTCCCGCAAGCGATTGGCAACCCTTGCCCGCGCCGGTGGCAATTCTTCCAAGATGCGTTCAGGTATGGGCCGATAAGCCCTGGCTTGCAGTGAGCACGTTTCTTGCATAGCCTCGATTACGCTGACAACGAGATCGCGCGGCTGATCTCGCCACCGTTCGTCACCCATAGCCCTCAGGTGCCCCTGTGAAAGTTCTGATCGTCGACGACAACCGCGATCTCGCCGAGAGCACGGCTCTCCTGCTGCGAATGCTGGGGTGCGACGTCGAAGTGGCGTTCGACGGCAAGGTCGCGCTGGAGTCGGTTGTGACCATCAAGCCTGATGCCGTGCTGCTCGATATCGGGCTGCCCGGCATGAGCGGCTACGAAGTCGCCGAGCACATCCGGGCGGACCCCAAGAATGCGCACACCATCCTGGTGGCGGTTTCCGGGTACGGCGAAGATGAGCATCAGGCGCGTTCGAAGCAGGCAGGATTCGACCACCATCTGGTCAAGCCCATCGATCCGATGACCCTGCCGGATCTGCTCGCCTCGATCCGTGCGCCGAGCGACACCCGCCACTAGTGGGCGACACGAGCCTTCGCCGATAGCCCGCGTGCTCCTGGCGGGCAGCAACAGCACCGCCTTACCGGCATCCCCGGTTTCGCCCGCGGTGGTCCCCCGCCAACAGGTCGTCCCACGGCGGCCGCCGCCGCTCGGATCGCATCTGCCAGCCCTGCGTTATAATGCCAACGTCATAGGCGCGGAAAAGGGCTGGCCATGCAGATGCGCGAACGGGACGGGTTGATGGCGACAGTGAGCGTGGAGTCCACGGGTGACGCTTCGTGCCGCTTGCGAATGGCGGTCGCCGAGGACGGTCGCCCGGTGTGGACGAGCGTGCGTGACGTGCTGTTGCTCGACGCGGACTGCACGACCATCGAACGAACTGCGCTCGAAGCCACTGCGGCGATTGCCGATCACCTGCGCCGGCGGCAACGCCGCAATACCCGCCCTCGCTGACATCACCGGGGCAGGACGCCCGACGCACTGGCCCGCTCTTCCGCGCGGCCCTGCAGCACACGCTGCGCTATGCGCCGGAGCTTCGCGCCATTGCCGCGTAGGCCGCCTCCACGGCACGGGCAAAACGCGGCGCATCGAGGAGCGGCGACCGGCGCATGCGCTCGCGCAATCCCGCCCGCAATTCCGCGAGGTGATCCACGTCGCCCGCCAGCGCGACGGCGCAGGCGACGAACCGCGCGTCGTCTTCGGTCACCAGATCGGCGAGTCCCACCGCCGTGAGGATGCTCGCGCTGCTACGCGAAACCGATCGCGCTCCGGCGACGGTCACGACTGGCACCCCCATCCACAAGGCATCACAGGTCGTCGTACCGCCGGAATACGGCGTCGTGTCGAGCACGATGTCGGCTTCCGCGTGCGCTTCCAGGTATGCCGCGGTGGACAGGATGGGGCGCCAGTCGATGCGCGTAGCCGCGACGCCGTGGTCGACGAAGATGCGTTCCAGCGCCGCGCGGTGCTCCGGCAGTGCACTGCCGATGATCTGCAACCGCGCCTGCGGCAACGCCGCAAGGACCCGACTCCACAGCGTGACGGCCGAGAAGCTCGCCTTGGCGGGCTGCGCAAAGCTCGCGAACGTGACGTGGCCGCGCTGCAAAGCGGGCAGTGGCGCGACGGGTGGGGCGAATGCGTACGGTTGGTAGCACCACTGGCAATCCGGCAGGCGCCACAGGCGCTCGACGTGGTATCGATCGGCGTTTGCGGGTGGGTCCGCGGGTGGGTCCGCGACTGCGTCGGTCAAGCGATAGTCCATCGCGGCCAGTCCGGTGGTGCCGAGGTAGCCCAGCCACGTGACTTGCACCGGTGCCGGTTTCATCGCGAAAACACCGAGGCGCCCGCCTGCGGTGTGGCCATTGAGGTCGACCAGGATGTCGATGCCATCGGCCCGGATGCGCGCCGCGAAGTCCGGGTCGGGCATCGCGGCCACGCCCACGAAGGCATCGACCACTCCCGCGAGCCGCGAGGTGACATCGTCGGTCGCATGAACGGTGTGATACCCATGGATCGCGAAGCCCGCGCGGTCGTGATGGGCAAGGAGAGGCTCGAGGAACAGCGCGGCGGAGTGGCTGCGAAAGTCCGACGAAACATAGCCCACGCGCAGTCGCCGATCGCCGCCCGCACCTACCCTGACCGCTGGCAGGCGCTCGATCCGGGCGGCGAAGTGGCGCCCGAAGGCAAGATGGGCTTCGAATAAGCCATCGGTGGTGACGCGATCCGAGCGCTGCAGGGCGAGCAGGTAGTTGCTCCACACCGCGATGCGGTCCGGGTCGAGTGCCAGGGCGCGCTCGAACGCCTGGACTGCGCCCGGCGCATCCCCGACATCGGAGCGCAGGCTGCCGAGATTGTTGTGGGCCGGCGCCAGGCGTGGCTCGAGTGCGATGGCACGTTCGAACGCGCCGAGGGCATCGGCAGGCCGGTGGGTGCGGCGATAGAGATTGCCGAGGCCCACGTGCACGGCGGCGACCTTCGGTGCGAGGGAGCGGGCGCGAACGAGGCTTCTCTCGCTGTCCGCCAGGTCGTCGGCTTCGGCGAGCGCCGTGCCGAGATGTAAATGGACGTCGAATGCCTCGGGATCGAGGGCTGCCGCACGGCGCAGGGCTTCGATCGCTGCCCGGAGGGCGCCCGTGCCGCGCAGCGCCTGGCCCAGCACGTGATACGCGGACGACCGCTGCGAATCGACCTCGATGGCGAGCCGCCCCAGGTCTGCCGCGCCATGCGGATCCCCCGTCGCGAGCCGCAGCATCGCGTACGAGGTCAACGCCCCGGCATGGCGCGGCTCGCGCCCGAGGGCGGCGTCGAACAGGCGCGCAGCGGCCTCGGCGTTGCCGGCACGACGCAGCGCGACGGCCGCGCGCACGAGATCGTCGACACTATCCCCGTCCGGTGTGCCGCGATCGTCGTCGCTCAAGCTGGTATGCCCGGGGGACAGCAAGGCGGCGCGCGCGCGACACGCGGCGGATTGGGTCGTGCGCGCATGCGCGCCACGTCAGAAACGTTCCACCCACGGTCGCAACTCGACCTCCCATGTCCATGCGCTGCGTGGCTGCCGGAGGATGTCAAGATAGGTTGTCGCGATGGCATCGGGATCGAGTTGCGCATCGGGATGGTCGGCAGCCTCGCTGCGTCCGGGTGCGCGGATCTGGCCGTCGATCACGAAGTGCGCGACGTGGATGCCTTGCGGCGAGAGTTCGCGCGCCAGACTCTGGGCAAGCCCGCGCAAGGCGAACTTGCCCATCGCGAACGGCGCGGACTGGGCATAACCTTTCACGCTAGCCGATGCGCCGGTAAACAGGATTGCACCGTGACGCTTCGGCAGCATCCGGGCGGCGGCTTCGCGCGCAACCAGGAAGGCGCCGAATGCGGTCACCTGCAGCGCGCGTTGCACGTCGTCGGCCTGCAGTTCGACGAACGGACCGCGGGCGCGGGCGCTGGCGTTGTAGAGGACGACGTCCGGGGCTCCCTGCACGCGTTCCACCTCGGTGAACAGGGCTTGCACCTGTCCCTCGTCCTGGGCGTCGCAGGCGAACGCCCGGGCACCGGTCACTTCGCACAAGCCGGCGAGCTTGGCGGGGTCGCGCGCTGCGAGTGCGACGGCGAGGCCCGCCTCCGCCAGCAACCGGGCCAGCGATGCGCTCAGCCCCGCGCCGGCGCCGACGATCAGTGCAGAGGTATACGTCGGCGTCGATGCCATAATGATCTCCTTTGAGCGAACCCGCCCGGGCGTTGCCCGGCTGCAGCGCGACGTGCCGCGACCGGGATTGTCCCATTGGACCGGTGTCGGGCGCGAGCCGGCGTCGTCACCTCGCAATCCCACGAAAGATCCGATGCCCATCGAACTGCATGCCTTCGACACGCCCAACGGACGCAAGATCAGCGTCGCGCTCGAGGAAATGGCGCTCCCCTACGTCATCAAGATCGTCGACATCGGCAAGGGGCAGCAATTCGACCCCGAGTTCCTGAGAATAAGCCCCAACAACAAGATTCCTGCCATCGTCGACCCCGACGGGCCGCATGGCACGCCCGTCAGCGTATTCGAGTCGGGTGCCATCCTGATCTATCTCGGCGAGAAGACCGGCAAGTTCTGGCCCCGCGACCTGGAGGCGCGCATTCCGGTGCTTGAATGGCTGATGTTTCAGCAAGGCGGCTTCGGCCCGATCCCGGGGCAGGTTCACCACTTCATCGCGCTGGAGAACGAGCACGAGCGCCGCTATGGCCTGGAGCGCTTTTCCAAGGAAACGCGGCGCCTGTACGCGGTCATGAATGGCCGGCTCGCGGAACATGAGTTCTTTGCGGATACGATTTCCATCGCCGACTTCGCCATTCTCGGCTGGGCGTGGCGGCATCCACGGCACAAGGTCGACCTGGCCGAGTTTCCGCACGTGCAGCGCTGGTACGAGACGATGATGGCGCGTCCGGCGGTGCGGCGTGGATTCGAGGTGAAGCTGAAGTAGTCGCGCTTCGGCATGTCCGCCCGAGGCAGGCATGCGATGTGTGCCCTTCGGACTATGATGCCTGACCGCCTCACGCTGCGCGCTGCCAACCGAACATGACGCGACCGACACTCAAACTCAAGAAGTCGACCGATCCGCTGGCGACGCCGAAGGCCGCGACACCGCGGGCGCGGCGCCCGTGGCAGGAAAAGCCGCCGTCGAAGGTGCGGCCCGCCGTTGCCGAGGCCCTTTCGCCGCCCGCCGTGAAGCAGCCCGCTGCAGCGACCGCCGGAGATCGTGCGCCGTCCAAAGCCAAGCCCGCGCGGAAGACTCCCGGCGCGGCGCGCAAGGCGTCGCCACGCCATGGCGACTCGAAGCCGGACGGAAGCTCGCGTCGGGATGCGGGGACATCGCCGCGGTTCCGCGACCCACAGGCGCGCGGGGCGCCATCGCCCGGAACGCCTCGTCGCCGCGATCGGTCGGAGGCCGTCCAGCCTGCGGTGGCCGACCCCAGCGGGTCGCGTGCGACAGGAGAGCTCAGATCGGCACACGGTGCCCCTCGCAAGCCGGCCCGCGGTGCGCCGAAGCCGTTGGGTGCACACCCGTCGCCTCGTGCCGGGAAAGGCGGGGCTTTCGAGCAAGGCAGCCGCCCGCCGCGTGGTCGCGACGAGCGGGCGGGCACGACGCGGCCTGGCTCGACCGTGACGCGACACCCGGCATCGAAGGCGCCGCGACCGATCACGGGGGCGCCTCGTCACGAGAATCCCGACGACCCGCGCCTTTCCAAGCGGATGAGCGAGCTCGGCTTGTGCTCGCGCCGCGAAGCCGACGAATGGATCGAGAACGGCTGGGTCAAGGTCGACGGGCAAGTCGTCACGACTCTCGGCGTGCGGGTTTCGCCGCGCGCGCGCATCGCGATCGATCCACGCGCGGCGCACCATCAGAGCGAGCAGGTCACCATTCTGCTCAACAAGCCGGTGGGCTACGTCTCGGGGCAGCCCGAGGACGGGCATCAGACGGCCATGGTCCTGATCAAGCCGGAAAACCGCTGGGGTGATGATCCGTCGCCGACTACGTTCAAGCCCGGCCATCTGCGCGGACTTGCACCGGCCGGACGCCTGGACATCGATTCGACCGGGCTCATCGTGTACACGCAGGATGGGCGCATCGCCAAGCACCTCATCGGCCGCGACTCGGCGGTGGAGAAGGAATACCTGGTGCGGGTGGAGGGCGCGCTGTCCGAGGAGGGGCTCAAACGCCTCCAGCATGGACTCGAGCTCGACGGGGTCAAGCTCAAGCCAGCGCGCGTGTCGTGGCAGAACGAGCACCAGTTGCGGTTCGTGCTGCGTGAAGGACGCAAGCGCCAGATCCGGCGGATGTGCGAGCTGGTCGGCCTGGTGGTGACGGGCCTGAAGCGCGTGCGCAGCGGTAGCGTACCCCTCGGACCGCTACCGGTGGGGCAGTGGCGCTACCTGCGGGGCGATGAGAAGTTCTGAACGAGCGCATCGGATCCAGTCGGGTAACAGCAATGGACACCGGTCCCACCGTTGAGTGGACGGAAGGCGACCAGACGCGAAGCGCGCGCTGGCGCTCGGAGCGTGGTGCACCGCCGCCGATGCGGGTGATGATCGCCGATGACCGGATGACCGCCGCCGAAGCGTACGGACTCGCCTGCCAGGGCACGGCGCTGCTCTGGCGGGGCGACTTCAACAATGCGCGGCAGTTGCTGATCGCCATGGCGCGGCGTGCCGACCGCAAGCCGCGCGCGCGCGAACCGTCGCCCGATGCCACGCCCCGGCGCTCGTGCGCGGAGCGTTTCCATCTGCATCGTCAGGCGCAGTCGCAGCGCGCGCGCACCCTGGGCATGCTGTTGATCGAGCTCGATGCCGTCTATGACATCGCCCTGCGCCGCGCGCCCGATCTGCGCCAGGCCTGCGTCGAGGCGTACGGCCCAGCCGAATCAGCTTCGCTGGTCGCGCTGCGCGAGCTCCTCGGGGTGATCGGCGCGCACGAATGGCGCGTCAAGGGAATCGAGGTACCGGCCATCGACGGCCGGATCCATCCGCATTACGGCGTGTTCGCGCCGGTCCGCCGGGAATACGTCGACCTGGTGGCGAAGGCGCCATTGCCCGCGGTGAACGGGATGCCCGCGGTGGCTTTCGACATCGGCACCGGGACTGGCGTGCTCGCCGCCGTACTCGCGCGACGCGGCATCGGTCACATCGTCGCGACCGACCGGGACTCGCGGGCGTTGGACTGTGCGCGCGCCAATATCGCGCGTCTCGGGCTCGCGCGGCGCGTCGAGGTGGTGAAGGCCGACCTCTTTCCCGAAGGGCGGGCGCCGCTGGTGGTCTGCAATCCCCCGTGGATACCGGCGCGGCCCAGCTCGCCGATCGAGCACGGCATCTTCGACCCCGACAGCCGGATGCTGCACGGCTTCCTGGAGGCGCTACCCGTGCACCTCGAGGTACGCGGCGAAGCCTGGCTGATTCTTTCCGACTTCGCCGAGCATCTCGGCCTGCGGTCGCGGGCAAATCTTCTCGCAGCGTTCGATCAAGCGGGACTCCACGTCGTTGCGCGCCACGATGTTCGGCCAACTCATCCCCGTGCGGCAGACACGAACGATCCCCTTTATGAAGCTCGCAAGGCTGAGGTGACGTCACTCTGGCGGCTGGCCGTCCAGTGATGGCACGCCCCGTCGCAGCCTGAAGGGCGCGGCGCGGGACTGCCGGCGCGAGCCACCCGAACCACCGGGTCGTGCAGCGGTTTAAAGGTGAGTCAATTGGGGGACGGCGAATCGAGGGGGCGGCAGCGACCAGAGGAACCGTCGGTAGCGTGCAAGTCTTTGATCTGATGGTGCCGGTAGAGGGAGTCGAACCCCCGACCTTCGCATTACGAATGCGCTGCTCTACCAACTGAGCTACACCGGCAAAAGAAGGCGCGGATTATACCTGAAGCATCGGCCCCGGCGCTCGCGCCCGGGCAGCCCCGCGGCGGTTGGCGTGGCTGCGTATCTGGCACAATCGATGCGTGATTCCCTGGCTGCGGCCGAACGCTCCCTTTCCTCCGCTCGACGAGGCGCTGTCCGATCCGAACGGCCTTCTCGCGGCCAGTGCCACGCTTACGCCGCGCCGCCTGGTCGATGCCTACAGCCATGGCGTGTTCCCCTGGTATTCGGAGGGCCAGCCGGTGCTCTGGTGGAGTCCCGACCCGCGCATGGTGCTGTTCGTCGACGAGCTCGCCGTGTCGCGCTCGTTGCGCAAGGTCCTGCGCTCGCAACGCTACGAGATCCGCGTCGATAGCGCGTTCCGGGACGTGATGGAAGGCTGCGCCATGGCGCGGCGACCGGGGCAGCTCGGCACCTGGATCACTCCGGCGATTGTCTCGGCGTACACCGGTCTTTTCCACGAGGGCCACGCACACTGCGTGGAGGCGTGGTCGGGCGACGAACTCGTCGGCGGCCTGTACGGCGTAACGATCGGCAAGATGTTCTTCGGTGAGTCGATGTTCGCACTGCACCCCGACGCGTCGAAGGTCGCGATGGTGCATCTGGTCGCGATTCTGCGGTCGAAGGTCATGCCCATGATCGATTGCCAGCAGGAAACCCAGCATCTCGCCCGTTTCGGGGCGCGGCCGATTTCGCGGCCGGAGTTTGCGGGACGCCTGCAGGCGTTGGTAGACTCGCCGACGCCGCCCGGCCCGTGGCAGCCGCTGCCGATTGCCGACGTGCTCGCATGACCAAGCTCAATGACCTGCCGCTTGCGGCGCTGCAGTTCTACGCGACCGCCCCCTACCCGTGCAGCTACCTGCCGGACCGCGCGGCACGGTCCCAGGTCGCCACCCCGAGCCATCTCATCGATGCGCGGGTCTACAGCGAGCTGGTGCGACTCGGCTTCCGCCGCAGCGGAGCATTCACGTACCGGCCGTATTGCGACAATTGCCGGGCTTGCGTGCCGGTGCGCGTGCCGGTCGCGACCTTTCGCCCCAATCGCACCCAGCGCCGCTGCCTCCGCGCTTACCAGTCTCTCACCGTGCATCGCCGCCCGCTCGCGTTCGACGCCGAGCATTACCGGCTCTACCTCGCGTATCAGCGGCAGCGCCATCCGGGTGGCGGCATGGACCACGACAGCCGCGAGCAATACCAGCACTTCCTCCTGCACAGCAACGTGGCGACGGATCTCATCGAGTTTCGCGCCGCAGGGGTGCTGCGGATGGTGAGCCTCGTGGATCGTCTCGCCGATGGTCTGTCGTCGGTCTATACCTTCTACGATCCCGATGTGACCGGCGCGAGTTTCGGGACGTACAGCATCCTGTGGCAGATGGAACGCTGTCGTTCGCTCGACGTGCAGTACCTCTACCTCGGCTACTGGATAGCGGAGAGCCGCAAGATGGCTTACAAGGCGACCTTCCGGCCGATCGAAGGCCTGGTAGGCGGGGTGTGGCGGCGCCTGCCCTGAGCGTCTCGCGAAGGAATGGGTCGAGGGCGCCCGGCACGCGGGAACCACAGGTTCCTGCCGACCTGCCGGAGCTCGCGACATCCGGGCGTGCCGCGCCTAGAACAGCGACTCCTGTTCCGGCTCGCGGGGTGGGGCAGGTGAGTCCTCGCGCGTTTCCAGGGCCGACTCGTCGGGCACGATCAGCGCCGGTCCGTCGTTTTTGGCGGCGTTGACCTTCGTCGAGACCGGGAAGTAGGTCATCCGCTCGGCCGGAAAGGGGCCGACCAGATCACCGACGTCGGCGTTCCCGGGATCGAGCCAGCGGGAGTAGTCCGCGGGCGCGATGACGAGCGGCATGCGGTCGTGCACCGGGCGCAGCAGCGCGTTCGCCGCCGTGGTGACGATCGTGCAGGTGTCGAGCACCTCGCCCTCCGGAGACAGCCAGCGCTCGTACAGTCCGCCGAGCCCGAAGGGCTGGCCATCCTTCATGCCGATATGCACCGGCTGCTTGCGCTCGCCCGGTCCGCGCGCCATCCATTCATAGAAGCCATCCGCGGGCAGCAGGCACCGGTGCCGGCGATAGGCGATCCGGAACGAATGCTTGGCCTCGAGGGTCTCGCCGCGCGCGTTGATCATCTTGCTGCCGATCGCCGGATCCTTCGCCCAGCGCGGGACGAGACCCCAGCGCAGGTGCACGATCTCCCGCGCGCCATGAAGATTGACTCGCACCACGGGCACTTCGGTGAGCGGGGCGATGTTGTAACGCGGCTGCAAGGCGTCGGGGACGTGCCCGAGTCCAAAGGCGAGTGCGATGGCTGCGGGATGGGTGTGGAGCTCGTAGCGACCGCACACGTCAGGCGTCTCCGGGGTCACGTGGTGGGCCGGTGCGCGCGCCCTGATGCATGGGCGTGTCCAGTTCTGCGAGAAGGCGCCGCGCCGCCTTGGCGACCTGCAGCGTGTCCCAGTATGCATACGCACCGACCGCCGCCGCGCCGGCGAGCGGAACCCAGCGACCGGCCGCCGTGCCGGCGATGCGGCGGGCGAGCTGGGTGCTCAACGCGGCCGCCGTACTGCGCACGGTGTGGCTGGTGACCGTGGCCAGCACCAGGCGCTCGCCGGCCCTCACGCCGACGTCGCGCAGGACCTGGCTCGCGAGGTGCCGGAACAGGCAATGCAACATATGCTGCGCGCCGAGCTCGGCGGTGCGGTCGTGCAGCGCGAAGATATCGGCGACCATCTGCCGCTGCACCTTCCAGATGAGGTAGAGATCGGGCAGCACGG
>JBDTWB010000126.1:0-11825 GCA_040006895.1 Casimicrobiaceae bacterium | reverse complement strand
GCGCTGCACGAGGGCGACGTATTCTTCGGCAACGTCGGTGCCGCGGCGCGGCTCGACTTCACCGTCATCGGCCGCGCTGTCAACGAGGCCAGCCGGATCGAGTCCCTCACCAAGACGCTGCAGCGCCCGATCCTGCTGTCGGCAGCAGTCGCCCGGCGTGTCGGTCGACCCCTGGAGTCGATGGGCGAGCACCACCTGAGAGGTCTTGCCGCGCCCGTGTCGCTCTACAGCCCGCGCCCGCGGGGTCACTGAGCCGTCCCGGCGTGCGGCTTTCGATTTTCGCAAGAGTCATGCGCGGGAGGGCGCGGTCGCGCGGTGTGATGCGGCCGGCATCCCGACAGCACCGCCTTCGCCTGCGGTTCACACCGGTGGGCGACGCGCGTAACCGTCGAAGCGCGAGCCCGAACAGGCGTGGCGAGCGAGGTATAGTGACCGCGTCAACCCAAGGGGACCCCGTCGCGTCCCCGGAGGAACGTCGCCATGCTGATGTCCGCTGCCGATTACCGCGAGTCGTTGCGCCGGTATCGTCCTACCGTGTACGTCGATGGCGAGCGGATCGCCTCGGTGGCCGATGCGCCCGTGCTCGCTCCCGGGTTGAATGCGATCGGCCTCACCTACGATCTCGCGCTGCAGGAATCGACCCAGGCGATCATGCGGGCAGAGGCCCCAGGCCTCGTCGACCCGGTCAATCGCCTGCTGGCGCTGCCGCGCACCACCGCCGATCTCCTCAACAAGCTCGAGGCGGTGCGCCTCGTCTGCCAGGAGACCGGCTGCGCGCAGCGCTACCTCGCCGGGGACGCACTCGCGGCACTGGTGCACGGCACTTACGCCATCGATGCCGAGTGCGGGACCGAATACCACGCCCGGTCCCTGGCCTATGCCCGGCACGTGCACGAGAACGACCTCACGGTGGGCATTGCGATGACCGATGCCAAGGGCGACCGCTCGCTGCGGCCATCGCAGCAGCCGCGGCCGGACAGCTACGTGCATATCGTCGAGCGTCGCAGCGACGGCATCGTCATCTCCGGCGCCAAGGCGATCGTCACCGCGGCGCCCTACGTGCACGAGCTCCTGGTGTTGCCCTGTCGCAACATGACGGCCGACGACGCCGACTTCGCGGTCGCCTGCGCGGTGCCCATCGACGCCGACGGACTCACCATCATTGCCCGACCCGCGGGCCGGCCGGGCGAGGCCGCCGCCAAGTTCAGCAACAAGTTCGGGCAGTCCACCGGCGTGTGCCTGTTCGACCGCGTGTTCGTGCCGTGGGAAAGGGTGTTCGCGGCCGGCGAGTCGGTCCCGGCGGCCGAGATCCTGTACCACTACACCGCCCAGCATCGGCACACGTGCATCGCCGCCCGGGCCGGATTCGGCGATCTGCTGATCGGCGCCGGCGCCCTGATCACGGAGGCCAACGGCCTCGACCTGGATCGCGCCCACGGCGTGCGCGACGCCATGGTGGATCTCATCAAGATCACCGAGGGCTTCTTTGCCTGCGGCGTCGCCGCATCGGTGTACGGCCAGCCGAGTCCATCGGGGGTACTGACACCCGACCCGGTGTTCGCCAACATCGGCAAGCTCCTGCTGGCCACGCAGATCTACGACATGCAGCGGCTCGCCCATCAGGTGTCGGGTGGACTGATCGTCACGCTCCCCGGTCCGGACGAGGATCACAATCCGGCGACCGCCGGCCGGCTGTCGGAAGTGTTGACGGCGCGCTCCGACATCCCGTACGAGAAGCGCATCGAGGTGGCGCGGTTCCTGGAGGACCTCACGGCGTCGTATCAGGCCGGCTGGTACTCGGTCATCAGCCTGCATGGCGGTGGGTCGCCGGAAGCGATGAAGATGGAGATCTATCGCCACTACCCGATCGGCAACCGGGTCGATCTGGTCGAGCGTCTGCTGGATCGCGGCATTCTCGCCGACGCGACCCGCAAGATCACCCGTAACCGCCAGCCGGGTCGGTGCTGCGCCACCGGCTGCCTCGCGCCGGACGTTCCCGTGATGGTCGCGCTGCCGCACTCGATCCGGGGCACGCCCGCCCTGGACCCCGCTGCCGATCCAGGACACGCCCCGCTCGCGGCGGATTGAGGCCGCGGATGGAGGCCCGATGCGCGATGCGCGGAATCCGGCGATGACTGCGAGCCTGCGCCTGCAGCGTGAGCGCAGCGTGCTCGTGGTCGTCGACGTGCAGGAGCGGCTCGCGCCGCACGTCGCCGACCATGAGACCCTCATCGCCCGCATCGGCGTGCTGCTCGGGGTCGCCGAGGAGTTCGCGATCCCGCGCCGGCTCACCGAGCACTGTGCCGATCGGATCGGACCGGTGCTGCCGCAACTGCGTACGCGCTTCGGCGATGCCGACATAGTCGCCAAGACGCGATTCGGCGCCGCGGATGATCCGGCCTTCGTGCGGATGCTGCGCATGACGGGTCGCGACCAGGTAGTGATCGCCGGCATGGAGGGCCACGTCTGCGTGATGCAGACGGTACTGGGACTCATCGAGCACGGCTTCGCAGCATTCCCGGTGGTCGACGCCATCGGATCGCGCCCGGCCCGGAGCACCGACCGCGGCCTGGCACTGGAGCGAATGCGCGCCGCCGGCGCAACCCTGGTCGCGACCGAGATGGTGCTGTTCGAGTGGACCCACGATGGTGACGACCCTGCCTTCCGCAGTGTCCTCGGCCACGTGAAGGCACTGTTTTAGCGACCGGCCGGGGGCGGGACGTGGATTTGCCGCAGGGCGCCGCCAGAAGAGCCGGCGCCGGTCATCCCTGACCCCCGCGCCGTCGGCCCGCGCGGCCTTATGCTCGGCGCCGGTACCGCGGGGCACGCATCCTGCTTATCCCGGCCATCCGCGTCGCGGTTCGGTGACCGTGACGCCAGCGGCCGTGCCAGCCACGGGCGTTAACGCTTGTTGCGCAAGGAATCCCATGCTCCATCGCTTCGTCATCCTGCTCTGCGGACTGTTAGGGGCCGTCGGGCCGGCCCACGCGCAGGGCCCGGATTTCGTCTTCGCGGTGACCGAGGGCGTCACCTACCAGGCGACCCCCAAGGAGATCCGCGATCGCTTTGCCCCCTTGGCGGAGGTGCTCTCCCGGAGCCTGCACCGCAATGTGCGGGTGGTCCTCGTCCCGGCGTACGACGACGCGCGCGCCGGCCTCGCGCGCCAGGACTACGACCTCGCGTTCGTGCACCCGGCGCACGTCGCCATGGCCGAGATCAAGGCCGGCCGCTACCGCGCCGCGGCCTGGACCCAGGGTTACGTGGACTACACCGTCGCGCTGATGATGAAGCCCGACGAGCCGCTCAAGTCGATGGCGGACCTGAGCGGGCGGACGCTGGTGACCCCCGATCCGGACTCGATCACCGCCGTGATGGTGCGGGCGATGTTCCGCGAGCAGAAACTGACCGACGTCAAGGTCGTGACCACGCGCTACCAGGACGCCGTGCCGTTCTATATCGATCACGGCTTCGCCCAGGTCGGCGCGACCGCCGCCAAGTCCGTGATCAAGGCCTGGACGGAAAAAGGCGGCAAGGTTCTCACCCAGTCGCGTCCCGTCCCGATCAAGCAACTGCTGGTGTCGACCCGCCTCTCCGCCGGCGATCAGGACAGGATCCGCGAAGTCCTGCTCACCATGCACGACACCAAGCCCGGAAAGTCGGCGCTCACCGCGGTCGGCTATCGAGGCTTCACCGCTCCGGTCGCCGACGTCGAGGCCAGCACCATCGCCTGGCTGGGACTGTAGCGGCGCGCCGTCAGAGCGAGGCCCCGCACGCATTGCAGTACCGGGCGCGAGCCTCGTGCCCGACGGCGCCGCAGACGTCGCACTTCCTGCTGAGACTGGTGACCCCGCGTTGCACGGTCATCTCGGCCGTCACGATACCCGTCGGCACGGCGAGCACGCCCCAGCCCAGCAGCATCATCAATCCGGCGATGAAACGCCCCAGGGTGGTGTGCGGGGTGATGTCCCCGAACCCGACGGTGGTCATGGTCGTCACCGCCCAGTACACCGCGGTGGGGATGCTGGTGAATCCGTTCTCCGGCCCTTCCACCACGTACATCACTGTCCCGCCCACCAGGAGGGTGGTGACGACCGCGGACAGGAACACCAGAATCTTCCTACGGCTGTCCGCGAACGCCTGGGCAAGGAAGCGGAATTCCTCCATGTAGGCACCGAGCTTCAGCACCCGGAAAACGCGCATCAGCCGCAGCACACGGACGTCGATGAGCGCGCCGAGTTCGGGCACGAAAAAGGCAATGTAGGTCGGCAGGACCGCGATCAGGTCGACGATGCCGAAGAAGCTCCTGGCGTACGCGAGCGGCCGCCGCACGCACAAGAGGCGCAGCACGTACTCCGCGCTGAACAGGAACGTGAACACCCATTCGAGCCTAAAGAAGAGCACGCCGTGCCGCGCCCCGATCCCCTGCACGCTGTCGAGCATCACCACCAGCACACTGGCGACGATGACCAGCAGAAGTCCTATGTCGAAGGCGATGCCCGCGGGCGTGTCGGACTCGAAGATAATGACGTACAGGCGCGCCCGCCAAGGCTCGTCCGGACACCCGAACAGCCGCTCGGCCGGGCGCACCCGCGCGGGCGTTTGATGTTGTTCCTGCATGGCTCCTCCGCATCGACCCAGGGGCGCATGGTAGAACGGCTGGCACCGGCGTGCAGCAGTTCCTTTGCGCCCCTGCGATCCCGGACGATCGATTTCGAGGGCGCCGGCGCCACCGGTGCATCGACCGGCGGCGCCAATCCAGCAACGGAGATCAGCGGGCCCGCGTGCATCCTTCGATCGGCAGCGCGGAACGGCGCGCTACTTCAGGAGCCCGGCCGTGCTCACCGCTTCCTGCGCCACCTGTGCCAGCGTGCACTGCGAGGGCGCCTTGTCCGGACGCCAGCGCAGGAATTTGGTCCCGTGCCGGAAGCGATCGCCGCTGAAGTGGTCGTACTGCACCTCCGCGACGAGCTTGGGCGCGAGGGGCTGCCACTCGCCGCTGCGCTCGGTGCTCCAGCGACTCGGCCCGCCGGGGCTGCGACCGGTGAATCCAGGCGGCTCGATCAAGGCTTCCAGCTTGCGTGTCAGGACTTCGCGCTCGTTCGTCTTGATGTTGGACGAGAACCCGACGTGATGCAGCAGCCCCTCGTCGTCATACAGGCCAAGCAGGATCGATCCGACCACTTCCCCCTTGGCCGCATAACGGAAGCCGCCGACCACGCAGTCTGCGGAGCGCATCCGCTTCCACTTCTGCATGCCGGTGCGGTCACCACTTCGATACGCGAGATCGGCTCGCTTGGCGACGATGCCGTCCAGCCCGGCGCCGAGACTCTGCACCCAATGCCGCGCCGCGGCCACGTCGGCGGTCTGGGGCGAGAGCCGCAGCCGGGCGCCCTTCGCGACGTGTCGGGACATGAAGGCCTCGAGCTGCGGCCGGCGCTCCGCGAGGCTCGCATCGACGAGCGATCGGCCCATGGCATCCACGAGCAGATCGAAGACCACGAACAGCACCGGACGCTCGCGGGCGAGCTTCTCCACCCGGCTGGCAGCGGGATGGATGCGCATCAGGAGGTCGTCGAAGGAAAGCGTGGCCCCGACCGGCACCACGATCTCGCCATCGAGCACGAAGCGCGTGGCATCGACCGCCCGCAATGCTTCGACGAGCTCGGGAAAGTAGCGATTGAAGGGCTGGCCCGACTTGGAGCGAAGCTCGACGTCGTCGCCATTGCGGAAGGCGAGACCGCGAAAGCCATCCCACTTGGGCTCGTAGCGCCAGAACTCCCCCTCCGGCAAGGCGTCGACCAGCTTCGCCTCCATTGGCGGGTAGTCGGTGGCGAGCGGCAGCACCGAGGACGTGCCCATCAGAGCAGCGGCCCCAGCTCGAATCGATCGCCCACAGCGAGGAGCGGCGCCCACAGGTCGCCGATCGCGGCAAGGCGGTCGGGCACGTTGGCCATACAGAAGTCGTCGATGGTGACCCCCGCCTCGAGCTCGTGCCAGGTAACGGCGGTCGAAACCGTCGCCCTCGGGCGGGGACGTGGCGAGTAGATCGACGCCAGGGTGCGCCCCCAGGCGTTCTGGTTGTAGTCGACGAGCACGCGCCCCTCGGGTCGCTTGGCGATCCGGTACTCCGCGGTGACGACGGCCGGGTGCTCGAGCGCGAGGACTTGCGCGAGCCGCTTGGCGAACGTCCATACCGCCTTCTGGGTGGGCCCGCGCACGATCGGCACGTACACGTGAATGCCGCGCGAGCCGGTGGTCTTCACCAGCGGCTGCATGCCGAGCGCTGCGAGTGCATCCCGAACGATGAGCGCGGTCGTGCGCACGGTCTCGAAGTCGGCGCCGGGCACCGGATCGAGATCGAAATGCAGGTAGTCCGGGCGGTCGACATCGTCGCATCGCGCATACCATGGATTGAGATCGATGCATCCGAGGTTGACGATCCACAGCAACGCCGCGGTGTCCTGCACCATCGGGAAATCGATGACGTTGCCGGAGCCGTGGGTGATGCGGCAGGTCTTTATCCAGGCCGGTCGTGGCGTCGGGGCGCGCTTCATGAAGAACGACTTGCCGGCGGCGCCGTCGGGGTAGCGCTTCATGACCATGGCCCGATCGATCAGATGCGGCAGCAGCCACGGCGCCACGTCCGCGTAGTACTGCAAGAGATCGCGCTTGGTCAACGCCAGCTCCGGCCAGAACACCTTGTCGAGGTTGGTGAGATGCACCGCCACGCCGTCGACGAGGACATCGCCGGCGGCGCGATCGGCCGGAATGACGAGCCGCCGCGTCCGCCCTGTGGCACGATCGGGCACCGGCTTCACCCCGCCCACGGTTGCAGGCGTGGGCGCTGCCGCGCCACGGTCGACCACACCGCGAGGACGCGTGCGGGGCACCCCGGGGGCTGCACGATCCGGATGCGGCGTGGTGCTTGAGGCTGAACTTTTGGGCACGATACGCAATCCGACGCAAGGCTTGGCGACATCATGCCACTACGTGGTGGAACCCTGCGTCCCTGGCTTCTGCGTCCCTGGCTTCTGCGTCCCTGGCTTCTGCGTCCCTGGCTTCTGCGTCCCTGGCTTCTGCGTCCTGGTAGGTCCGTTGGCTCTTGCGTCCGTCCTACCTTTCCTGCTCCCATATCTTGCCGATGCATCCACTGCGCTGCCTGGCCATCGCCGCTGCGACCGTACTCCTCGGCGCGTGCGTGACCGTCACCCGGGAGCCTCGCGCGGTGCTGCTCGTCGAGGATCAGACGACGCGCGTGCAGCGCCTCGACTGTGCCGACACCCCTCGCGCGCCGCATGCGTCTGCCCGGGCGCGCCTCGATCCGGGGAGGATCCGTGTCGCGACCTGGAACATCCACAAGCAGGGTGACCCCGGCTGGGAATCGGACCTCGCACGCCTCGCCACCGATGCGGACCTGCTGCTCGTCCAGGAGCTCGTGCTGCGCCCGGACATTCGCGCCGTGCTGGAGAGGCGGTCGGGCATGCGGTGGGTGATGGCAAGCTCGTTCCTGCATCGCGACCTCGACATCGGCGTGCTGACCGCTTCGCGCGTGCCGCCGGTGGCGACCTGCACTCTGCGGGTCGTCGAGCCCGTGCTGCGGCTGCCGAAGTCGACGGTCATCACCTGGTACGCCATCGAGGGCACCGATCGAACGCTCGCCGTGGCCAACATGCACGCGATCAACTTCGCGCTCTCTCTCGGAATCTATCGCGAGCAGCTCGCCGCCCTGCTACAGGCACTTGCCGGACATGACGGTCCGATCGTCTTCGCCGGCGATCTCAACACGTGGACCGAGGGACGCACCACGGCGGTACGCGAAACAGCCGTTCGGCTCGGCCTGCACGAGATCGCCTTCACCGAGGACCGACGGCGGCTCTTCTTCGGCAAGCAGCTCGATCACATCTTCGTGCGCGGTCTCGCCCTGACAACATCGGCGGCGACCGAGGTAACCTCGTCGGATCACAATCCGGTCGAGGCCACGCTGCGGTTCCTCCCCCCGGCTCCTGACGGCGCCGTTCCGCCAGCCGGGACGCCTGACCGCCCAACGGTACATGCCCCATAATGGGAGTGTTCATCAGTGCGCGTTCAGGACGTGGCGCCAGGCATCGCCCGCCGCGTCCGATGCAAAAAATGCACGCGCCGGCAATGGAGCCACACCCGGCACAGTCCCTGCCACCTCCGGGGTGCGCTCCGCGTCGATCCCTTGTTACCGGAGGCCCACCATGCGCGTCCCTTGGTCAACCGCATTGCCCGCGGCGTTGCTCGCCGCTGGTGTCGCACTCGTCGCACCGCCGAGCTTCGGCCAGGCGAAGTATCCCGTCCAGACGGTCACGCTGGTCACCCACTCGAGCCCGGGCGGCGGCAGCGACGTGTTCGCCCGCGAACTGGTCAAGCACCTCGCGCCGATCCTTGGCGTGAACATGGTGGTCGAGAACCGGACCGGCGGCAGTGGCGCCCGCGCCGTCGCCAAGGTCGCCCAGGCGCCCGCCGACGGCTCGACGTTCTACATGACCACGCCGACATATATCCAGACGTCGCTCCTTTCGAAGGTGGAGTTCGGCTACGACAGCCTCGACCCGCTGGTCAACGTGTTCTACGACCCCGAGGTGATCTTCACCCGGACGCAGTCGCCCTTCAAGACGCTCGCCGAGGCGATCGATCATGCCAGGAAGAATCCGGGCAAGGCCAAGTGGGGTGCGGCCAATCCGACGTCCCTCGAGCGCATCGCCCTGGAGCGTCTCAATCGCGTCACCGGTGCGAAGGCCGCGGTGGTGCCGCACGAAGGCGGCGGCGACATGATGATCAACGTGCTGAACGGCTCCCTCGATCTCGGGATCGGCGAGATGCAGGAGCTCCTGCCGCAACTGCAGGCCGGCAAGATCCGGCTGCTCGGCGTGCTGACCGAAAAGCGCCTGCCGCGCTACCCCGACCTCGCCACCGCCCAGGAACAGGGGATCGACGTCGCGGTGATCAAGTTCCGCGGCATCGCCGGCCCCAAGAACCTGCCGCCGGCCGTGGTGCAGGCCTGGGAGGAAGCGGTGAAGCAGGTGCTCGCAAAACCCGAGTACCGAAAGGTCTACGAGGCCGAAAGCCTCATTCCAGTCTACAAGGGCCAGCGCGACGCGCGCGCGCTCACCGCGGCGTTCGCCAAGGATCTCGAGGCATCGCTACGCGAGCTGCAGATCATCAAGTAGCGTGCGGCTCGATCGCGACCTGGCGGTCGGCGCCGGCGGCCTTGCGCTCGCCGGCGTGTATTACTATTTCTCGCGCGACATCCAGCGCAGCCTGCTTGCCGATGCCGTGGGACCGCAGGGCCTGCCGACACTCTATGCCTTGGCCCTCGGTATCCTGGCAATCGCCCTCATCGCCCAGTCGCTGCTGCGCGCGGGCGCGCCGCGCAGGGTGGACGACGGCTCGGCGGCGGCGCCGACACCGGCGGCCCATGCCCGTGCCATCGGGCTGCTCGTGCCAGGCGTCGCCTATCTCGTCCTGATCGGTCCGCTGGGCTATCTCGTCACCATCTTCCTGCTGATCATCGGCGTGGCTGCCTATGTCGGCGGGCGTGTCGACACCCGCCTCGTGGTCATCGCCGCCATCGGCGCCGGCTTGCTCTGGGCGATCTTCGCCCATCTTTTCCAGCTCGGGCTGCCGACCGGTGCGCTCTGGCAGCAGTGGCTGGGATAGCCATCCGCCATGCACGAGATCGCCCTCGGCTTCAACGCGCTGCTCACGAGCTGGGCGATCCCGGCGTCGATCGCGGGTGTCATCTGGGGCATTCTCGGCGGCGCACTGCCGGGCATCTCGCCGTCGATTGCGATGGCCCTGCTGCTGCCCTTCACGTACGCCCTTGATCCGGTCACGGCCGTGGTGCTGCTCGCGTCGGTCTATGTCGGTGCCGAATACGGCGGCTCCATTCCCGCGGTGCTGATCAACACTCCCGGCACCAACTCGGCGGCGGCGACGACCCTCGATGGCTACGCGATGCATCGCCGCGGCGAAGGCGGTCTCGCGCTCGGCATCTCGCTCACGTCGGGCCTGGTCGGCGGCCTCTTCGGGCTCGCCATGCTGGTACTCCTGACCGAACCCCTCGCCCGCCTGGCCTTGTCGTTCACGCCGCCGGCTTACTTCGCGCTGGGCATCCTCGGCCTCAGCGTGATCGCGAGCCTCGCCGGCAAGTCGCTCGTCAAGGGCCTCATGTCCGGCATCGCCGGTCTGATGATCGCCACGGTCGGCACCGATCCGATGAGCGGCGTGTCGCGCTTCACCTTCGGCGTTCCCGACCTCCTCTCCGGCATCAAGCCGATCCTGATCATGGTCGGACTGTTCGCGGTGAGCGAACTGATGGCCCAGGTCATCGCGCCGGCTATCGTTACCGTGAAAGCCCGCGCGACCCGGCTGCAGTTGCCCGACTGGGCGATGTGGAAGCGACTCTGGAAGGCGCAGGCGATCGGCTGCGGGATCGGCACGGTCGAAGGGGTCACCCCGGGTGCCGGTGGCACCATCGCGGCATTCCTCACCTACAACGAGGCGCGGCGCTGGTCGCGCTATCCGGAGGAATTCGGCAAAGGCTCGCCCGAGGGCGTGGCGGCGCCGGAAACGGCCAACAACGTGGTGACCGGCACGGCGCTGGTGCCGTTGCTCTCGCTCGGCATTCCCGGCTCGAACTCGGCCGCCATCCTGCTGGGCGGATTCCTGATCCATGGCCTCTTCCCGGGACCGATGCTGTTCGAGCGCAATCCCGAGGTGGCCTACGGACTCTATGCCGGCCTGCTGCTCGCCAACGTCGCCATGTTCGTCATCGGCCTGGTGATCCTCACGCCGTGCATGTGGCTCGTGAACCGCCCCAAGCCCTACCTGCTCGCCTTCATCTTCGCCCTGGTCGTGACCGGCGTGTTCTCGATCGAGCAGAGCTTCTTCCACGTCGGCATCGTGCTCGCGGCCGGACTGCTCGGCTACGTGATGCGCCTGCTCGACGTCCCGGTACTACCGATGGTGCTGGGCGTGGTGCTCGGCTTCCTGGTCGAGTCCAACTTCCGGCGCGCGCTGGTCCTGTCCAGCGGCGACTACGCGGTGTTCCTGCGCGACCCCATCTCGCTCGGCCTGCTCGTCACCGCGGTGGCGTTGCTCGCGTTCTCGTCCTGGCGCGAGCGCCGCGCCAGCGAACCCGCCGTTCCCGCAACGCCAGCCAAACCCTGACCATGCCGTCACCTTCGGTTGCCCAAGTCCTCGCCGGGAGTATCGCCGCGCTGGATGCCGGAATGCTGCCCGCGACCGTGCGCGAGCGCTGCGAGGAACTGGTACTCGACATCACCGGCCTGTGTGTCGCCGCACGCCATAGCGACTACGTGGCGGCCGTGGCCGCGAGCTGCGACGCCACGGGTCCGTGCACCGCGTTCGGCCACGCGCAGGGCCTCGACGCCGCGTCGGCGGCGCTGCTCAACGGCACCGCGGCGCACGGCGAGGATTTCGACGACACGTTCGAGGGAGGACCGGTGCATGCCGGCGTGGTCATCGTGCCGGCCATCCTCGCCGCCTGCGAGCGCTATCGCCGCGACGGCCGTGCCGCGCTGCTCGGCATGGCGGTCGGCGCCGAAGCCATGTGCCGCATGGCGCTGGTCGTTCCGAAGGCAGTGCACCGTGCCGGATTCCATCCGACCAGCGTGTTCGGCACCATGGGCGCGGCGGCCGGCGTGGGTGCGGCGCTCGGACTCGATCGCGATCGGCTGGTCAACGCCCTCGGGATCGCCGGCAGCATGGCGAGCGGCATCATCGAGTACCTCTCGGCCGGCGCGTGGACCAAGCGCATGCACCCGGGCTGGGCCGCG
>JBDTWB010000125.1:0-12065 GCA_040006895.1 Casimicrobiaceae bacterium | reverse complement strand
TCGCTCACCAGATCGATGCAGCCCTTGGTCAGGACGCGCATGCATTCCACGGCCTTCGCACCCGACGCCAGCATCGCTTCGAGTTCCCCGCGCGGCAGGCGGGTCAGGTCGCGCGGCGGCGAGTCCGGTGACGGCGGTGTCGCATCTCCGGCTATGTCACCGGTGCTCGCCAAGGACCCGGGGTCGACCGGCTCCATCTCCAGGCTGCATCGCCGCTTCGACCGTCGCCGGAGGCGTGCCGCATCATGCTGGCGCTGCCGGGTGCGCCCCTTCGCGCCGGCTCGCCCGCCCAAGTAAACGCCTTGACTTCAAATTTCCGAGCCGTCAAGATCCGTTCCGTCAACAGCGAGAGGCGAATATGAAACGGCGCGAATTTTTGACTGCTTCATTGGCGGCGGCCTCGGCGTCCGTCGTCGGTCGGGTAGAGCCGGTATCGGCGCAAACCAAGCCTGACAAGATCGTGGTCATGACCTGGGGCGGCTTCAATGCAGAGGCTGTCGAGAAGGGCATCAACAAGCCCTTCCTCGATCGATACGGCGTGAAGACGGTGCTCGATACCGGCTCGAGCCCTGTGGAACGGATCACCAAGCTCAAGCTCAGCCTGAATGATCAACCCTATGACGTGCTCAATATCGGCGACGGATTGTTTCCGCTGGCGACGAAGCAGGGTGTTCTCGAGCCCCTGGACCGGAATTCGCCGAACCTCGGCAATCTCAAGGACGTGTACCCAAAGATGGTGCACCCGTATTGGGTGACCTGCTACTTCTCGGCTCTGGGCATCACCTATAACCGACAGATCAAGAATCCGCCGACATCGTGGGCCGACCTGTGGCGCCCGGAATTCAAGGGACGCATCGTCATCCCGGACGTCACGCATACCATCGGACTCTATCCGGTGGTGATCGGTGCCCTGGCCGAGGGAAAGTCTGCGAAGGATGCCGAAACGGGATTTGCAATGTTGAAAAAGCTGGCCGACCTGAAACCTATCGTCGCCAAGGACACCGACACCATCATGAATAGTCTGCAAAGCGGTGACGCGCTGATCGGGCTGCTCTACAAGTCGCAGACCTACACCATCCAAGACAAGGGCGCGCAGGTCGATTGGGTGTTCCCCAAGGAAGGTGCAATCGAGATCAGTTGGGGCTACGGCATCGCCAAGAACTCCAAGAACCGGGAGTGGGCCGAGCGCTGGATCAACCTGGCCATGGATCCCGATATCCAGCCGTATTTCACCGGCTGGGGTAACTATCCGGGCTCCAATCCGAAGATGCTGGCCAAGCTGGATCCGAAGCTCAAATCCCGCGCCTTCTTCTCCGACGACGAGTTGAAGCGGATGGTCGTTCTCGATCACGAGTTCATGAGCGATCGACGCGCCGACTGGACGGAGCGGTGGAACCGGGCAATGGTCTAGGCAATCAGCGTCGGAATGACCGGCCTGCTATCACTCACCTGGCGTCGTAACGCCGACGGCTACGACGTCGCCATGGCCGCGAGTCGTCTCGCGGCCCATGGCGTGCCGGTCTGGTGGTGCACACAGGCATCGGACGGCGTCGCCCCTGGCGATTATCTGGTGGATGGAACCAGGGTTCGCGCGCGGGCGTTCGAGCGGCTGGGTCTCGACGTTCAGCCCTGGCACGGGACGCAGCCTCCGGAGCACGCGCGCCGCCTGACCGCGGCCCGGGTGGCACTCCTCGGAGGCCAGGTCTCGGCCTACCCCTATTTCGGCTTCGCGGCACTTGCCCTGGTGCGGCTCGGCCTGCCGTTTCGACTGGTGGACGGCGCGTCGATCGCAGCGGGTGCCCTGCGCGACGCCAATTTCTTGCTGTTGCCCGGCGGTTTTTCGACGTGGGGACTCGACCGTGGCGAAAAGGCACCGGGCGCCGATGGCGAAGTGCGCGCATTCCTGGATCGCGGCGGCGTCTGCATAGGCGCGTGCGGCGGGGCGAACTACCTGTCGATGGGACGACCCTGCTGGACCGGCACCGCCGCGGCCTATCCGCGCTTTGCCCATGAGTACCTGTACTCGGGCGTCGGGGTCGTCTCGATCAAGATCGAGGACGCGCTGCTTGGCATCGGCCTGCCCCCAACGATCGACCTTCCCTACTACCATGGCCCCATCTACGAAGACTGGGGTGCTGGCGTCAAGCCGCTGGCCCGGTTCCACGAGCTCAATTTCTCGGGACGCCTCTTCATCGACAATCCTCTCGAGCGCTCGTTCTTCGACCGCGAAATGCGCGGGCGCGCGGCGATCCTGGCTGCCGACGGCCCGCGCGGCCGCGCCATCCTGCTTTCGCCGCACGCGGAAATGGGTGACCTCGTACGCAAGTACATGGCGCTCGACGGGTATGTTCGAAAGTATCTCCCGATTCGGGGCACGCGGGTCATGGAGGAAACGCTGGCTTTCTACGAGTCCACCGACGCGCCTGCCTTCCGGCTGCTCCTCAACGCAGCGCGGATGCTGATGACCGAGCCGATGGACCCCCCCGAACCATCGCGCGACGATGGCGAAGGCGCGATTCATCCAGGGCAGCCGAGTGACGACCTTCATCGAGCCGTCATGGTTGCGCTCGACGACATCGGCCAGCAGATCGGCGCGGATCCGCACGACGACCTCGTTCGAGGCATCGTTGCCGACCTCGATCAGCGCGCCAAGGCGATTCCCGCGCTCGCCGCGTGCCTGCAAGAGCGCGGCATCACGCGCGAGATCGTGTCCCAATGGTGCAACATCGCCACGCTCGCCCTGCCAGAATTGATCGGCGATCGTCCCCGCAGCCACGAGGTGCCCCATCGCCTGATGAATGTCGAACTCGTCATCAGTCTGGCCGAGGCCTGGAGGCGGCTCGCGGAGGTTGAGCTTGCTCTCGCCGACTCCTGATGCCGTTGCAGCCGTGCGGGGCGATACCAACGCTCTCAAGGTAGAGGTCGACGTTTCGCTGCGCGGAGTGCGCAAGTCCTACGGTGACGTCATCGCCGTCGATGACGTCACATTGGACATCCCGCGAGGTGCCTTCATTTCCCTGCTGGGCCCGAGCGGTTGCGGCAAGACGACGACCCTGCGGATTGTCGCCGGTTTCGAGCGGCCCAGCAGCGGTGACGTCCTGATCCGCGGCCAACGCGTCAACGACGTGCCTCCCTACCGTCGCGACTACGGCATGGTCTTCCAGAATTTCGCCCTGTTCCCCCATCTGACCATCGCCGAGAACGTCGCTTTCGGACTGCGCATGCGTCGCGTCGATCGCACGCTGGCAGCGCAGCAGGTCCGCGAAGCGCTGGCAGTGGTCAAGCTGACTGCTTTGGAAAACCGATACCCCAGCCAGCTATCGGGCGGGCAGCAGCAGCGCGTAGCCCTGGCGAGGGCCCTCGTCCTCAGGCCTGCGGTTCTTCTTCTGGACGAGCCTCTCGGTTCACTGGACAAGAAGTTGCGCGAGGAAATGCAGGTGGAGATCCGGGACCTGCAACGACAGTTTGCGATCTCGACAATCTTCGTCACCCATGACCAGGACGAGGCACTGACGATGTCCGACGCGATCGCCGTCATGAACCACGGCGTCATCGAGCAGTTCGGAGCGCCGCGCGACGTGTTCGAGCAACCGCGTACCGAGTTCGTCGCGCGATTCATGGGGGCAGACAACGTTCTGGAAGGTCGTATCGCTGCGGTTGAAGGCGAAGCGTTGCAAGTCGATCTCGGCACCGGGCGTATCGACGCGCGGGCGGGCGGCAGGACCGCCGGCTCGAAGGTTCTCGTCGCGGTGCGGCCGGAGAATGTCGTCTTGTCGCATCACGATGCGTCGCGGGGGATTGGAGCGGTGGTCACCGCGGTCGTGTATCACGGCGCCACGAGCCACGTTTATCTGATGGCGGGGAAAGAGCCGTTGGTGGCGCACCTGCCAAACCGCGTCAGCAGCGACTTGGGCCTGCGCGCGGGCGATGCCATTCGTTGCAGCTGGACCGAAGTCAGCACGATCGTGCTCGCGGACCGGCGATGAACCCGCGCGACCATGCCCTCCCGTTCGCGTGGCGGCGGATGGCACAGCGCAGCCTGGTTCTTGGACCGCCGCTTCTTTTCTTCGTCGCGTTCTTCCTGCTACCGCTCCTCTACCTGTTCGCCGTCAGCTTCCTGGAGCCTTCGCAGACCGAGCTCTACGCGAAGCGCTTCACGCTCGCCAACTATGGCAACGTACTAGCCGACGAGTTCTACCTCACGATCATCGGTCGCTCCCTGCTCGCCACCGTGATCGTCCTCGGCATCAGCCTGGTCATCGCGTATCCCGCCGCCATCGTCGTTGCCAGGTTCGAGCCAAAATGGCGATTTCGGGTCCTGGCGATCCTGCTCTTTCCGCTCATGGTCAGCAATGTCGTACGCGCCTACGGATGGATTTCCATCCTTGGGCGTCGCGGTGTCGCCAATACCATGATGCTCGACCTCGGGATGATCGACGCGCCGCTCTCGTTGCTCTATTCCTTCAGTGCCGTGGTCGTCGGGCTGCTGACCATTCTGCTCCCGTACATGATCATCTCCATTGCCAATGCCCTGGCTGCCATCAACAAATCCTACGCGGAGGCAGCACAGTCCCTCGGCGCCGGGCCTTGGCGGACCTTCTGGAACGTCACCCTTCCGCTATCGAGTCCCGGAGTCGCGTCGGGTTGCATGATCGTGTTCTTCCTGTCCCTCAGCGCCTATGTGACGATCAGCCTTCTGGGCGGTCCGCGCTTCAAGATGCTGGTGAGCCTCGTCTTCGACACCGTCGTCACCTTCCAGTGGCCGCGCGCAGCCGCGCTCTCCTTCGTCCTGCTGCTGATGGCACTCATTGGCGGCGCCGTGATCCTGGCCATCACGCGGCCACGGCGCGTGCGAGGCACACGGGCATGACGGTCGGCCGCTTGCTGCTGAATGCAGCGTTCGGTCTTTGCCTCATGCTGATTCTCGGCCCGATCGTGGTCATCATCGGCATCTCGTTTTCGCCGGTCGATGGCTTCATTTTTCCGCCGACCGGCCTCTCGCTCCGCTGGTATCGAAGCTTCCTGGAATCGGAGCGGCTGTGGGGATCGTTCCTGTTCAGCTTCCAGATGGCGCTGCTGGTCGCGGCGGTGTCGTTGTTGCTCGGAACGCTGGCGGCCCTTGCGCTCGCGCGACGGAAGGGCATCGCAACCGCCGGGATGCAAGCGCTCTTCGTGGCGCCGATGGTTTTTCCCGCCATCATCCTGGGCGTGGCGGTCCTGCTGTTCGTTCGCGTTCTCGGTGCGCCGCTCTGGAGCGGACTCATCGTGGCGCATGTCCTGATCGGCACGCCCTATTGCTTCCGCTTGGTCAGTGGCAGTCTGCAGGCCTTCGACTCGTCCCTCGAGGAAGCCGGTCAGAGTCTCGGTGCCGGGCCGCTGCGCACCTTCTATTACGTCACGATGCCGCTCATCTGGCCGGGCATGCTTGCCGGCGCATTGTTTGCCTTCATCGTATCGTTTGGCGAGAACAACGCTGCCCTCTTCCTGACCGGACCCGGCTACTCAACGATGCCGATCGAACTGTTGGGATTTCTGCAGTTCCCGGGCAACCAGCTGATCGTCGCGGCTGCATCCACTGTCCAGGTCGCACTGATCGTCGTTTTCATTCTGGTGATGGAGCGCTTGGTCGGACTCGCCCGCCTGGTGCGCGCCGACCGTGAGGGATGACACGTCGGTTGGTCGAATCCGCCCCTTACCAGGCATGGTCCCGCTCGAGCCGCGGGGCCTGCAGAGGCGATAGACATCTACGCAGCGTCGCACAAGGACGCGAAGTCGTGCTCGCGGCGGTACCGCGACCGCAATCGGTCGCACGTGTAGCCCGGACGTCGCCCTGGACGTAGGATGGGCGTTGGCCTTGGGTAGTTAGTCTTTTCCAACCGGAACCTCCCTATGCCCAGCGATTCGATCTCCCAACCCATGGCCGTCGACGGCATCGATAGCCTCCGTCCGCTCCTGATGGGTACTCGCCACATGGCAGTGGCCGGACATTACGGTGCCGCGCATGCAGCCTTTGCCATCCTGGAGGCCGGTGGCAACGCCGTGGATGCCGGGGTCGCGGCTGGCATCGCCTTGGGGGTGCTGCAAAGCGACCTCGTGAACGTTGCCGGCGTAGCGCCGATCATGATCTATCGCGCCCGCACGCGGGACGTGTTGACCATCAGCGGCCTGGGCACCTGGCCGCGCGCCGCGACCGCGGAGGTCGTCGCCAAACGGTTCGGCGGCAGGATTCCGGTCGGTTTGCTCCGGGCCATCGTTCCGGCAGCCCCGGAGGCGTGGATCACGGCGCTCGAGAAATTCGGCACGATGAGTTTTGCCGATTGTGCCGCTGCGGCAATCCGCTTCGCGATCGATGGGTTTCCGATGTACCGCCTGATGTCGGACATGATCGAGTTGCATGTCGCGGACTACCGTCTTTGGCCCTCCAGTGCTGCCATCTACCTGCCCGGCGGGAGGCCGCCGCGCGTGGGCGAGCTTTTTTTTCAGACGGATCTCGGCCGTACCTTGCAGTACATGGTGGACGAGGAGCGCGCTGCCGCCGCCAATGGGCGGGTCGCAGGATTGCGCGCGGCGCGTGACGCGTTCTACGAGGGCGATATTGCTCACGCCATCGTCGCGTATCACGCGGCCAACGATGGCTTGCTGAGCCGCAAGGACATGGCCGACTTCCGGGTGGACATCGAACCGCCGGTGAGGACACGATTTGCCGGAGTCCAGCTCTACGCGTGCGGCCCGTGGTGCCAGGGACCGGTGCTGCCACAGATGCTGAACGTTCTCGCCGGCATCGATCTTGGCGCAATGGGTCACAATTCCCTCGACTACGCCCACACGGTGACCGAGGCCATCAAGCTGGCGTTCGCCGACCGCGAGCAGTACTACGGCGACCCGCGCTTCGTGAACGTACCGATCGAGGCGCTGCTGTCCGAGGCGCACGCCGCGGCCCGACGCGCGATGCTACGCCCAAATCGGGCCGAGCCGGGCATGCCGCCCTACGGGGAGATCGCCGGTTTCGCCCCGTCGGCTCGCCAATCGCCCACTACGGAGCGCGCGTCGGCGGGAGCGCACGACACGTCCTATGTTGCGGTCGTCGACAAGCACGGCAACGTTTTCTCGGCAACGCCTAGCGATCCGTCGTACGACATGCCGGTGATCCCGGGGACTGGTCTCGCGCCGTCGTCCCGGGGATCGCAGAGCTGGGCGGATCCCGCGCATGCTTCCGCGGTCGCCCCAGGCAAGCGGCCGCGGCTTACGCCCAGTCCCGCACTGGCGATCCTGGCGGACGGCAGCCCGATGCCGTTTGGTACCCCTGGAGGCGACGTACAGGCGCAAGCGATGCTGCAGGTTTTCCTGAACATGACCGTTTTCGGCATGAATCCCCAACAGGCCGTGGAGGCGCCACGATTCGCCTCGTACAGCTTTCCCGACTCGTTCGAGCCGCATGCGTATTCACCGGGACTGCTGTACGTGGAGAACCGGGTCCCACAGGACGTGAGGGAGGGCCTCGCCGCGCGAGGCCATCAGGTGGTCGAGTGGCCGGCATTCGTGTGGCGCGCAGGCGCCGTATGCGTGCTCCACGCGGATGCCCGGTCGGGCGTAATCTCTGCTGGTGCGGACCCGCGACGCCCGAGCTATGCGGTAGGCTGGTAGACGCGAATGCCAGTCACGAAACGGCCCTCCATCCTGCGCCTGGGGCATGCCGCGTGCCCCCGGCATGCGGGCTCGGGCCAGGCGGGCATTCGCCTGTCCGCGAGCGAGTCGGACCCAACGCCCCGCCTGCCCGGCCCGGACGACGGTCGGGGCCGAATTCCGGATCGATCCCGGTCGAAGCTGCGAGGATTTTTGATCGTCTTACGGCAGGATGTTCGGTGCGGCGGGCTCCGCGGACCAAGGACTTGCATGCACACGCAGACCCCATGAACTTCGCCATGCGCAAGAACTCGCTGTTCGCGATCCTGCTGCGCTCACCGTGGTGGATGAGCCTCGTCGTGGCGGCGATCATCGCCATGGCCGCGCGGCTCATGCTGCCGGATGCGTACGTGATCTACGGGGTCGCGGGGGCGATCCCGTTCCTGGTCATCGCCTGCATTTCGGGCTGGAGGGCGCTGCGTTCGCCCAGCACCCGCCGGGTTGCAGAGACCTTGGAAACGGTGCGGGGGATGACCTGGCCCGTGTTTGCCGATCGGATCGAAGCTGGCTACCGCGCCCAGGGCTACGTGGTGAAGCGGCTCAAGGGTGGGGCCGCGGACTTCGAGCTCGAGCGCGACGGACGCACTGCACTTGTCGCTTGCAAGCGCTGGAAAGTCGCGCGCACCGGACTCGAACCCGTGCGCGATCTCCACGCCGCAGGGGAAGCGCGCGACGCCCACGAGTGCCTCTACGTCACTGCGGGGGAGATGACGGAAAACGCCCTGGCCTTCGCGGCGGCGCACCGGATGCGCTTGCTGACCGGCGTGGAGCTGGCGCGTCTCGTCGGCAGCTGACATCGGTCGCGATCAACGCGCCCCGGATCGCTCGCGCGGCAACGCCAATGACCGGCCTTTGCGGTCACGTGCCCTCCCCGGGTGAGGCCTGCATGAAAGCGCGCTGAGGGTCCAGCCCACCGCCAACACGTCTACGAGGAGAGTCGGCGCGATGAACCCGATGAACTTGAACCATACCCACGCCAATGGGCTCGATTTCGCCTACCTCGAAGCGGGGGATGGACCGCTGGTGGTGCTCCTCCACGGCTTTCCCGATACGGCGACGACCTGGAGCCATCAACTGCCGGCGCTCGCGGATGCCGGCTATCGCGTCGTGGCGCCCTATTTGCGCGGATACGCGCCAAGCGAGGTGCCGCGCGACGGCTACTTCGACAAGGCGACGCTCGTGACCGACATCGTCGCCCTCGTCCGCACACTGGGCCATGGCAAGCCGGTGCACCTGGTGGGACAGGACTGGGGCGCGATCATCGCCTACGGAATGCTCGCCGCATTTCCGGAGCTCGTGCGGCGCGCGGTGGTCATGGCGGTGCCACATCCCACGGTGGTGGCCGGCAGCATGCTCGACGCCAAGCACGTGCACCGCTCGTTCCACTGGTGGTTCTTTCAGATCCCGGACCTTCCGGAGCGGGCCATCGCGGCACACGACTTTGCATTCATCGATTATCTGTGGAGCTTCTGGAGCGCACCGGGTTACACCGACGACGCCCATCTCGCAGAGATCAAGGCAACGCTGCGCGTGCCCGGCGTGCTCCCGGCCACGTTGGGGTACTACCGCGCGATGCTCGATCCGCGCCGTGCGGACCCGCAGTTGCAGGCTACCCGCGCGGCGATGGAGCGACCCATCACGGTCCCCACATTGGCGCTCTGCGGGAGCGCCGACCTGCGCGCCGAATTGATGGCGGACCAGGCGCAATATTTCGACGCGGCATACCGCTACGATGTCATCGAGGACGCGGGGCATTTCCTGCACCGTGAAAAGCCCGCCGACGTCACGTCGCGCATGCTGGATTGGCTTGGCGCTGCGTGACGGGCCCCTCCCCGCCCGGCACGACGCGCTCGCAACGGCATCCCCCAAAGACGGGGACCGCCAGACTCCCGCGAACTGCAAGCCTCGGGCGCCCTACCCCCGCCGGCGGCGACCTAGAGCCCTGCGGCCGGCACCGATGCGCGAGGCTCCACCGCAAGCCCGCCCTCACCTGGCCTCGATCTCGCCGAGCATATGGGGTTCTTCAGTGCCGTCCAGGGCCAGGATCACCGCTGCGCCAGAGGCCATGGCACGGCCGGTGAGATCGCTGATGTTCACCTGGTGGGTGACCAGCACGACGGGCGTGCCGTCCGGCGGCAGCTTCGACAGGAAGACGCGCAGCGCCTGGGTGCGCGCTTCGCGCTCGTCGCCCTGGCCGAAGAACGAGTTGAGCGCAGGCAGCGCCTCGACCGGTCCGAGTGCAAGGAGACGCGCCGTCTCCAGGCAACGGCACCACTGGCTGGAGAACACCCGGGCGCGAACGACACCCGCCCGCGAGAGGCGCTTGCCGAGTTCGATGGCCTGGGTGCGGCCCCGCCCATCCAGGTTGCGTTGGGTGGAGCAGTCACCCAGACGAAAGCCCGGGGGATCGCCGATGCCAGGGGCCGTGGCATGGCGCAACACGAGCACGCGGCCGGGCTTCGCGAGTTCCGACGGCAGCAGGGTGTTGGCACCCACGGAAACCGCCGCAAAGCCGGCGAGCAGGGCGACGACCGGAAGGAGCGTGCGAAGCATCGTCGATACGCGCGAAGGGAAGCCGCGACTGTGCGAAATGCGCATTGCAATACCTTAGCATTGCCGTGCGCCGGCCGGGCGTCATCTGGGCCTTGTCCAACCGCACGCCCTGCGGCATCGGTGTAGGCTGCGATGCCCTTACGCCACCCCTGGGAAGGTCCCAATGCCACGGCGATTCGCGCGTTCCTGCGCCAACCCGCAATTCAGGCCAAGCTGCAGGATCGCGGTGTCATTCCCGTGGCGCCCACACCAAAGGAATTTGCCCAGGCAATGCAGGACGAGTTCGAGCTCTACAGGAAAGTCGTGAAGGACATCGGGATCAAGCCCAATTAGAGCGGTCGCAGGGCGCTACCGGCGGCCGACCGACACGGTGCCTGTCGATGACAGGGCTGCGGGCGCGCGAGCGGCGGCGATGGCCACCGAAGATCACCGCACCAACCGTTTGGAAATCATGTGTTCGACGCAGTCGTTCACGTGCTTGGTGAGCGTGCTCTGCGCGGTCTTCCAGTCGCGCTTCAACGCGCAGTCGAGCAACCGGCGATGCTCGGCTGCCGCGATGTCGCCGCGATACACCGCCGCGATCATCTGATAGCGCAGATACCGATCGTAGATCGTGGCGTACGTCTCGAGCAGCACGCGCGAGCCGCAGGCCGAGATGAGTGCATGGTGGAATTCCCGGTCGTAGCGCTTCCAGGTCTCCGCCATCGCCCGCTCGCCCGCGCTCATCTTGCGCTCCATCGAAGCCAGCTTGTGATGGGCCGCGACCACCTGCCCTTCCCAGTCCATGTTGCCCGCCTCGAAGGATTCTCGAATGGCGTGCGACTCGAGGAGACAGCGCATGGCGGCGACTTCCCGCAGGTTGCTGGCCGAGACCGGGGTCACCTCGAAGCCGCGCGAGCCTTCGGCGACGATCAGTCCCTCCGAGGACAACCGGTTGAGCACCTCGCGCAGGGTGCTGACGCTGGTGGCGTAGGCGGTGCGCATGCGATCGAGCGTGAGCCGCTCGCCGGGGGGCAGCCGGCCGAAGACGATATCCGCGCGGATGCGCCGATACGTCTTTGCACCGATCGTTGTCGTATCGAGGAGCTCTGCAACCATGGGTTCCCGGGACAGCCCGATAAGCGGCCCCACCCCCCGATGATACCCGGTGGCGCGGCGCTTGAATCGGATGATATTGCAATCATCGGATAAAGTCGCTATCGTCTGCTCCTCAAAAAGGGGCGCGGCGTCTTGCCAATGCGCCTTACGGAATTTAACCGGAGGCTCGACCATGTCGACGATTTCCCGCCGTACCGTTCTTCGCGTAGCCGGCTCTGCCCTTGCGCTCGCGGCCGCCCCGCGACTCATGGCGCAAGAGAAGCCGAAGATGCGATTCAGCAGCGCCTTCACCGAGCAGGACCTGCGCGCGGAGGGCTACAAGGCTTTCGCCGAGGCGATGAAGAACGACATCGACTTTCAGCCGTACTGGGCCAATACGCTCTTCAAGCAAGGCACCGAGCTCGTCGCGTTGCAGCGCGGTAACCTGGAAATGGCCAACCTGGCGCCGCAGGACATCTCGAAGCAGGTGCCCGCGTGGTCGCTCATGACGTCGGCGTACCTGTTCCGCGACGTCGACCATCTCAAGAAGACGTTCAAGAGCGACGTCGGCCGCGAGTTCACCAAGATCGCCCGCGACCAGCTCCAGATCGAATTGATCACCCCGGTCTATTTCGGCGCCCGCCATGTCAACCTCAAGCCGGACAAGCAGGTCCGTACCCCGGCCGATCTCGCCGGGATCAAGCTGCGCATGCCGCCGGGTGAGTTCTGGCAATTCCTGGGCGAGTCCATCG
>JBDTWB010000124.1:0-12092 GCA_040006895.1 Casimicrobiaceae bacterium | reverse complement strand
CGCCGTAGATCATGCGCAGCGCCTGCTCGACCACCATGGCGAGGCCGAAGGTGAGCAGCAGGGAAAGGCTGGGATCGGCCTTGTAGAACCGGCGCAGCAGCAAGCGCTCCACCAGCACCCCCAGCAGACCAACTGCGACCGGCGAGATCAGCACCGCACCGGTGAAGCCCAGGTGCTGGCCGATGGTGACCGCGAGGTAGGCGCCGATGGCGTAGAACGCGCCGTGCGCCAGGTTGACGATGCCGCCCAGCGAGAAGATGAGCGACAGCCCCAGGGCGATCAGCAGGTAGTAGGCCCCGGCGAGGAGGCCGTTCAGCAGATGCTGGACGAAGAGCACGCGGCGGCGGTGTCAGTCAGGCACGTGAAGGATCGGGCGTATGCATGGCGGGCTGCGTCGCGATGGCGTCATTCCGCGCGGTCGGGGCCCGGCCGCGGTGTCGCCCGCAGGCGTGAGCGGCCCAGTAGCGGCCGGTTGCGAGGCATTGCCCGAACGGGCGCGGGCCAGGCGCGACGACCATCGTCACCGCGCCAAGCCCGCATCCGGCCAGCCACCTGCCGGCCGCCGAGCTCACGCCATCGTGCACTCGTTCTCTTCGGCGGTCGCGGCGATCACCTCGAGCGACTCGTTGGGGCCGGGGACCGGCGCCGAGGAGGTGAAGATGTCGTACTGGTTCTTGATCTGCGCCACCGGCAGCGCCTGCACCGTGTACATCTCGTGCATCATCTGGTGATCGGACTTGCGGAAGTAACCGTCGCGCGTCTTCATCAGGCCGAACTTCGCGCCCTTCTCGAAATGCTCGACCAGCTTGGTCGAGTCGATGGACTTGGTTTCCGCCATGGCCTGCGCGATGAGCTTCATCGCGTTGTAGTCGCCCCAGGCCTGGTTCTCGGGCGGGCGGCCGTACCGCTTGGTGAAATCGGCGACGAATTTCTTGGTGGCAGGGGTGTCGATCAGATGGTGCCATACCACCGGCCACGTGCCGTGGAAGTTGCCCTTGCCTGCACCCCAGGCCAGCGCCGTGTCGAAACCGAAGCCCGCGACGGGATAGGTCAGGCCGAACTCCGTGTACTGCTTGAGGAAGTTGGTGATCTGGTTGCCGGCGAGGTTGGAAATGACGAGATCCGGCTTGGCGCTGCGGATCTCGAGCAGCAGCGGCGAGAAGTCCGTGGCATCGGTCGGCACCAGCTTGTCGGCGGCGAAGTCCCCGCCGTTCGCAGCCATGAAGCGCTTGGAAACGCGCAGCAGGTCGTGCCCGAACGCATAGTCCGCGGTCAGGGAGAACCACTTCTTGCCCTTGACCAGGCCCTGCGCCAGCAGCGAGCGGCCGCAGGTCTTCACGTACATCGAGTTCTGGCTCTCGATGTGGAACATGTACTTCTTGCAGCCCTTGCCGCGCAGCTCGTCGGAGTTGCAGCCAGTGTTGACGAACAGCGTCCGGGTGCGCTCGGCGACCTGGCTGATAGTGAGTCCGGATGCAGAGGAGATTTCGCCGACGATGCACGCCACCTTGTCGCGCTCGACCATGCGCTCCGCCTTGGTCGACGCGGTCTGCGGATTGACCGAATCCTCCTTCAGCAACTCGATCTTGCGGCCGTTGACCCCACCCGCTGCATTGATTTCGTCCACCGCGAGGTCCACCGCCTGCACGGCGAACTCGCCCAGTGGACCGAGGAAGCCGGTGCGCGGTGTGAGATGGCCGATACGGATCACGTCGGACTGGCCGTAGCTGATGTACGGAAAGCCGGCGATCCCCGTCGCGGCTGCTCCGGCCAGTGCGCCCTTGATGACGGTGCGGCGGGAAATGCCCTTGCGCTCACTCATGTCGCTCCTCCTCCTGGTTGGCGAGTGACTGCGGGCGGTCGTGCGGGCGCCGCTGCGCAGCGTTGTGTGCTGAAGCCTCGGACCATGGGTTTCCGGCGCGCACGGTCGGGAGCCGCGCTTGACCGCAACTGTGATCACAGTTTATGGTAGGTCGCGCCCGGCAGGAAAGTCAACGAGCGATGCAGCAACCCGCACGCCAATCCGCGCCATCCACGCATCCGCCCCGCCCTGCGGCGAGCCCGAGCCCGCGCGCCACCCTCGGGCGCGAAGTGCATCGGCAACTGCGCGAGCTCCTGGTCACCGGCGTGCTCTCGCCCGGCGAGAAGCTGTCGCTGCGCACCATCGCCGCCCGCCTCGGGGTGTCGGTGCAGCCGGTACGCGAAGCGGTGTCGCGCCTGGTCGCCGATCGCGCCCTGGAGGTGCTGCCCAACCGCGCCGTGCGGGTGCCGGTGCTGACCCGGCCCCAGTTCCGCGAGCTCACGGTGATCCGGCTCGCAATCGAGGGCTTTGCGGTGCAGCAGGCCGCCGAAACCCGCACGACGGTCGACCTCAAGGCCATACGTACGGCGGCCAGGGTGTTTCGCCGCGAGCGGGCGCGGACGACGCCGGACCTGGCCGTGGCGGTCGCCTCGAACCAGGCGTTGCATTTCGCGGTATACCGGGCGGCCGGACTTCCGGAGCTCTTGCCCATCATCGAGGGGCTGTGGCTGCGGATCGGCCCGGTGCTGAATCTGGACATGCGCTCCAACGTCGCGCGGGTACGGATCGGCAGGGCGCATCGCTGCCACGAGGACCTCGTCGCCGCGATCGCGCAGCGGGATAGCCGTGCGGCGCGCGCCGCGCTTACGGCGGACATTGGCGAGGCGGCCCGCTACATCGAGTCCTGCGGCGTGCTGCCCGAGGGCATCAATGGAACGGGGAGGTGATTCATGGATCTCGACATTCGTGATCTCCGGGTGATGGTCACGGCCGGTGCCGCCGGCATCGGTCTCGCCATTGCCCGCGCCTTCGTGCGCGAAGGTGCCAAGGTGCACGTCTGCGACGTCGACACCGACGCTCTGGCGCGGCTCTCCAGCGCGGATGCCTCGATTGGCAGCAGCGTTTGCGACGTCGCCGATCGTGACGAGGTGGCGCGGTTCTTCGAGGAAGGCATGGCCCGGCTCGGCGGCCTGGATTGCCTCGTCAACAACGCCGGCATCGCCGGTCCGACCGGCAAGATCGACGAGATCGATCCCGAGGCATGGGACCGCTGCCTCGCCATCGATCTGACCGGCCAGTTCAACTGTCTTCGTCTCGCGGTGCCGCACCTGCGCCGCTCGGCCAACGCCAGCGTGATGAACGTATCGTCGCTCGCCGGGCGCCTCGGCTTTGCCTTGCGAACGCCCTATGCCGCGGCCAAGTGGGGTGTGGTCGGGCTGTCGCGCTCGCTGGCCATCGAGCTCGGCCCGGACAATATCCGGGTGAACGCCTTGCTGCCGGGGATCATTGCCGGCGAACGCCAGCAGCGCGTCCTGACCGCGAAGGCGGAGGCGCGGAGCATCAGCTTTGAGGAGATGGAAAGAACCGCGTTTTCCTACACTTCGCTCAAGGCCTATGTCACCCCCGAGCAGCTCGCCGACCTGGTGGCGTTCGTGGCGAGTCCGCGCGGGCGGATGATTTCCGGCCAGGCGCTTTCCGTGTGCGGCGACACCAACATGCTGGGCTGATCGCGGCCGTGGCGCTCCGCACGGAGCGCCGGCGGCTATCATGCGTATTGCGCCGCGCGCACCGCTGCGCGCCCCTCGTACTCGTCCCCGCCCTCGTCCCCCGTACTCGTCCCCCGCCCTCGTCCCCCGTGTCGGAATTCCTCGAGCTCGCGCTGCATGTCGACCGGCATCTCGGCAGTGTCATTGCCGAGCACGGCGCGCTCGTCTATTTCCTGCTGTTCGCGATCGTGTTCGCGGAGATCGCCTTCCTGCCGCTGTTCTTCCTCCCGGGCGATCCGCTGATTTTCATCTGCGGCGCCTTCTGCGCCACCGGCGGGTTGGACATCTGGATCACCATGCCTGTGCTGTTCGCCGCCACGGTGCTGGGCAGCCTGGTGAATTTCGGGATCGGACGCCGTATCGGCGAGAATGTCGATCGTCATCGGTACCGCTGGTTCAACCGCGATGCGCTCGACCGGACCCGGGTGTTCTTCGAAACCTGGGGTCGCTGGACTTTTCTGGTCTCGCCCTTCCTGGCCGTGATCCGGACCTTTGCACCGTTCGTCGCGGGCGTGGCGCGGATGTCACCCGGTCGGTTCGTCACTTCGGTGACGGCCGGCGCCGCCCTGTGGGTGCTGGTGCTGGTGCCGGCCGGTTACTGGTTCGGCAACATCCCGATCGTGCACGATCACCTGGCCGCTATCGTGGTGGCCGGCATCGGCCTCGGTGTCGGCTCGCTCGTCGTGACCACGCTGTGGCGCAGGTATCGCCGGCTACGCTGACCTTGCGTCGCGGTCAACTCTTCAAGGAGGCAAACGTCCCATGCGCGAACACAAGATTGCAGCCATCCCCGGTGACGGCATCGGGGTGGAAGTCATCGGCGCGGGTCTCGAAGTGCTCGACAAGCTTGCCAACCTCGACGGCACGTTCCGTTTTGCGGTCGAGACGTTTCCGTGGAGCTCGGATTACTATCTCGAGCATGGCTCGTACATTCCCGAAGGCGGGCTCGATCGCCTGCGCACGTTCGACGCCATCTTCTTCGGGGCAGTGGGGAGCACCCGCGTGCCGGACCACGTGTCGCTATGGGGTCTGCGGCTGCCGATCTGCCAGGGCTTCGACCAATACGCCAACGTGCGTCCAGCCAGGGTGTTGCCCGGGGTGCGGAGTCCGCTGCGCGAGAGTGCCGGCGTGGACTGGGTGATCATCCGCGAGAACTCCGAAGGCGAGTACTCCGGCAACGGCGGGCGCGTGCACCGCGGTCTGCCCGAGGAAGTGGCGACGGAGACCTCGGTGTTCACCCGGGCCGGTGTCGAGCGCATCCACCGGTTCGCGTTCGAGCTCGCCAACAAGCGTCCGCGGCGGCATTTGACGCTGGTGACGAAGTCCAACGCCCAGCGCTTCGGCATGGTGATGTGGGACGAGATCTTCTACGAGGTCGCGCGGGACTATCCGGAGGTGACCTTCGACCGCGAGCTGGTCGACGCCATGACCACCCGGATGGTCGGCAAGCCGCACACGATCGACGTCGTGGTGGCGACCAATCTCCACGCTGACATCCTGTCGGACCTCGCGGCGGCGCTGGCCGGCAGCCTGGGGATCGCGCCGACGGCGAACCTCAATCCCGAGCGACGCTTTCCCTCGATGTTCGAGCCGATCCACGGTTCGGCCTTCGATATCGTCGGCAAGGGCGTTGCCAATCCGATCGCGACCTTCTGGACCGCGGCCATGATGCTCGAGCATCTGGGCGAGAAAAGTGCCTCGGATCGCTTGATGCGGGCGGTGGAGCAAGTCACCGGCAGCGGACCCCGTACGCCTGATCTCGGCGGCAAGGCGGGTACGGTGGAGGTGACGCGCGCGGTCTGCGACGCGTTGCGCATGGCATAAGGCATAAGGCACAAGGCATAACGCGTGCACCACGCGCGCGCGACGACAATCCGTCGCCTCAGTCGCCCGCTACGCCGGCGCGCTCGCGAACGGGGCGCCTGCGCCGTCCCGCCCGCCAGTACGCGGGGATGTCGTCGCGGTACTTGCGCTGCACGAGATTGGCGACCAGTCCGGTCCATCCGGTCTGATGGGCGGCGCCCAGCCCGAGCCCGGTCTCGGCGTGGAAATACTCGTGGAAGAGCAGGAGGTCGCGCCACGCCGGGTCGTGGTCGAAGGGACTGCCCGGTGGCAGGGCGGGAATGCGGCCGTCACGGCCGCGCCGAAAGAGATCGACCAGACGCTCCGACAGCAGGTTGGCGATGGCCTTCAGGGTGAGCGGCTCGGCCGCGAGCGCCGGCACGTGCAGCGTGTAGGCGTCGCCTAGATAGCGATGGAACTTCTCGATGGTCTGGATGAGCACGTAGTTGGTGGGCATCCAGACCGGCCCGCGCCAGTTGGAGTTGCCGCCGAACAGCGGCGAGTTGGACTCGCCGGGCACGTACTCGATCATCGTCGCGCCAAGGCCGGGGATGACCCCGAGGTGCTGGCGGTCGCGGTGGACCCGCGACACGCTGCGCACGCCGTGCGGCGACAGGAACTCGTCCTCGGCCAGCAGGTGCTGCAGGATCGGCGCGAGCATGGCCCCGTCGACCAGCGCGAGCAGCCGGTCGCCGCGTTCATTGTCGCGGTGCGGGCAGGCGCAGACCGTGCGGCCGTCGAACACCCCGCCGCCGTGTGCGGCCAGCTTGGCTGCGAACCGCGGCGCGCGTTCGAGCAGGCGTGCATCGACGATCTCGCAGGCGAACATGGGAATGATGCCGACCCACGAGAACACGTCGATGCGTCGCCCGCGCCCATCCGGACCCACCACCACGTCCTTGAAAAAACCGTCGGCCGGATCCCATAGCGACACCCCGCCAAGCGGGTCGCCGTGTCCGGCGATGGTGTGGGCGATGGCGAGGAACTGCTGGTGACACTGGATGGCGATGTCCTCGTAGTCTGAATTTTCCGCGGCGAGCTCGAGTGCCATCACCGTCATGTTGAGGGCGAACATTGCCATCCAGCCGGTCGCGTCGGCCTGCTTCAGGGCGTAGCCGGTCGGCAGCGCCTGCGAACGGTCGTAGACCGAGATGTTGTCGAGGCCGAGGAAGCCGCCTTCGAACAGGTTGTGGCCATCCGCATCCTTGCGATTGAGCCACCAGGCGTAATTGAGCAGCAGCTTGTTCATCACCCGCTGCAGGAAGCCGACATCGCCATGGCCGTGCTGCACCCGATCGGCGCGAAACACCTTGAGAGCCGCCCACGCCAGCACGGGCGGGTTGGCGTCGCCGAAGGCCCATTCGTAGGCCGGCACCTGGCCGCTCGGGTGCAGGTAGTACTCCTTGAGCAAGAGCTCGACCTGGTCCTTGGCAAAATCGACGTCGATCAGGGCCAGGGCCGCGCAATGGAAGGCGAGGTCCCAGGCGGCGAACCATGGGTACTCCCAGGCATCGGGCATGGAGATGACGTGTGCGGCGGCGAGATTTCGCCAGTTGTGATTGCGTCCGAGACGGCGCACGACGGGTGGCGGCAGCCGGTCGCCGTCGAGCCAGCGCGCCACGTCGTAGTGGTAGAACTGCTTGTTCCAGATCATCCCGGCGAGCGCCTGGCGCAGGATGTTGCCGTCCTGGGCACTGGCCTCGGGCAGCAACTCGTCGTAGAACACGCCGGCTTCAGCTTCGCGCTCCGCGAAGATCACGTCGCGTTGGGTGAATGGTGTGGCGAGGGGCGTGGCCGACAGCGCGAGGCCGATGGTCACGGCATGCCCGGGTTCGGCCGTGATCACGTGCCGCGCCGCGCAGCGGGTGCCCGTCCGGTCCGGGTTGACGGCGTCGCACGCGCCGTCGACCACATAGCGATGGAAGGCGTCCTTGACGTACGGGGACGCGTTCGGGACGTCCCAGAGTCGCGCGGTGTTGGTTTCGTTGTCGGTGAACAGCACCTCGGCGGACGAGCGTCCGTAGAGGTGGTACGTGCCGAGCGCGGCGTGTTCCGCACGGACCGCCCAATGCCCATCCGGCGGGGGCGCTGCCGCCACGATGCACGGCCGCGGGGCATCCACCTCCCACGACCAGGTGTTGCGGAACCAGAGCGTCGGCAGGACCTCGAGGGTCGCGGTCGCACTGCCCCGGTTGGTGACGATAATGCGGATGTGGATGACGTCGGGTGCCGCCTTGGCATAGCGCACCTCCACATCCCAGTGACCCTCGGCGAACACGCCGGTGTCGAGCAGCGAGTAAGGGGGATCGTCGCGGGTCCGGCGGGCATTCTCCTCGACCAGCGCGCGGTAGGGAAACGCAGCCTGCGGATACTTGTAGAGATAGCGCAGGAAGGCATGGCTCGGCGTCGCGTCGAGATAGAAATAGCACTCCTTGACGTCCTCGCCGTGATTGCCTTCCGGGCCGGACAGGCCGAAGGCGCGTTCCTTCAGGATCGGATCGCGACCATTCCACAGCGCCAGGGCAAAGCACAGCCGGCCGGCTTCGTCACAGATTCCGCCGAGGCCATCCTCGTTCCAGCGATAGACGCGCGAGCGCGCCTGGTCGTGAGTGAACGCGTGCCACGCGTCGCCCGTGGCGCTGTAGTCCTCGCGCACCGTGCCCCAGGCTCGTTCGGCAAGGTAGGGACCCCACAGCCGCCAGTTCTCCTGTCCGGCGCGTTGCGCGGCGAGACGTTGCTGCTCGGGATTGGGACGCGGACGCGTGGGCACGATGTTTTGTCGAAAGAGGCCGCGCGCGGTGAGCGTGCGCTGCCCTCGTGAGCAGGCGTTAGTCGGGGGGCGGCGCTGCCGCTTACACCGGCGGCGCCGACTGCGGGCGGGTGCCATCGCCGCGCAGGAAATCGAAGTCGCAACCGTGCTCGGCCTGCAGCACGTGCTGCAGGTAGAGCTTGTGGTAGCCCCGGCCGGCAGCCACGGCCGGGGCGCGCCACGCCGCGCGGCGTCGGTTGAGCTCGGCGTCGTCGACGAGGAGATCGAGGCGCCGGTCGCGCACCGACAGCCGGATGCGATCGCCATGGCGGACCAGGGCGAGGGGCCCGCCGATCGCGGCTTCCGGTGACACATGCAGCACGATGGTGCCGAAGGCGGTGCCGCTCATGCGCGCATCGGAGATGCGCACCATGTCCTTGACCCCGGCCCGGGCGAGCTTGGCGGGAATCGGCAGGTAGCCGGCCTCCGGCATGGCGTAGCCGCTCCTCGGCCCCGCATTCTGCAGCACCAGAACGTCGTCGGCCGTGACGTCGAGGTCGGGCGCATCGATGCGCCGGGCCAGGTCGTCGAGGGATGTGAAGACCACCGCCCGGGCTTCGCGCTCGAACAGCCGTGGATCGGCAGCCGAGCGCTTGATGATGGCGCCGTTCGGGGCGAGCGAGCCGAACAGAGCGGCCAGCCCACCCTGCGGCTGGTACGGATCGGCGAGCGTTCGCACCACGGCGCGATCGACCCACGGCGCATCGCCGGCAAGGCGCTCGCCGAGGGTTTCCCCGGTCACGGTCAGGCAGTCGAGATGCAGCAGCGGCCGCAACTCGCGGAGCACTGCGCCGATGCCGCCCGCCGCATGCAGGTCCGACATGTAGTGCGGGCCGGTGGGCTTCAAGTCGACGAGCACCGGCGTCGAGTCCGACAGGGCGTTCACCTGGGTCAACGGCACCTCGATGCCGGCGCGCCCGGCGATGGCGGTCAGGTGAATCAGCGCATTGGTCGAGCCGCCGATGGCGAGCAGCACGCGCAGGGCATTCTCCACCGACTGCGCGGTGACGATGGCACGCGGTCGGATGGCGCTTTTCACCAGCGCCATGGCGACCCGGCCGCTTGCTTCGGCCGCGCGTAGCCGGTCGGCGTGGACTGCAGGAATGGCAGCCGTGCCGGGCAGTGCCATGCCGAGGGTCTCGGCGATCGCGGCCATGGTGCTCGCGGTGCCCATCACCGCACACGTGCCCGCGGTCGTCGCCAGGTTGCCTTCGACTTCGACGATTGCACGCTGGTCAATTTCGCCCGCACGATACTTGCCCCAGAACCGCCGGCAGTCGGTGCATGCCCCCAGCCGCTCGCCCTGGAACGGCATCGGCAGCATCGGCCCGGCAACGAGCTGCACCGCGGGGACGTCGGCCGACACGGCGCCCATCAGCAGCGCGGGCACGGTCTTGTCGCAACCGCCGACCAGCACCACGGCGTCCATCGGCTGCGCCCGGATCATCTCCTCGACGTCCATCGCCATGAGGTTCCTGAACATCATGCTGGTCGGGTGCAGGAACACCTCGCCGAGGGAGATCGTCGGGAAGTCGAGCGGCAGTCCCCCGGCGGCGAGCACGCCACGCTTCACCGCGTCGACGAGTTCGGGCAGATGCCGGTGGCAGTTGTTGAAGCCGCTGGCCGACTGGGCGATGCCGACGATCGGCCGCGCGAGCATGTCGGGCGAGAGTCCCATCGAGCGCGCGAACGAACGGCGAAGATAGAGCGAGAAATCAGCGTCGCCGTAATTGGTCAGCCCGCGGCCGAAGCCGTGTGGAGCGGTCATGATGAGTCCGTGTCGATAGGTGCCGAGGATTCTAGGGTCCCGAGTCGGAGTGATGAGTCCGTGTCGATAGGTGCCGAGGATTTTAGTGTCCCGGGTCGGAGTTTCGTTGTATACGCTTACGATGGCTGCGGCGGCCCCCAAAGGGCGAAAACGGCGCACGGCGAGACGCTCGCCGCAGCGACTGTCGAGAACCTTCGCATTGCGAGCGACGAAGCGGCGCGCCGGTTCCCCGCCGTTTTTAGGCAGCGAACTTCCGATTCGGACACTAGACCTGCGGGGCACGCCGGCCGTGCGCGTGTCCGCATCGCTGTCGCTGGCGATGGCGCTGGCGGCGCAGCGGCGGGGCCTGGGATCAACGTCCGGCCAGGGCGGCGCTCACCCACGCGCCGACCGCTGCGGGGCCACGAAACTCGTCGACGGAGCGTGCCGGGATGTCGGGATGGAATTCGTTCCACAGCCTGGCGAGCGTACTCCCGGGGCCGATTTCCAGCACGCAGCGCGGCCGGCGTTCGACGATCGAGTCCATGGACTGCGCCCAGCGCACCGGCCGGGCCAACTGTCCCGCGAGCGCGGTGCGAAGCGTCGTCTCGTCACGCGTCGGCGCGCCGGTAAGATCGCACACCAGCGTGGCGTGCGGTCGTGCGAACGGCACCGCGCGGACGTGCGCGGCGAAATCGGTCGCGGCTGCCGCCATCCATGGCGTGTGCGACGCCACCCGCACCGCCAGGCGCTGGCAGCGTGCTCCCTCGCGGGCAAGCTCGTGCGCCGCGGCGTCGAGCGCCTGCGCAAGCCCGCCCAGCACCCGGCGATCCGCCGCGATCTCGATGGCGATCGCGAGGTCGTGACGGGCGCACGCTGCGGCGACAGCCGCGTCGCCCACGCCGGCCACCGCCAGCAGTCCCGTGTCTCGACCGGCGACGCTTTGCTCCATGGCGGCGGCGCGATGTTCCGCGAGATCGAGGGCCGACGTGCCGTCGAAAACGCCTGCGACCGCGAACGCTGGCAGCTCGCCGACACTGTACCCCGCGATGACCGAGGGCGACGGCAGTCGCGCGACGAGGCACTGCCAGGTCGCCACGCACAGGCCGGTGAGCAGCACCTGGGCGTTGTGGTTGCGCGTGGCCCAGTCGGCATCGTCGAGCCGGGAACGCCAGTCGTGGTCCAGTCGCGCGGCCATGCGGTCCAGCATGGATCGAGCCTCGGGCTGGGCGTCGAGCCAGCCCAGCATCGCCGGATGCTGGGTGCCCTGTCCCGGGAAGAGCAGGGCGAGGGTCATGTCTCCCGCATCCCCCTATTCTCCTTCACCTCCACCTTCACCTCCACCGCCACCGTCGCTGCCACCGGCGCTGCCACCGTCGCTGCCGCCGGCGCGCATACGCGTTGCAGCCAGCATGCGGCGGCGAGCAGGTCGGCGGATCCGCCTGGCGAGAGGTTGCGCGCGACGAATGCACGATGCACGCGGCGCGCATGCGCGTGACCGTCGGGTCGGTTCGCGCCGCCGGCGCCGAGGAAGTCCCTTGCTGCGCGGCGCGCGAAGCGCAATCCCGCGAGGCCGCCACGATGGGCGAGATTGGTGTCGTCGACGGTCGCGATACTGTGGAACAGCGCATCGAGGCGCGCGTCGACCGGCGTGGCGCCGCGCGCCAGTGCCGTCCGCAACGCCGGCAGGGTCACCTCGAAGAGCACCGGAAAGCCGTGTGCCGCCGCGGTGCCGGCATCGCACAGGCCGAAGCGACGGGCGGCGCTCGCCCCATGCGACGCGGTTGCGCGGCGACGCTGCGCCAGCGCGTCGCCCCAGCGCTCGAGCAGCGCATGGCGCAATGCCGGCGCGACGAGCGTCGCGTCACGGGCCGCCAGGAAACCCGCGCTGGCGCACAGCAGCCCCAGCGTGAAGATCGCGCCGCGGTGCGTGTTGACGCCACCGGTGGCGTCCATCATGCGCGCCTCCGCGGCGATCCCTTCGCGTTCGAGCAGGGCGAAATCCGCGCCATCCGCGCCGAGCGCGGCGAGGCGGGGGAAGGCGTGGCGCAGGGCAAAGAGGCTGCGCATGAACGTGCGCGCGTCCATGTCCCGATGACTGCCGCTGTCGACAAACGACACGAGGCC
>JBDTWB010000123.1:0-12270 GCA_040006895.1 Casimicrobiaceae bacterium | reverse complement strand
CGCCGTTTGTCGTTTGTGGAATGCGCGTTTGTGGAATGCGCGTTTGTGGAATGCGTCGTTGATGGAATGCGTCGTTGGTGGAATGCGTCGTTGGTCGGAACGGGAGCGGGGCAGCCCTGCCTGCTCACCGCGCGCGGCCCGCGGCGGGGGGCGCCTTGGCTCGTCCACTGCCGCTGCCCAGGAGCCGGCCGTTGACCGTCACGCCGTAGAGCGAGTCGGGCGAGTCGTGGTACTTCTTGCGGGTCTGCGCGATCGAGCCCGCATAACGCGGATCCTGCGGACGCTCATGGGCATTCATGAAATAGGCCACGTCCCAAGCCTGCTGCCCACTGAGCGTGCCGGCAAGGCCGAGGGGCATGTTGGCGCTGATAAAACCCGCCGCATTGTTGATCTGGTGCATGCCAGCGCCCCAGTTGAAGGATCGCGGCCCCCACAGTGGCGGGAACACCTGGGTGCTCGCCGCCCGCTGCCCCTGGCCGTCCGCACCATGACATACCGCGCAGTGCTCGGTGTAGACCGCCTCGCCGCGAGCGTAGTCCGGCGGTTGCGCGGGTCGCGCCAGCCTGGGATAGCCGCCGCCCGCGAGCTTGACGTTGGTCGGTGCATTGGTCGCCATCCAGTACGCGTACACCTCCAAGGCCACCAGGGTGTCGCTGCCAAGCGGCGGCGCCTTGCCATTCATGCTGTACTGGAAGCAGCCGCGGATGCGTTCGGCAAAGGTGTCCACTTCCTTGGTCTTGGACCGGTACTGCGGATACGCCACATACGCCGCCCAGAGCGGCGCCGAGTCGCGAAGCCGGCCTGCATCGAGGTGGCAATTGCTGCAACGAAGGTCGTTGCCGACGTATTGACCGGCGTGCTGCCTGGTGTCGGTGAAAATCGCCTGGCCGAGCCGCACCAGCTTGCCGAATTCGCCGTCTGGCATCGCACTTTCGGGCGGCGGCTCGAAAAGCGGCGCCGCCGGCTTGGTGGGGCTTCCTGACGTGCCCGGCGCCACTACCGCCGTCGTCGGGGCAGGATGCATGGGCGCGGGATCGGTGCCCCCGGCGCCGAGGGCGAACAAGGCCAGCACGCCGCCCGCGGCGGCGGTGCCCAGCAGGAGCCGGGAGGAACGGGTCATGGCTTCGCCTTGGTCGGATTGGCTCTCGGCTGAAGAGTGCCGAAGTATTGCGCCACCGCGTCGATGTCCTCGGGCAGCAGCTTGGTCGCGATGGCCTGCATGAGATGGAGCGGACCGGGCGGCCGCTTGCCTTCGCGCCACGCCCGCAACTGCGCTGCGATGTAAGGTGCGGACTGGCCCGCGAGCGGGGGGAACTGTCCCCCTACGCCCGTGCCATCGGGACCATGACATTGAACGCAGGCCGGCAGTTGCCCGCGATCCCAGCGACCCCGGAGGGCCAGCATCGCGCCGACTGCGGGAGGTGCCGGGCCATCCGCCGGCATGGCGAACTCGATCGGGAACGCGAGACGCGCGTAATACGCCGCGGCCGCGCGACGCTCGGCCGGCAGCAGGGCCTTGGCGATCGGCGCCATCACCGCGTTCGCCCTTGTCCCGCTGGCAAAGGCCTCGAGCTGCGCCTCGAGATAAGGCTGCCCGATCCCCGCGAGGCGGGGAAAACCTGCGGCGGGATTGCCCTCGCCATTCTGGCCGTGGCAGGTCGCGCATGGAGGCGCTCCCGCGGCAGTGCCCTTCTGCGCCAGCACAGCGCCTCCACCGGCACCAGGGGCTGCGCCGAATGTCGAAGAACTCGTCAACAGCAGGAGCGGCACCAGCCACTTCCGCCACGTCGCCGAACGGTGGAGCATCACGCCTCCGAAGTCGATCGGATGCCGGAAAGTCAAGGAGCGGCACTTCCACAGCATGCGGTGCGGAATGTCCGCGGTAACGCCCGAGGTGACAACGCCGAGCGACTTCGCTTACGACATCGATGCGCAGCGAAAGTGCGCCGCGATCGCGCGTAGGACGTGCCTGACACGTGCACCCGCGCTGAGGTGGTGGTCGCGGCCTGGTGAATCGGCCCGCGCGGGGAAGCGGGCAGGTGCATGCCCACGTGCGCGGCCATCTGCGTCGCGACCTGCGTAAACCTCGGGCGGAATCGCTCCAGGGAGCGGCATACCATCGAGGCTTCGCCCCCTGTGTCCGGGGTGCGCCGGACGGTACCGCGGGGGCATTCGAACTTGGAATGTTGGGGTGCGGTGCGTGTCCACGGCCGCACATCGTCCTGCTTCGGGCCCGGAGCGTTTTTGGAGACGCCATGAAAGATTCCGCCGAGGCCGCATCGTCCGGCGCTGCCGGCCAAGACAGCGAGACCCGTCTTGCCCGCAATGACACGCCTATCTGCGCTTCGGGCGAAAGCCGTTCAGCCGCCGTCACGGGCGGTGCCGGTCGCGCAGGGGGTGAGAGGGACGGTGACCCCGTCGGGCTGCGTTTCGATCCGAACCGCTGCATTCGTGCGCCGCGCGGCACCACCCTCACCTGCAAGAACTGGCTGATCGAGGCGGCGTACCGGATGCTGCAGAACAACCTCGATGCCGAGGTGGCCGAGAACCCTGCCGAACTCGTGGTGTACGGCGGCAGCGGCCGTGCGGCCCGCAACTGGCCCTGCTACGACGCGATCCTGAAGGCCCTCGTCGCCCTGGAAGCCGACGAATCCCTGCTGGTGCAATCGGGCAAGGCGGTCGGGGTGTTCAAGACCCATCCCGACGCGCCGCGGGTGCTGATCGCCAACTCGAACCTGGTGCCCTATTGGGCCACCGCGGAAACATTCAGCGCACTCGATCGCGCCGGACTGATGATGTACGGCCAGATGACGGCCGGCTCCTGGATCTACATCGGCTCGCAGGGGATCGTCCAGGGCACGTACGAAACGTTCGTCGAGGCCGGACGCCAGCATTACGGCGGCGATCTCGCCGGACGGTGGATCCTGAGTGCGGGTCTCGGCGGCATGGGCGGCGCGCAGCCGCTGGCCGCGGCGCTGGCCGGGGCGTGCAGCCTGATGATCGAATGCCAGGAGTCGCGCATCGACTTCCGGCTGCGCACGCGCTACCTCGACCGCAAGGCGAAGACCCTCGACGAGGCGCTCGCCCTGCTCGAGCAGGCGTTGACGAAGCGCGAGGCTATTTCCATCGGGCTCCTGGGCAACGCCGCCGAGATCGTGCCGGAACTGCTGCGCCGGGCAAAGGCAGGTGGGCTGCGTCCCGACCTCGTCACCGACCAGACCTCGGCGCACGATCTCGTCCACGGCTACCTGCCCGCGGGCTGGAGCGTGGAGCGCTGGCGCGAGGCCCAGAAGACCGATCCGAAGGCGATCGAAGTTGCGGCCCGCGCCTCGATCGTCGAGCACGTGCGCGCCATGCTGGGCTTCAAGGCGCTCGGCATTCCTACCGTCGACTACGGCAACAACATCCGCCAGGTGGCCTGGGAGGAAGGCGTCGAGAACGCGTTCGACTTCCCCGGCTTCGTCCCAGCCTACATCCGGCCGCTGTTCTGCCGCGGCAAGGGGCCGTTCCGCTGGGTCGCGCTCTCGGGTGATCCCGAGGACATCTACAAGACCGACCGCAAGATGAAGGCGCTGTTTCCCGAGGACGCCGCGCTGCATCGCTGGCTCGACATGGCCGGCGAGCGCATCGCCTTCCAGGGCCTGCCGGCGCGCATCTGCTGGATCGGCCTCGGCGAACGCCACCGCGCTGGGCTCGCATTCAACGAAATGGTGCGCACCGGCGAGCTCAAGGCACCGATCGTCATCGGCCGCGACCATCTCGACTCGGGCTCGGTCGCGAGTCCCAATCGCGAGACCGAGGCCATGCGCGACGGCTCGGATGCCGTCTCCGACTGGCCGCTGCTCAATGCGCTGCTCAACACCGCAGGCGGCGCGACCTGGGTGAGCTTCCATCATGGCGGCGGCGTCGGCATCGGCTTTTCGCAACATGCCGGCGTGGTCATCGTCTGCGACGGTTCGGAGGCCGCTGACAAGCGGATCGCGCGGGTGCTGTGGAACGATCCGGCGACCGGGGTGATGCGGCACGCCGACGCCGGCTACGAGGCCGCAATCGCATGTGCCCGCGACCAGGGCCTCAAGCTGCCGTTCCTGGGTTGACGCGCGTTGTCGATCCCTCCACTCGCGCGCATGCAGGCACCGCCAGGATGCGTGGTGCTGCCCTCCTCGGGCTATCGCACCATGCCGTGGAAAAACGGTGGCGGCGTGACGCACGAGATCGCCATCGATCCGGCCGATGCGGGGATCGATGGCCGCCCCTTCGACTGGCGCCTGAGTCTCGCGGAGCTCGCCGGCAGCAATGATTTTTCGCGCTTCCCGGGGATCGATCGCACCCTGGTGCTGCTCTCGGGCGGGCCGGTGACCCTGCACATCGACACCTCCCCGCCGCGTCGCCTGCAGCCGCTCGACACCGTCGCGTTTCGCGGCGAGTCGTCCGTGCGCTGCACCCTGGAAGGCTCCCGCGCGCGCGATCTCAACGTGATGGTGGCCCGCAGTCGCCTCCATGCCGACGTCGAGGTGCTGCGCCTGCGGTCGGGTGCTCGGCATGTCCATGCGGTCGATGGCGCGGCGGTCGTGCTGGTGCACGTCGCCACCGGACTGCTTGCCGTGAAGGTCGAGGGTGACGCCGCGGGCATGGAGGGAGCCGCGCGCGTGCCGGTGCAGGGGACACTGCGCCTCGACGCGCCCACTCGGCGGATCGCGTTGCAAGCCGAGCACGATTCGGTCGCCATCGTCGCCGTGCTGTCGCCCGTCGACCCACCCGCGGAAGCGCGCCTCGACGCGGCGACCGGGTCGACGAACGCGGGTGCATGATGGCATCGCGTCCCACCTCCCGGGGGACGTGGGATGCGCTGTGGCTGAACGCGCGCCTCGCCACCATGACCCCAGGATCGCCCTACGGCGTCATCGAGGATGGTGCACTGGCGGTTGCCGGTGATCGCATCGCCTGGGTAGGCCCGCGCAGCGAGCTGCCCGCCGCCCCCGCCCGGGAGGTGGAGACGTGCGATGCGCAGGGCCGCTGGCTCACCCCGGGATTGATCGACTGTCACACCCATCTCGTCTACGGCGGCAATCGCGCCGGTGAGTTCGAGCGGCGGCTGGAAGGCACGAGTTACGCCGAGATCGCCCGTGAAGGCGGTGGGATTGCGTCGTCGGTACGGGCGACGCGCGCCGCGAGTCCCGAGTCGCTGCTCGCACAGTCTGCCCCGCGCCTCGAGGCATTGCTGGCCGAAGGTGTCACCACCGTCGAGATCAAGTCGGGCTATGGTCTCGACCAGGCCACGGAAGCGAAATCGCTCCAGGTAGCTCGACGCATGGGCGAAGCCTGGCCGGTGACGGTACGCACGACCTTTCTCGGTGCCCATGCATTACCGCCGGAGTATGCGAATGCGCCTGACGCCTACATCGATTTCCTTTGCGCGACGATGCTGCCCACCTTGCACGCGACCGGCCTCGTCGATGCCGTCGATGCGTTCTGCGAGACCATCGGCTTCACCCCGGCCCAGACCGAGCGGGTGTTCGTGGCGGCGCAGGCGCTGGGACTGCCGGTCAAATTGCACGCGGAGCAACTCTCCGACCAGGGCGGCGCTGCACTGGCCGCGCGATTCCATGCGCTATCGGCCGATCACCTCGAGCACCTGTCACCCACGGGCATCGCCGCGATGGCGCACAGCGGCACCGTCGCCGTACTGCTGCCCGGCGCGTTCTACTTCCTGCGCGACACGAAGCAGCCGCCGATCGAAGGCTTGCGCAGCGCCGGGGTACCGATGGCGATCGCCACCGACTGCAACCCGGGCACCTCACCGACCACGTCGCTGCTGCTGATGCTCAACATGGCCTGCACGCTGTTTCGCCTGACCCCGGCCGAGGCCCTGGCGGGCGTCACGCGCAACGCCGCGCGCGCGCTGGGACTGCACGACGCGTGCGGTATGCTGAAGGCTGGCATGGCCGCCGATTTCGTGCTGTGGGAAGGCATCGAGTCCCCCGGCGAGCTCGCGTATCGCATCGGCTTCAATCCCTGCCATACCATCGTGCACCGTGGCGTTGCGCGTACCCGCGCGGCAGCGAGTTCCTCGGCGCACCGCCGACGCCCCTAAAGACCATGGACCTGTACACCTTCACGACCGGCACGACGCCGCTCCTGGTCAGCATTCCCCACGCGGGGACTTACCTGCCCGACGCGATCGCCGCGACACTCACCCCTGCGGCGCGGCCGTTGCCCGATACCGACTGGCACCTGCCGCGGTTGTACGACTTCCTGCCGCGCATGGGGGCCAGCGTCCTGACCGCGACCCACTCGCGCTGCGTGATCGACCTCAATCGCGACCCGTCCGGGAAGCCGCTCTATCCCGGCGCGAGCAACACCGAGCTCTGCCCCACGGCGCTCTTTGACGAGCAGGCCGTCTATCACGATGGCACGGCGCCCGATGCGGCGGCGATCGCCGCGCGCCGGAAGACGTACTGGGCGCCCTATCACCAGCGCCTCTCCGCCGAGCTCGACCGGGTGCGCGCCGAGTTCGGCATCGCCATCCTGTTCGACGCGCACTCGATCCGGTCGGTGGTGCCGCGCTTTTTCGAGGGCCGGCTGTGGGACATCAACATCGGCACCGCGGATGGCCGCGCGGCGCCCCCGGACCTGGGCGAGCGCCTGCTCGCGCTCTGCAAGGCCGAGGCCGCGTACACCAGCGTCCTGGACGGCCGCTTCAAGGGTGGCTACATCACCCGCCATTACGGCCGTCCTGACGACAACATCCACGCCGTGCAGCTCGAGCTCGCGGAATGTACCTACATGCAGGAAGAGGCGCCCTACACCTACGACCCGGCACGGGCGGCACATCTCACGCCGTTGCTCGAAGCTTTCGTCGGCGTGATGCTCGACTGGGCACGCGAGCACCAATCCTGATGCGTCCGCTCTTCGCCGCGCACGCCTTCCTGCCCGACGGCTGGGCGCGCGACGTGCGGCTCACGATCGACGCGTCCGGCACGATCACCGCGGTCGACACCGGTGCCCCGCCCGCGCCCGACGACGAGCGTCTCGACGGCCCGGTCCTGCCCGGGCTGTGCGATTTGCATTCGCACGCGTTCCAGCGCGCCTTCGCGGGCCTCACCGAACATCGCGTCGCCGATCGAACCGACAGCTTCTGGACATGGCGCGAGGCGATGTACGGCTTCGTTGCGCGGCTTTCACCCGAGACCCTCGAAGCCATCGCCGCGCAATTGTTCGTCGAGCTGCAAAAGGGCGGCTACACCACGGTGTGCGAGTTCCATTACGTGCACCACGATCGCGACGGCAAGCCGTTCGCCGATCCCGCCGAGATGGCGGAACGGCTGGTGCAAAGCGCCCGCGCCACCGGCATCGGCCTGACGCTCCTGCCGGTGCTCTACATGGTTTCGAACTTCGAAGCCGCGCCGCTTGCGCCGGGTCAGCGACGCTTCGCCGGCGATCCGGCCATGGTGCTGCGCCTGGTCGAAACCCTGCGACAACGGCACGGCCAGGAACCCGGATTCACTGTCGGGATCGCCCCGCACTCCTTGCGCGCCGTACCGCCGGGGGCGCTGCAGGAGGTCGTAGCCGGACTGGCGACACTGGATGCGTCCCGTGGAACGTCCGCTCCCATCCATATCCACATCGCCGAGCAGACCCGCGAGGTCGACGAATGCGTCGCATGGAGCGGCCGGCGCTCGGTCGAATGGCTGCTCGGCGAGGTGGACGTGACGCCGCAGTGGTGCCTGGTGCATGCCACCCACATGACCCCGCAGGAACAGCGCGAGGTCGCGCGCTCTGGCGCGGTCGTGGGGTTGTGCCCGACCACCGAAGCCAATCTGGGCGACGGCATCTATCCCCTGGATGCCTATAGTCGCGAAGCGGGAGCGTGGGGTATCGGCAGCGACAGCAACGTGTCGACCGGTGTAGCCGAGGAGTTACGCTGGCTGGAATACGCCCAGCGGCTGGTGCGCCGCGAGCGCAACGTGCTGGCGCCCACGCACGGCGGCTCGGTCGGCGAAGCGCTCTACCGTGCCGCACTAGAGGGCGGTGCGACTGCCGCCGGCCAGCCGATCGGCGGGATCCGGCCCGGCATGCGCGCCGACCTGGTCGTGCTCGATACCACCCATCCCGCGCTCGCCGGCAAGGATGCCGCAACCTTAATCGACGCCCTCGTATTCTGCGGGCACGGCAATCCTATACGCGACGTCATGGTGCGCGGACGCTGGACGGTCCGCGAGGGGCATCACCCGCAGGAGCAGGCGATCGCCGCGCGCTTTGCGGCCGCCTTGAAGGAACTGACCGCATGAAATCGATCCACATGCACTACCTCAACGGCCCGGACGTCGCCGCCCTGGCGTTGTCCGACGACGAGATCCTGGCGGCGGTGGAAAGCGGACTCCTCGCCCAGGGTCGCGGCGAGACCGTGATCGAGCCGCGGGTGCACCTCATTCCCGATCCCGCGTTCAATGGGCACTTCAACGTCCTGCGCGGCTATGTCGCGCCGCTCGGTCTGGCGGGAGTGAAGATCGTCGGCGACTACGTCGACAACTACAAGCAGGACCTGCCCTCGGAGATGGCGCTGCTCAACCTCTTCGATCCACGCACAGGCATGCCGGTGGCGGTGATCGACGCCAGCGCCATCACCGACATGCGCACCGGCGCGCTCACGGCGATCGGTGCACGGCACCTCGCAAGGAAGGACAGCAAGGTGCTCGGCCACGTCGGCGCGCGCGGTACCGCGTACTGGAACGTGCGGCTACTCGACCGCCTCTTCGATTTCGACGAGATCCGGGTGCATTCGCGGCGCCCGGAGAGTCGCGAGGCGTTTGCAGCGCGGCTGTCCGCCGACCTCGGGAAGAAGGTGGTCGCCACCACCGACTGGGAATCCTGCGTGCGCAACGCCGATATCGTGGTCGAGGCGTCACGACTCGAAAAGCCGACCCCGTTGCTCGAGACTGCGTGGATCAAGAAAGGTGCGTTCGTCGTGCCCTACGGCACCATGAGTGCGATCGAGCTCTCGCTCACCGACATCATGGACAAGCTGGTGGTCGACGATTGGGGCCAATGCAAGGGCGGCATGTTCGGCTCGCTGCGCGCGCATGTGGAAGCCGGCAAACTGTCCGAGCAAACGCTGCATGCCGAGCTGGGCGAGATCGTCGCGGGCAAGAAACCCGGCCGCGAGCGCAACGACGAGACCAACCTGTTCTGGCATCGTGGCCTGTCGATCAGCGACATCGCACTCGGCCACGCCTTGCTGGTCAAGGCTTCGGCGCAGGGTGTCGGTCAGTCGCTGCGATTCGCGTGACGCCTCCGCGTCCGCCGGATATTGTCCTGAAGGAGCGATCGATGCTGTTCTGGTTGCGAGTCCTCGCCTGTCTTTTTCCCCTCGTCGGTGCAGTGCTTCCGGCCGCAGCCGCGGCCACGGATCCCTACCCATCCAGGCCCATCCGGATCATCGTGCCCTTTCCTCCCGGCGGACCTGCCGACGTGCTGGCGCGGGTTGTGGGTGAGCGCCTCGGCGCGAGCCTCGCCAAGCCGGTGGTGGTGGAGAACCGCGCGGGCGCTGGCGGCAACATCGGCATGGAGCTCGGCGCGAAGGCCGCGCCGGACGGCTACACCCTGGTGCTGGCGCCGGCCGGCAACCTTACCGTCAACCCGAACCTTTATCGTAGCGTGCCGTACGACGTGGGCCGCGATTTCGCGCCCGTAACCGTGCTCGCCGCCGTGCCCAACATTCTGGTGGTGAACCCGAGCCTCGGCGTGAAGTCGGTCGCCGATCTCGTCCGCTACGCCAAGGCGCATCCGGGTGCGCTCAATTTTTCCTCGCCGGGCCCCGGCAGCGGCGCCCACCTCGCCGGCGAGCTGTTCAAGAGCATGGCGGGGGTCGACATGGTGCACGTACCCTTCAATGGCATCGCTCCCGCGGTAACCGCGGTGCTGGGCGGCCAGGTGCAGGTGATGTTCGCGGGCGCGCCCTCGGTGCTGCAGCACATCAAGGCCGGCAAGCTCGAGGGCCTGGCGGTCGCCAGCGCCAAACGGATCGCATCCGCGCCCGAGATGCCGACGGTCGCCGAGTCCGGATTGCCGGGTTTCGAGGTGGTGTCGTGGTACGGCATCGTGGCGCCGGCGACGACGCCGACGGAAATCGTCGCGAAGCTGCAAGTCGAGATCGACAAGGCGCTGCGCGAGCCCGAGGTGAAGGACAAGCTCGCCGGACTCGGCGCCGAGCCCATCGGCAACACGCCACAGGCCTTCGGGAAGATGATCCAGTCCGAAACCGCCAAGTGGAGCCGCATCGTCAAGGACGCGAAGATCACCGTCGAATAGCCAACGCGCCGCGCCTGGCCGGATCGTGCGCGCGGCGCAACCCAGATGATCGCCAATGCCCGCATGTACAGCGTCGCGCCCAGAGCGGCCGCGGCGTGGCGCGCATTGCTGGAATGGGCCGTGCATCGTGCCGGCGTCGACTGCGCGGTGATCGACTTCCCGGCGCCGCGACCGTTGCCGGACCTCTGGAGCCGACCGGACCTCGCGTGCGCCTTCATGTGCGGCTTTCCGCTGTCGCGCACCGCGCCGCCGCCGCAGATCGTGGCCGCGCCCGTGCCCAGCCCCGCCCGCTACGGCGGCCGACCGGTTTACTGGACTGATCTGGTGGTGCGGGTTGATGCCGCGATCGGCGGAGTCGAGGCGATGCTCGGCCGGCGCATGGCCTACACCACCGCGGAATCGCAATCGGGATACCAGGCGGTGCGCCGACTGTTCGCACCGCATGCCGCGCGCGCCGGCGCACCATTGTTCGGCGCGATCATCGGCCCGCTGATCACCCCTCGGGCGGTGGTCGAGGCGATCGCGCGCGGTGACGCCGACGTCGGGCCGGTCGACAGCTATGCCCTGGAATTGCTGCGCCGGCACGCACCCGAGCTGACCGCCCAGATCCGTGTCGTGGCGTCGACGCCGCCGACGCCGATTCCGCCCCTGGTCGCCTCGCCCCACATCGAGGCCGATGCGGTCGCCCGGCTCGCGGCAGCCCTGCTCGCGGTCGAAAATGAGGCGGAGCTCGCCGCGGTCCGCCGCGATCTGGTGCTGCAACGATTCGAGCGCGTCGATCCGGCCGTTTACCGGACTCTTGCCGCCGACGCGACAATCGCGGACGAGCTCGGCTACCCCGCGCTTGTCTAGCCGGCGGGACGCGCCGCGCCACACGGCGTGTGTCAGAATCGCGTCCACCTCTCCCGGGAGTCCCCCCATGAACAAGTGCATTGCACGCGGCCTCCTGGTCGCGCTCGTTTCGTTCCTGCTCGCAGCGCCGACGATCGCGCAGGTCAAGGTCGGATCCAAGAACTTCACCGAGCAGTTTGTCGTCGCCGAAATCTATGCCCAGGCGCTCGAAGCCGCCGGGATCAAGGTCGACCGGAAGCTCAATCTCGGCGGCACCCTCATCGCCCACAAGGCGATGGAGGAAAAGCAGATCGACCTCTACCCCGAATACACCGGCACGATGCTGCTGGTGGTGCTCAAGGCCGAGCCGATGACCGACCGCAAGGCGGTTCACGACAAGGTCAAGAGCGAGTACGCCGCGAAGGGCTTCGTGCTGCTCGACGAGTCGCCGCTCAACAACACCTACAACATGGTGGTGCGCCCTGAAACCGCCGCGCAATACAAGCTGGAGACGCTGTCCGACCTCACCAAGGTGTCCAAGGACCTGAAGCTCGGCGCCGGTCCCGAGTTCCGCGACCGCAAGGACGGCTTGCCCGGTCTCAAGGCCAAGTACGGCATGGAGTTCAAGGAAGACCTGCAGATGGCCATCGGCCTGCGCTACCAGGCCATCGCCAACAAGCAGGTCGACGTGGTCAACGGCTACGCCACCGACGGCATGATCAGCGCCCTGAAGTTGAAGCGCCTCAAGGACGACAAGAACCTTTGGCCGCCCTACTACCTCGTGCCGGTCGTGCGCAAGGAGGCCCTCGATGCCAATCCCAAGATCGCCGAGGTGCTGAACAAGGTGTCGCCGCTCTTGGACGAGACGACCATGGCGGAGCTCAACTACAAGGTCGACGGCGACAAGGAAGAGCCCAAGGATGTCGCCCGGGCCTTCCTGAAATCCAAAGGCATCGTCCGCTGATTCCGTGGCGCGCCGCCCGTCGCGACCCGGGCGCGGTGGCACCCCCGCGGGTGCCGGCAAGCGCCGCCGGGCCGTCCCAAGGCGCTCGCCCCCTCCCTGGGAGGGGGGGTGCGCAGCCCACGCAGTGGGCAAGCCTGGGGGAGGTTACCCATTGAGCGCCGCGG
>JBDTWB010000122.1:0-12282 GCA_040006895.1 Casimicrobiaceae bacterium | reverse complement strand
CAGTGGCGGCCAGAATGGCGGTCGCGATGACCTGCCACTTGAGCACCGTGCGGATGGGCCTGGAGATCGGCTGGAGAGCCACTCGCGCGCGCTTTCTAGGCGCGCCGTTGAGACTGAAGCAAACCCGTCGATTATAGCGTGGATTGTCGCGCTGCCGCAACGCGGGTGCATGGCTCGGCACAGTGCCCTCGTTGCAGTGCGGCAACCTAGCCGCCCGACAGGGCACCCACGATCATGAGCTCCCTCGCCTCGTCCACCGCGGTATCGAGATCGCGCTGCAGCACGCCATCGACGAACAACTTGATGTGAGGACGCACTTGCGCCTGCTCGTCGATGATGCGGAATCGAAGCCCCGCATGGCGCTGATCGAGCAGGCGCAGTACCCCGTCGAGCGTGCGTGGCGCGCACGCATCGACTGTCACGAGCGCGGCACCGTCCGTGTAGGAACGAAGCTGGGTGGGAATTTTCACCAGCATCGCGGGGCCTGTCCGGGATCGGATCCTGCGTCGCGCCGACAGCGCCCGCCGGTCGCATGCCCGACGGCGCGCGGTCTACGCGCTTTCGATCGCATAGATGTGCGGCAGGTGACGGACGAGCGGTCGCCAGGACCGGCCTTCGTCCCGGCTACCCCACACGTCGCCGCTGGTCGTGGCGAAGTAGACGCCGGTAGTCGCGGCGCGATCGGTGGTCATGGCCTGGCGCTTCACGGTCCACCACGCCTGCGAGGCAGGCAGGCCGGTCGACTGGCGCTGCCACGTGCGACCGCCGTTGACGGTGCGATACACGGCGGGCTTCCCGCCCGGTGACACGCGCGGCCAGACGCTCGACCCGTCCATCGGGAACACCCAGAACGTCTCGGGATCGTGGGGATGGACGACCAACGGAAAGCCGATGGCGCCGACCGACTTCGGCATCGTCACCCCGATGTCGGTCCAGGTCTCGTCGGGCCGGTCGAGGCGATAGATGCCGCAATGGTTCTGCTGGTACAGGCGATCAGGAAGTACCGGATGCATGCGCACGCAGTGTGGATCGTGGCCGAAGAGTGGGTCCTTCTCGGGCAGGAAATCGGCGCGGACGCCGCGGTTCAGAGGTCGCCAGTCGGCGCCCGCCGTGGTGGACTCGAACACGCCGCCGCTGCTCATCCCGATATAGAGGTGCGCTGCGTCGCGCGGATCGACGATGATCGAATGCAGCTTCGGTCCATCGGGCGTGCCGTCCTGGTCGCCACCGCACCACGCCTTGCGCTCCCGATGCTCGTTGAAGCCTGCAACGCCCTGCCACGTGGCGCCGCCATCGGTGGAGCGGAACAGGCCTTGCGGCGATGTTCCGGCATACCAGACGCCGGGCTCGTCGGCATGGCCGGGCGTGAGCCAGAACGTGTGATCCACGGTACGGCCACTGCCGGGCTCGAACGCCGGCGGCTGCGTCGCTTCCTTCCAGGTCCGGCCGCGATCGGTCGACCGGAAGACCGTTGGTCCGAGGTGTCCCGTGCGCGCCGCCGCGAGCAGGGTGCGCCCGTCGCGCGGGTCGAGCATCGCGTGATGCACGATGTGCCCGAGGAAGTGCGGTCCGGCAAGCTTCCAGCTGCGCCGGGCCTCGTCGCTGGCGAGGGACCATAATCCCTTCCGCGTGGCGATCCACAACGTGGTGGACACCGAGCGCTTGCGCGCGGGCGGCGATGTTCTGGTCGTTGCCATGGTTCCCCTCCCCGAAGAGCGCTACCCTAACGCCGCACGGCCGGCGGTTCAAGTGCATCGGCACCTTTTGATGCCGGCGCTGTTATCGTTGCACATCGCGCCCCGCGCATTCCTCGTTCGATCACGGAGACGTCATGACAATCAAAGTCGGAGACCGGCTGCCGCCGGGCAAGCTCTACGAATACAACGACACCGAGACCCCGGGCTGCCCGATAGGGCCCAGCGAGGTCAGCATCGAAACCCTTACCAAAGGCAAGAAGGTCGTGATCTTCGGTCTTCCGGGTGCCTTTACGCCGACGTGCTCCGCCAAGCACGTGCCGAGCTACCTCGGGCGCATGGACGAGCTCAGGAAGAAGGATGTCGACGAGGTGATCTGCCTGTCGGTGAACGACGCCTTCGTAATGGGCGCATGGGCGAGGGAGCAGAAGACCGGCGGCAAGATCCGGATGATGGGCGATGGCAGTGGCACGTACACCAAGGCGCTCGGCCTCGAACTGGACCTGGGAGCGCGCGGCATGGGCGTTCGCTGCCAGCGGTTCTCGATGCTGGTCGACGATGGCGTGGTGAAGTCGCTCAACATCGAAGCGGCGGGGAAGTTCGAGGTCTCCGGCGCCGAGACGATGCTCGAACAGCTCGGCTGAATCGCCAACCCGCGCGCTTGCCAGACGCAGCGCATCGACCTGCGTCGATCCTGCGCTGCGGCGGGCGACGCCGCTCTAGGCACGCAAGCGGCTGAGGATGCCGTCGAGCTGTTCGAGGCTCGCGTAATCGATGACGAGCCGCCCTGCGCCTTTTTTCTTCGTCACGATCCGCACCGGTGCACCCAGGTGCTGCGCGAGCTCTTCCTGCAGGCGGGCAACGTCGGGGTCGGCTGCTCCCGCGCGTTTCGCCGGTCGCGGCAAGGCGTCCTGCTGCATTGCGTGCACCAGACGCTCGGCCTCGCGCACCGAGAGTCGTTGGGCGATGATCCGCGCCGCCGCGGCGGTCTGTTGTCCAGCAGAGAGCGCCAGCAGGGCGCGGGCGTGACCCATGTCGAGTTGCCCGCCGAGCACGTACTCCTGGACCGGGCGGGCGAGGTCGCGCAGTCGCAGCAAGTTCGATACCGCGCTGCGTGATCGCCCGACGGCGCGGGCGGCCGCCTCGTGGGTCAGGCCGAATTCGTCGATCAGTCTGTGCAGGCCGTTGGCTTCCTCGATGGCGTTGAGATCCTCGCGCTGGATGTTCTCGATCAACGCCAGCGCCAGCGCCGCCTGGTCGGCCACGGGACGCACGAGTGCCGGCACCTCCTTCAGTCCGGCGCGCTGCGCCGCACGCCAGCGTCGCTCGCCGGCAATGATCTCGAATCGGCCGCCGTCCACGGGGCGGACGAGGATCGGCTGCATGATGCCCTGCTCGCGGATCGACGCGGCGAGTTCGTCGAGCGACGCGTCGTCCATGCGCGTACGCGGCTGGTACTTGCCCGACGCGAGACGATCGATGGCGATGTTCTGCAGCGAGTCGCCCGCACGGGTCTCGTCGCTGCCTGCGAGCAGCGCGTCGAGGCCGCGTCCGAGGCCCTTGGGTCGGATCATGGGAATCGATGCCTTGAGTGGTGCCGTCAGGCCGCGGCGGCGACCGGAGGCGCGGTGGTTTCCAGGCGCCGGAGCATCTCGCCGGCGAGCGCGAGATAGGCCTGCGCACCCTTCGACGCCTTGTCGAGGTAGAGCGCGGGTATCCCGTGCGACGGCGCCTCGGCCAGGCGAATATTGCGCGGGATGACGGTGCGGTAGAGCTTGTCGCCGAAGTGGCGCTCGAGCTCGGATGCCACGTTCTGGGCCAGGGTGTTGCGCGGGTCGTACATGGTGCGCAGCAGACCCTCGATCTCGAGGCGCGGGTTGAGATGCGCCCGGACCTTCTTCAAGGTCTGCACGAGATCCGAGAGACCTTCGAGGGCGTAGTACTCGCATTGCATCGGAATCAGCACCGAGTCGGCGGCACAGAGCCCGTTGAGGGTAAGGAGCGACAGCGACGGTGGGCAGTCGAGCAGGATGAAGTCGTACTCGCCGGCGACCGCATCGATGGCCGTGCGCATGGGCTGCAACGCCGTTGCAATGGCGTCCTTGAGGCGGGTTTCCCGCTCGGGGAGAGCCACCAGCTCGACCTCCGCACCAGCCAGCTCGCGGTTGGCCGGCACAATGTCGTAGCCCCCGCCATCGGACCGGCGGCGGGCCTCCTCGATCTTGCGCTCACCAAGCAGGACGTGGTACACGGTGCAAGTAAGCGCTCGCTTGTCAACCCCGGATCCGGTGGTCGCATTGCCCTGCGGATCGAGGTCGACCAGCAACACGCGCCGTTTCATGGCGGCCAGGCTGGCGGCCAGGTTGACCGTCGTCGTGGTCTTGCCGACGCCGCCCTTCTGGTTCGCCACGGCGATGATCTTGGTCATGCCGCTTCCAATACCACGAGATGGCGCTCCGCATCCAGCCCCGGAACGGCCAGGACGTGTGTTGCCGTCAACGCCACGCCCGGAGGCAACGCCGCGAGCTCCTCGTGGGGCATCACGCCTTTCATCGCCAGCAATCTTCCCCCGGGAGCCAACGCAGGAAGTGCAGCGGCGGAGAAGGTGGCAAGGTCCGAGAAGGCCCTGGAGACGACGATGTCGAACTGACCCGCCGCCTCGGTGCCGATCGCCTCGATCCGGCCCACCCGCACGGCAACGTTGGCCAAGCCGAGTTCGGCCACGGCCTGTTGCATGAATGTCCCCTTCTTATGGTTGCTGTCGACGAGGGTCGTCGCGAGCGTGGGCATCGCGATCGCCAGGGGGATGCCGGGGATGCCTGCGCCGCTGCCCACGTCGAGCAGGCGTACGCCGCCGCTGCCGAGGTAAGGCAGCACGGTCAGCGAGTCGAGAAGATGGTGAGTGACCATGCGTTCCCGCTCGCGAATGGCGGTCAGGTTGTATGTCCGGTTCCATTTCTCGAGGAGATCGAGAAATGCGTCGAAACGTGATGGCGCCGCCGAATCAACGCGCACCCCCTGCGCGCGCAGTACGGCGAGGCCTTCCGCGAGGGTCACGTCAGGCCGAACGCCGGGCGATGGCGGAGGGCACAACGCCTGCGCCACTGCCGCGCTTGAGATGCACGAGGAGCAAGGAGATCGCCGCGGGGGTCATACCGGAGATCCGGGCCGCCTGACCGAGCGTGGACGGTCGCTGGGTGGCGAGCTTTTGCCGGGCTTCCGTCGACAATCCACGCACCGCCGCGTAATCGAGGTCGGCGGGAAGCACCAGCTCTTCCTGGTCCCTCGCCCGCACGATGTCGTGATGCTGGCGGGTGATATAGCCTTCGTACTTGATCGTGATCGCGACCTGCTCGGCCACGGCGGGGTCGGCCACGGCCGGCATGTCGGCCATCGCCAGCAGCGCCGGATATCCAATGCCCGGGCGACGCAGGAGATCGGCCAGGGCGTACTCGCGATCGATCGGCTGGCCGAGCGTCGCCTCGGCCCGCCCCGGCATCAGCATGGCCGGACTGACGTAGGTGGTCTTGACGCGCTCGAGCTCGCAGGCGACGGCCTCACGCTTGATACAAAAGGCGGTCCACCGATCGTTGTCGACCAGCCCCAGGCCCCGGCCGACCTCGGTGAGGCGGAGATCGGCGTTGTCCTCCCGCAACTGCAGCCTATATTCCGCCCGCGAGGTGAACATCCGGTAGGGCTCGGTGACGCCCCGGGTGATCAGGTCGTCCACCAGCACCCCCAGGTAGGCTTCGTTCCGACGGGGATACCACCCCTCTGCGCCGATGGCCGCACGGCCGGCATTGATCCCGGCCAGCAACCCCTGCGCGGCCGCTTCCTCGTAGCCGGTGGTCCCATTGATCTGGCCCGCGAAGAACAATCCGCCGACTGCGCGAGTCTCGAGCGTGGGCTGCAGCGCCCGCGGGTCGAAGTAATCGTATTCGATCGCATAGCCCGGGCGGAGGATGTGGGCCCGCTCGCAGCCGCGCATCGACCGCACCAGAGCGAGCTGGACGTCGAACGGCAGGGACGTCGAGATCCCGTTGGGGTAGACCTCGTGAGTCTCGAGGCCCTCCGGCTCGAGGAAGATCTGGTGGCTCGTCCGTTCGGCGAATCGCGTCACCTTGTCTTCGATCGAAGGGCAATAGCGCGGGCCTACGCCCTCTATTACCCCGGTGAACATCGGCGAGCGATCCAGGCCGCCACGAATGATCTCGTGGGTGACCTCGTTCGTGTGGGTAACCCAGCACGGGACTTGGTGGGGATGCATGCCCCGCGTGCCCATGAACGAGAAAACAGGCTCCGGATCGTCTCCCGACTGCCGCTCGAGCAATGCAAAGTCCAGGGTACGACCGTCCAGGCGCGGCGGCGTCCCGGTTTTCAAGCGTCCCACGGGTAGGTCCATGGCGCGCAGCCGGGCGGCAAGTTGACGGGCTGACGGATCGCCCGCCCTCCCCGCTTCGTAGCTGGCGAGTCCGACATGCACGAGGCCCGCGAGAAAGGTGCCCGTCGTCAGCACAACCGTGCGTCCACGAAAGCGGATCCCCAGCTGGGTCATGATTCCAGCGACGCGGGGTCCCTGCGGCCCCTCTTCGATCAGGACGTCGTCGACAGCCTGCTGGAACAGCGTGAGGTTGGGCTGGTTCTCGAGGCGGCGTCGGATTGCGCGACGGTACAAGACGCGGTCGGCCTGGGCCCGTGTCGCCCGCACCGCCGGACCCTTGCTGGAATTCAGGATCCGGAACTGGATCCCGGCCTCGTCGGTCGCTAACGCCATGGCGCCGCCCAACGCATCGATCTCCTTCACCAGGTGACCCTTGCCAATGCCCCCGATCGACGGGTTACACGACATCTGGCCCAAGGTTTCGATACTGTGCGTCAGGAGCAAGGTGGTGCGCCCCATCCGTGCCGAGGCGAGCGCAGCCTCGGTGCCGGCATGGCCCCCACCCACCACGATCACGTCGAAAACGTCAGCAAAATCCATGGAGGTCGATCGGGGCGCAGCCCCGGTGTTTCACGTGGAACAGCTCAGAGAGGAACGTGCAAGCGATTGTTTCACGTGGAACATCGCCAACCTGGCGGCAACGTCCTGCGCGTGCACGCCTTCTCCCGTCACACGCCGAGCCTTTTGGCGAGCCGTTCCCGCTCTTGGGCAAGGATCTGCGGTCGCTTGCTGCCTAACTTGGCGAAGAGCTCGTCATGGGCCGCCAGTTCGCGGCGCCACATCGCGCCGTCGAAGCGCATGATGTCGGCGAACTGGTCCGCCGGAAACTCGAGGCCCGTCCAATCGATGTCCCGATAGCCCGGTTCCAGGCCCAACGGGGTCTCCCCCGCCTGCGCGCGGTCGTGACAGCGCTCGACGATCCACTGCAGCACGCGCATGTTCTCGGAGAAACCGGGCCAGGCAAACGCGCCCGCAGAATCCGTACGGAACCAGTTGACGGTGAAAATTCGCGGCGGCTTCGGCACAACCGTGCCCATGTGGAGCCAATGCCGGAAGTAATCGCCGACGTGATACCCACAGAACGGGAGCATGGCAAAGGGGTCGCGGCGCACCTCGCCGACCTTCCCCGCGGCCGCTGCCGTGGTCTCCGAGCCCATGGTGGCGGCCTTGTAGACCCCCTCCTCCCAACTCTTGGCTTCGACCACGAGCGGAACGGTGTCGCTGCGCCGCGCCCCGAACACGAAGGCATCGATCGGAACCCCAGCCGGGTCGTCCCAATGCGGATCGAGAGAAGGACATTGGGTGGCGGCCACGGTGAACCGGGCGTTCGGATGCGCGGCCTTACCGCCGCTCGCTGGCGTCCAATCTTTTCCTTGCCAATCAATGAGATGGGAAGGTGGCGTGGCGGTCATGCCCTCCCACCAGACGTCGCCGTCATCAGTCAATGCGACGTTCGTGAAGATGACGTTTTCCTTCAGCATCTCCATTGCGTTGGGATTGGAATCGTACGACGTGCCCGGCGCGACTCCGAAATAGCCCGCTTCTGGGTTGATCGCGTGGAAACGTCCGTCTTCTTTCGGCTTTATCCACGCAATATCATCCCCAATGGTGGAAACCTTCCAGCCTTCGAAACCCTTGGGCGGAATCATCATCGAGAAGTTGGTCTTGCCGCATGCGCTGGGAAAGGCTGCGCACACGTAGCTCTTTTCCCCGCCGGGTGCAGTGACCCCGAGGATGAGCATGTGCTCCGCCAGCCAACCTTCGTCCCTGCCCATCACCGAGGCGATCCGCAGGGCAAAGCATTTTTTGCCGAGGAGCGCGTTGCCCCCGTAACCCGAGCCATACGACCAGATTTCCCGGGATTCCGGAAAATGCACGATGTACTTGTGGTCGGGGTTGCACGGCCAGGGCACGTCGGCCTCGCCCGGGGCGAGCGGCGCCCCCACCGAGTGGATGCACGGGACGAAATGACCGTCGCTGCCGAGCACGTCGAAGACATCCTTGCCCATGCGGGTCATGATTTTCATGCTCGCGACGACGTACGGGGCGTCGGAGATCTCCACGCCGATATGGGCGATGTCACTGCCGAGCGGACCCATCGAAAACGGCACCACGTACATCGTACGGCCCTGCATGCTGCCCGCGAACAGGCCCTCGAGGGTGCGGCGCATTTCCGCAGGGGCCATCCAGTTGTTCGTCGGACCGGCGTCCTCGGCCTTCTCGCTGCAGATGAAGGTGCGGTCCTCGACCCGGGCCACGTCCGAGGGATCGGACCAGGCGAGGTAACTGTTGGGACGCTTTTCCGGATCGAGGCGACGCAGCGTGCCACCCTCGACCATTTCGGCGCACAGCCGATCGTATTCCCCGGTGCTGCCGTCGCACCAGACGATCCGCGCGGGCTTGGTGAGTGCCGCGACATCGCGGACCCAGGCGAGCAATCCGGCGTGGCGGACGTAGGGCGGCGCAGACACCGCGGCAGCGAGATTCTGACGTGACTCGGGAGCGTTCATGGCATTTGATCTTCCAACGATGCACGACTCGTCGCGCAATGGACGCGCTGCGCCGAGCCGGTAAGGTTATCACGCGATGGAACGGACGATAAGCCGCGTGGAACACGGCTACACGTGCGGAGTGGCGCGCCGATCGGTCAGGGCGCGCGGCGTCCCATCGCACGCCGACGCCAGCCCCGCGTCACTGCGAAAAAGGGTCCCGTTCCGAGGAGAAGAACCACGACGCGCGCCACATGGAACGCCGTCACGACCGGGACACCGAGCTGCAGGACTTTGGCGGTGATGCACATTTCCGCAATGCCGCCGGGTGCAGTTCCTAGGATCACCGTCGCCGGATAGAGTTCTGCCATCCAGGCCAGCACCCAGCCAAAGCCTGCCGACACCAGGATCGCAGCGAGCGAGGTCAGGATCGTCGAGGCGACGAAGCGCGGCGCGCCATGCAGGAACTCGGGGTGGAAGCGACTGGCGAGCGCGACGCCCAGTACACATTGCGCGCCATTCGACGCCCACGTGGGCACCGCGGAGAAATTGAACTCCATCGCCGTGAGCGGTATCGCCACTGCGAGTGGTCCGAGCACGAATGCGTTGGGAACGCCCAGGCGCTGCCCCAACAGGCCACCGACGAAGGTCAATGCCAGCAGCTCCGCAAGCCCCACCGGATCGAAGCGCGTCATGCCGGGGATGTACCGGTCCGCCCCATGCACGGACAGCAAGGTGTAGATGGCAGGAAGGACCAGCACGACCACCAGGATGCGGATGCTCTGCGCCGCTGCCACCCGATCGACGCGCGCTCCGTAGCGCTCGCCCAGAATCGCCATCTCGGCTGCCCCGCCGGGAACACAGGCGAAGATTGCCGTGGTCCGATCCAGTCCGGTGAGACGCGCCAGCACGACGCCCCCACCGTAGCCGAGCAGGATCGCGAACAGCGCCCCTGCGGCGAGCAGCGGCCACAGGCCCGCGACCTCGCGGACCACCGCCGGGGTGAAATACAAAGCCAGCGACGTGCCGATCACCCATTGGCCCGCCTGGCGGATGCCCGGCAGCGCCGGGAGGTCGGCACCGGCAATGCGCAACAATGCGATGGTGCAAAGCGGGCCCAGCATCCACGGGATCGGCGTGCCGACGCGACTGCAGATCCACCCCGCGCTCGCACCTACGGCGAGCGCGAGCGCGCCTCGCACCACCAGCCGATAGCGATCACCGCTCACGAACCCTTGCACGATCCGCGCCCGCGACAGGAGAAGCGGCGGTGGTAACGGTCGGCCGACGACAACGGCGGGCCTTGCGCCTGCTGATCACCGTGCCGGGTGCTGCGCGCCGCCGGGTCGCATCCAGCCCGGGATTGCGCTTGCCGGGCTCGGCCCATGATGCGCCCGGGCGAGAAACCCTTGCGCCGGGTTCGATGGCCGGCGCGGGCGCGAGTCCTCGACCGCGCCTTCAAAGGATCTGCGACAGGAACGCCTTGGTGCGATCCTTCATCGGACGCTCGAACAGTTCCTCGGGCGGAGCGGATTCCACGATCACTCCGCCATCGGTGAAATAGACGACGTCCGCGAGTTCGCGCGCGAACCGCATCTCGTGGGTCACCAGCATGCAGGTCATCCCTTCATGGGCGAGCTCGCGAATGGTGTTGAGCACGTCCTTGACGGTCTCGGGATCGAGTGCTGCGGTGACCTCGTCGAACAGCATGACCTCCGGCCGCATCGCCAGCGAACGGGCGATCGCGACACGCTGCTGCTGGCCGCCGGAGAGCTCGCCCGGATAGGCGTCGGCCTTGGCCTCCAGGCCCACCTTTTTCAACAGCGCCAGCGCTCGCTCGCGAACTTCCTGCTTGTCCTCCCTGAGGACATGCACGGGCGCCATCATCACGTTCTCGAGCGCCGTCTTGTGCGGGAAGAGGTTGTACTGCTGGAACACCATCGACACTTCCTTGCGGAGTGCGATCTTTTCCAGATCGGTGTGGAGCTTGTGGACCTCGTACTGGGCCACGCGGATGCTGCCCTTCTGGATCGGCACGAGACCGTTGATGCAGCGAAGCAGGGTCGACTTGCCCGATCCGGACGGACCGATGATGCACACCACGCCGCCCTTGGGTACCGCCATGGAGACGCCCTTCAGCACTTCGACCGCGCCGAAGGATTGGTGCACGTCGCGGATGTCGACGATGGGTTCGGTCGTGGCGGTAGCGGCAGTAGCGGGCTGTGGCGCGGGCACGGGAGAGCTCACTGGTTGACGGCATAGCGCGCTTCCAGCCGCACCGTCCAGCGCGCGATCGGATAGCAGTAGAGGAAGAACCAGAACAGCACGTAGCTGTAGAACGCGAGCAGCAGTCCGGAGCGATTTTCCGCGCTCAGCGCCTGGCGGGTGAGGGTCATCATTTCGTTGACCCCGACGATCGACGCCAGGACGGTGGCCATGGTGAGGATGGCGTACAGGTTCATCCACGGCGGCAACATGCGCTTGATGCATTGCGGCAGGATGATCATCCACATCGTCTGGCGGCGGGTGAAGGCGAGCGACGCGGCGGATTCCCACTGCGTGGTGGGGATCGACTGCACGGCGCCGCGCACAATCTCGGACACATTGGCCATCACCGGCAGCGACAACCCCAGGGTCGCCTTGATCCAGTCCGGGATGGGGATCGTCACGCCGAAGATCGTCACCTGGAAAGGCAGCAGGAACATGCAGTAGAAGAGCAGCACCAGCCACGGAGCGTTGCGAAAGAAGTGGGTGGCGAGCCACGCACCCTTGCGCACCGGCAGGAGCAGCGAGATCTGCGCGAATCCCAGCAACAGCCCCACCAGGGTGCCGGCGCTCATCGCCACTAAGCTGATCGCCAGGTTGAACAGGAAGCCGCGCAGCAACACCGGCGTCCACTTCCACAGCGTCGCCACGATGCCGGGCTGGCCCGGCTGGACCTGTGCCTCGGCGATGCCGCATCCCAGGGCGAAGATGCCCAGCAACGCCCAGCCGTGGGCGGGCCGCAGGTTCAGCCGGAAGCTGCCGGCCGTACGTTCCGCTGCCGAAGCGCGGGCCATCCGGGCCGCGCCCGGCAACAGCACCGGCAGGTCCGTCGACTGCGGAATGGGGTCGCGCCAGCGCAACCCACTCATACCCCGAACCCCGGAACCCGGATGGCCCGCTCCCAGCGGTGCATGACGTACACCAGCAGGCCGACCAGCGCGAAATACACGACCAGCAGCACGTTCATCATCTCCGGCACGTTGAGCTCGTCCGACCAGATCTGGCTCGACACGTAGAGCATCTCCGGCACGGCGATGGCGTACGCCAGGGTGGTGGTCTTCACCAGGTTGACCAGATTGTTGTTGAGCGCCGGCAGACTGATCCGGAAGGCCAGCGGGAAGACGATGAGCAGATACGTGCGCAGGCGGCTGAAGCCGAGCGATTCGGCGGCCTCGATGGTGGTCTTGGGGACCGCCTCGATCCCGGACCGGAAGATCTCGACATTGAAAGCGCCGGCGAAGAACGAGAGCGAGATGATCGCCCACGTGATGTTGGTGACGAGCGGCACCGGATTCCCGGTCGCGCCCGTGGTGGCGAGCAGGCTGCCGATGCCGAAATAGAAGAAGTAGAGCTGGACGAGCGGCGGCGTGTTGCGGAAGAACTGGATGTACCA
>JBDTWB010000121.1:0-12321 GCA_040006895.1 Casimicrobiaceae bacterium | reverse complement strand
GGATGCGGTCGCCGCCACGATCTGGCAACGACGCGCGACAGTCCGGAGCGCTAGGTGTTGCGGTTGTTGGCGAGCTTACCCAGCACGATGGCCAACGCCGCACCGCCCAGACCCTTCACGAGTTGCGGATGCGCGGCGTAGAACTCACCCAGGCGGTCGGCGATGCCGGGATCGGCACGTTCCGCATGTTGGGTGATCTCCCGGGCCTGCTCGGGTGTGACCTTTGCGGCCTGTTCGGGCGAAAGGCTGGGGGCGCTACCCGGTGTTCCGAGGCCGCCCACGTTGCGCAGCAGATTGCCCAGGGCACCCCCGGCGACTCCCGAAAGGAGGCCCGGACCGATGGACGCGAGGATCTGGTTGAGCACACCAGCACGCTGCTGTGGGTCGGACCGTTCGAAGAGATTTCCCACCATTTCACTCATCGGCGGTGTCTGGTCGGACCGGAAGGCATCGGCCACCCCGGGCCCAACGGCCGAAGGCGACAACTCCCGAGCAACGGCTTCGAAATCGTTGTTCGGGTCACGATTCGTGGTAGCCGAAGAGCCGGCATAGTGTTCGAGAATGCTTTTGAGGTCCATGGAGCCTCCGCGGTTGGGAGTGCTTTTGTAGTACGGAACAGCCGTCACCGACGATCCGGCGTTGGCGGATTACGGCGTAGGACAGACCGCTACAATGCGCGCTCGTGCGGAGGTCGGACCCGGTCAACGATGGGTGGCTTGCACGTTGCTGGCCAAGGCTGGTCCATCGACCAAGCATGGCACGGTGGTAGATCGGGTGTGGCGGGACAACGCATTGCCATGCCCGACCGTCGCGGCGATATCATCCTCCGCGATCGGCGGCTGTTGCAAAGATCCGTGGCCTTCGCCGGCCTTCACCGGCCCTTTCCCGCCCCTTCCTTAAGGTGCTGCTGGCCAATGCCGGACTCCTTCGTCGCCCAGCGTCTCCCGCGTGCCGTCCACGGGAATCTGCGGCAATACGGTTTGCCCTGCACATTGCCGGTAGATCGGCTGCGCCGTTGATGGGACCCGCGGTCATCATCGGCGGCGTCGTGCTGTTCGTGATCGTGCTCGGCATGCTGGGATGGTTCGCCGCGACCCGCGAGGCGGCGGTGCGGCGCGCCTGGCGGCGCTTCCTCGCGTGGCCCACAATCGACTGGTTGGGCCGCCGCTACCCCGCGGGCGTGGCCTTTCTCGAAGCACGCCTTTCGCCCACCGGCTATCTCGGCATCAATCTCACCCTGGGCGGGCTCGTCGTGATCGGCGCCGGCTGGCTCTTCGGTGGCATTGCCGAAGATGTCGTGACTGGCGATCCCCTGACGAAGGTGGATCACCGCATCGCGGCGTGGTTCCATGCGCAGGCAGTCCCGCCACTGACCAAGGCAATGATGCTGCTCACTGAGTTGGGTGGACTCCGGGGCATTGCGATCGCCTCCGGAACGCTGGCGATTTACCTGGCGTGGCGGCGGCAATGGCACTGGCTGGGTGCATTGCTGCTCGCGGTGCCGGGCGGGATGGTCGTCAATGTCCTGACCAAGTATGCCTTCGCGCGCGCACGCCCAAGCTTCGCCGACCCGCTGTTGACCCTGACGACGTACAGCTTCCCGAGTGGTCACGTGACCGCGTCGACATTGTTCTACGGATTCCTGGCCGCCTACCTGGTCGCACGCATTCCAGCCTGGCGCTGGCGCGTGCCATTCGTGCTGATTGCTTCCTTTGCCGTTGCCGTGGTAGGACTGACGCGGGTGTACCTCGGCGTCCATTTCCTGAGCGACGTGCTGGCGGCTTTCGCCCTGGGTACTGCCTGGCTTGCAATGGTCCTGACGACATTGCATACCTTCCGCGTCAGGCAGAGCCGATGCGACGCGGGGAAAGCCCGATCGCATCGCGGTCGCCCGCATTGATGTCCGTTCCGTTCTTCACCACCTGCGACGGCATCGACGTCCGTTCCGTTCTTCGCCATCCGCGACCGCCCCGACTGGTTTCCGGAAACCGACCACCGGCCTTTGCGTCCCGCATCGGATTGGAGAGCGCGGCGGGCTGGGCTATGCTTAACGCGCATCTTCCCTGTGATTTGGCGAGTCCATCCATGCCCTCCGATATGACGGCCGGGATCATCTCCCACGCCATCCAGCTTGCGATCGCCCCGGTCTTTCTGCTCACCGGCATCGCCGGGCTCCTCGGCGTGATGGCCACCCGTCTCGCCCGGGTCATCGACCGCGCCCGGACCATCGAGCAGACGTGGCACGCGATGAACGAGCGCGCCCGCACGGCCGCACGTCACGAAATCTCGACCCTGGAGTTGCGCCGGCGCGTCTGCAGCTGGTCGATCAACCTGTCGACGGCGGCGGCGCTGCTGGTGTGTCTGGTGATCGTGGTGCTGTTCGTGGAGGCATTCGCAGGCACCAACCTGCGGTGGCTGGCGGGCGCGCTGTTCGTCGGGGCGATGGTGGCCGTCATCGGCGGTCTGAGCTTCTTCCTGCGCGAGGTGCATCTCGCCACCAGTACCATCAGTTTCAATCCGTCGATGTTCGACTGAGGTCGGCCACGAATCGGACTGCGCGCCCCCGGGACGATCCGTCGGTGATGTTTACAGTTGCCGTGTCGTCGAGATTTCAACCAGTTGAATCCGCGCGTCTTTCACCCCGGGTACGGAAACTGCTATCCAGTGTCCGACCCGATGAAGACCTCAATCTACGAAGGATCGCGACGCTTCCCCTCCGACATCCACCGTCTCGCGGATGGATTTGGGGCCCCCGCCTCCACGGTTCGACCGCCCCTGCCCGACTACGTGCGCCGCGCACGCCCTGTCCTCGAGCTGCTGCCGCGAACCCGGCTCTGGCTGGAAGCGCTTCCGCCGAGCGTGCGTCCCGGCGCCCTCGCCGCGCAGTTTCCACGCATTGCCAATACGATTTGCGCAAGCTGGAGCGACGTGACCGGAATGCGGCATTACATGTGCGAGCTTTTCACGGACCGCCGTGGCGGCCGCGCGGGCTTCCCGCCAGCGGTCAAGCACGAGCTGCTTGCGCTGTGGAAATTCCACACGGCGCCGCCGCGCCGCTGACCAGCCGCCGCGGGTTCGCGCGGCTTCGGAGGGCTTTGACACGTCGGGCGGACGGACCCCGTGTTGCGCGACGCTCGGCAATCGGGGGTCCCCCGATGAAGCGCTGGCGCTCGTTTCTTCCGTTCTGACGCGCGGCGCGCATTCAAGACTCGCGAATGGGGTGCGCAGCGAGCCGGCATGCGCGAACTGTCTCCACGCCGCAAGCCACGCCCGTCGTCGTGTATGCCACGTCTGCCTGCTGCGTCCGGCTTCTGATAAGGTTGTCCGGCAACGTCAAGGAGCTGCCATGGCCGACCGGAAGCCAGGTTCAAAGGATGAACGCCTCGACCAGATCGTCGCCAGTGCGCGACGTGCCAGCGACGAACGCGCGCGAGGCTATCGGGAGCAGGCGCTCAAGATCTACCCGTGGGTCTGCGGGCGATGTGGCCGTGAGTTCACGCGCCCGAATCTCCAGCTTCTGGAGGTTCACCACCGCGACCAGAACCACCACAACAACCCGCCCGACGGCAGCAACTGGGAGCTGCTGTGCACGTATTGCCACGAGAACGAGCACCAGCGATTCATGACCGAGCACGGCCGTGATCCGGAGGCACCGAACCCGGATGGCCCCGCACCGGCGACGCATCAACCGTTCGCGGCGCTGAAGGATCTGCTCAAGCGCAAGGCGTGAGACGTTCGGCAATCCTGACCCGTAGGCGATGCTCGGCCGCAGTCATCTACCCGCCGGCCGCGAATGGACGTTCGCCGCGGCGGCGCGGGAGCTGCACTTACGCGCAGTGGCTGTGGTCGTACGCCGTGCAGTTCTATTGCGGCCAGAACGGCCCCCTGAATCTGGAGGCGACCGTCGTCGTCCAGTCCAAGACAGGGCTTGCGCGGACCCGTTGCGACCGGGCTCAACGCCACGTCGGTACTCAAGGTGGACTGGCACAACGACCCCGCGCCGGACACCAGGAGCGCCGACACGCCGATCCTGTCCGGCTTGAGCTATGCGTGGTCAGATCATGCGGCCGCAGAGAACGTGAGCCCGCGGCTACGCAGTTGCGGCATCGCCACGACGAGTCCGGTCGCACATTCCCCCGTCGCCACGTCTCTCGCGGCCTCAACCAATCAGTTGTTCTCCAACTCCGTGGGCCTGCGCAAGCGGTAGACGGCGCAACCCGCGATCAGCAGCGCGAGAAGTCCCAGCGCGAGATCGGACAACGTAGGTATCGGCGCCGCGGAAAGCGTCGGGGGCGGTGCCGCCCCGCCAATCGGCGCGAAGGAGTTGTCGAAACGCCACGTCAGAATGTCGTGGTTGGAGTATGCCGCCCCGGTGCCCGATGTGAATCCGACGTACGCCGACGACGTGCCCAGGACCGACGATAGCGCCACAGCCCGACTGAGAATCGGGCTGACGGGGCGGACATTCGTCTGGCTCAGGCGCAGTTCCAGCACCGATCCATCGTAGTCTATCCACGCGTACCAGATGCTGCCATCGTCCAGCGGCGACGAAACCGGCGCCGTTTGCACCGAAGCTACCGAGCCGTTGAGATCGATTCCGACATGGTTACCATCGGGATCCCCCGAGCCCACACCGTTGTCCCACGTGTCGAACTCGACCCCGAGACTATTGGGGATGCCGACATAGCCGATACCGCCGCCGCCTCCACCGACCGTCGAGGCGACAGGCTGGATCACAAACACGATGCCGTCCGCGCCCCCGAACCCAGAAGCCGACATGCGAAAGGAGAAGTAGGTACTGAAGCTGGCTCCGGCGCCCAGCGGAATCAGGGTGGTGGAGAAGGTCGAGCCGGATTGTGAGAACGCGGCGGGGGTGACGCGGAGTACGCCGCCGGTGCACGCAGCGTTGCCGTTGAGTTGCAACGTCGAGCAATTGTTGAAGTTGGCGAAATTGAAGATCGTGGCCGAATACACCGGCACCGACCAAAAAAACAGCAGCCCCACCACCCATCCCCGTAGCAGTGTTTTCATGGTTTCCCCAGTGTGACAACGTCTCGGAAGACTGCCCCGGGAGATGTGCGGCCGCGAGTCCTTGGAGACCGGCGCAGCTCACCAGCTCACAGGCCTTGCATGGGCATTACAGGGTCGCGGACCCTCTGACCCGGCGAGACTAGGCGCATCTACTCCCGGCCGCAAGTATCGAATCGGCAGGGAAGTGGCGGCGACCGTATCCGGTGGGGCGTATCCGGTGGGGCGTATCCGGTGGGGCGTATCCGAAGCATTTCCCAAATGCGCAGTCAGGCTGCCAAGCAGGCGCCCGGTGATGCCGCCGGTCAGCACTTCATTCGACCTGGGCGGCGGCAACAGCCCTCGTGCGGGGTCGCGCGCGTCCGGGTCGGTCTCGGGAAGGACACGCAGCGTTGGAGGCCGACCACCCGCGGCGATGCAGGCATCGCGGTTTGACCCGAGCGTGGCTCGTCCCCCGCCGCCACGGCCTGGAAGCGAACCGGTCGAGCCGCGATGCTTGCTCACTGCCCGCACACCCGAGCACGATTGTTAGGCCGGCCCGGAGCGGTCCGGACATTCAGTCCATCGCTGCCCGATCCGCCCCTCCCCTGGTTTGTGCAAGCGCCGCAGCCTCGCTAAACTCCGGGTAGCGAGGCAAGGCATGTACACGACTACCGACTTTGCGGAGCTGTACCACGCCGTCACCCGGCATATCGCGTCCGCGATCGTGACCGTGCAGGCGCAGCAAGGTACGTACTCCATGCCTGTCGGCTGGCTGACCTACCTGACCTTCGCGTTCGAGCAGCAGTTCGGCGACTGGCAGAGCGACCCGCGCCTCGCCGGCTACCTGAACGGGCTCGAGACGTGGCGCGGCAAGCGGGTTCATCCCGCCATCCGGCTGGCGGGGCACGTGTACCTCCACATCGGCTATGACCTTCCGCGCAGCGTCGGCGTCACCCTGGGCGCTGACATGGGCGCGATGCACGTCCCGAGTGGCAGTCCGGCGCTATCGCAGCCGGCTCCCGTCACCGTCGCGCCGACCGATCGCGTTGCGGCGCGCATGCTCTTTCTCCAGGCCACTCCGGCGTTCGAGGCCGCGCTGACGTCGTCCGACGGACGCAAGGTCTTGCGGCGCGCCGGTTTTCCGATGGCGTGGCTGCGACTCTTCGGCGCGCAGCGGCAACAGGCGGCGCTCGAAGTCCTGGCGCAGTGGGCCATCGCCCTTCGCGGCATCGCCTGGATGCATGCCGAAATCCTGGCCGACGTACCGACGACGTCGATGCAACAGCAGCACGTCGAGCGCCTGCTGGACACGATGCAGGAGGCACAGGATGCGATCACCCAGCGAACCCGGCTTCTGGATGTCAGGCTGTTCCGCGCACCGCATCTCCTGCAGGTCGCGCCGCTAACGCTGTTGTCGGACGGCTGGATGATGACCGTAGCGGTGATGGTCGTCCTTGCTGCGTCGCTCGCGCTCGCCGCCCACGGTCGCCGTCAACGCATCGCCGCCGCCATCGACGCACTGGGCCGTGAAACGTACCGGCGCCTCGCCGAGCTTGCGTTGCCCTCCCCCGACTCCGCTGCGTCTTATCGCGCGGCGCTGTCCTGACGCGTCGAGCGCCGTTCATGCAAGCGCCACGCAGATCACGTTGGCTGTCGATCCGCGACGCGCTCTTCCTCGATATCCCGTACATCGTCGACAGTTTCGTGCGCCATGCCGATTACGGTGTGCATCGACTTCATGATTACGATGTCGGCCCTGGCGGTGGTTCGGAACCGGTCGCCCGTCGCTTCGTCGTGCTTCCAGCCTTCATGCTGTTTGCGCTGGTGTTGGTATTCGCAGCCTATGGCCCGACGCTGAGCTCGCTATGCTCGGTATTCGGGCATTGGGCGGTCGAGGGCATGCGCGACCTGTTCGGATGGACTTGCATCCTCGGGACCGGCGTTCTCTATGCGCGCGTCGCGGTCGACCTCGAGCATCGCATCGCCAAGCGCTTCATGAAGCAGCGCGTGGACCCTGGCGATCGGCTGCGACTGAGCGCCGCCATGGTCGTGCTGTTGTTCGTGGCCATCGGCTTCCTCCTGCCGGTGGCGCTGTTCGGAGCGTCGCTGCTCGACCGCACGGCCTTTGATGCCTGCCGCCCGGGGTTGTCGCCCATGTCGATGCTGCAGCTCGTGCTGTTGGTCGTCGCGGTGGGTGGCGTCGCCCTATGGGCCCAACGCGCCGGTACGACGCGCGCCCGCATCGCCGTTCAGGTGGGCATGCTGGCCGCGATGACGGTGCTCATGTGGTACTTGCCGGGTAGCGCGGACGCGACGGAAGCCTCGCAGCGGCCGTATCGCAACGTGTTCGCAGTGATCGCACTCGCCATGGCCGCAACGGCGCTACTCGCCTCGTTCCTGGTCCGGATACCGTTCTATTCCGTGACCGACAGCACCATGTTTCGCGACGCATTGCCGGAGCGGGAGCTTTTCGACGAATCGCGCGCCGATCCACCGCTGTCGGCGCAGCGCATCTTCGGCGGCGCGGTCATCGGCATTCTGCAAAAACCGCTGCAGTTCCTGCTGCTGCCCGCGTTCGCGATCATCCTCGCGCCGACGGGATTCATCTGGCATGCCTGCATCGCGGGGGTATTCGCGTCGGTGATGCTGCTGATCGCCAGCAACCTGACGCGCCGGTGGGACCGGCTGTCGGCGTACCTGCGCCGGTACTTCCTGCTGGGAACGCCGCTCATCACCTCCATGGCCGTGATCGTTATCGCCATCCTGCGTCTTGCCGACGTGCAGTACGTCGCCACCATCCTCAACGTCGCGCCTTTCGGGGTGCCGTTCATCTGGATGGTGATGCTGTTCGTACTGAGCTGGTGGTTCGAGCTTCAGGTGAACGCCGTACTGGCCACGCGGCTCATGGATGTCTTCGTCGACGGCGCGCCAGCACTTGCCAGGGTCGTGCCCTATGAGCCGGGCGCCGGTTTCCCGCCCGGCAAGGTCGAGCCGACCCACCGGTACCTGCTCGCCCACCCCCTCGGGCAGTTCATGGTCGTCGGCTGGTTTCGCGACAACGACACCCAGCAACCGACGCGCGCATTCACCACGTACGGGCTGGTCGAGCTGTTCGACAAGCTGGCGGAGGGCAGGAATCCTGAAGCCGCCCACGACATCGACCGGCGCACGCAGCTCTATTTTGCGCTGGTCAACCTGGTGCTGGTCGCCGCAGCCGGGCTTTTCTGGTGGCACTTCGGACACGACGATCGCCGCAATACGGTCGCACCGGTCGTCACGGCACGATTCGGGGAGGGCGCGCACAACATCGAGCTCATGTCGCTCTTGCGCGCAGACGGCAACAGCAGCGGACCGGCGATCGTGGTCGCGGCATCCGGCGGCGGCACCCGCGCGGCCCTCTACACGGCCGTGGCCCTGCGAGGACTGCACGACATCGAGGCTGACCGGAACATCGTCCTCCTGAGCGGCGTGTCCGGCGGTGCCGCAGCAGCCGCTTACTTTTTCGGCCATCGGGATGCGTTGGTCGACGGCTCGGCAATGCCGTGTGCGTCGGTCGATCCCCCGACGAAGGACCCGTGGAGGTGCTTCATCGAACGCATGGCGGATCCGTTCATTCGCGACGTGCTGCAGGGCGCGGGCGAATGGCGCATCCAGAGCAAGGAGCCGCTCGGCGTGCTGTTGGCGGAGAGCTTTTCGCGACGCTTGTTCGCCGATGGCAAGCAGCGCCTCGGCAGTGAGCAACGCCTTGGTTTGATTCTCAACACCACGGTCACCGGCCACCCTGTGGAAGATTCGCCGATGCTCGATGGCTCGCTCGCGTTCGCGGCGCCGCGCACGGGCGGCAACTGCGCCGATGCCCGGCCGCCCGTGGCCGCACTCGCCGGTGGGCGTCTCGCCTTTTCGAACCTCCGCGTGAGCGGCGACGCGCCGGGCTTTCGCCTGACGAGCGAAGACGCGCCCAACGTCCAGTTCCCCTTCGTCATCGTGCGGGACGACGCCGTCGAGCTCGCCAGGGCCGCGGCGCTCAGCGCCAATTTTCCCCCGGTCTTTCCGAACGCCCGCGTCAACATCGACGGCTACCCTCCGAGCCCGAACGGCTGCACGGTGCGCTCGTACTACGTCACGGACGGCGGGGCCGCCGAGAACCTGGGGCTCGTTTCCGCACTCCTGGCGCTCGAAAACGCCTTGCGCGACGCCGGCAAGGCGAAACTGCGGGACATCCGCATCGTGATGATCGAAGGTTCCGCCTTCGACTACGACTACAGCCAGGATCGCGGCGTAGGTGCCGCGGCGGGCCAGTCCAAGGAGCGGCTCACGGGCCGTTTGACCCTCGAGCTCCTGGATCGGGTCGCCCAGGCAGCGAAGGCGGTGGATGCGGACGCGAAGGTCACCCTTCACGACCTATCGCTCCCCCGCGTGTTCCGTTCGCGCGGAGGGTTCGGCACCAACTGGATGTTCCCCGAAGACGTGCGCGTGACCACACCGCTGTCCGTCGCTCTGCCGGGGCCATGGCGGCAGCGGAGGGGGCAGTATCTGGGTAACACGCGCTATTGGGTGACGCTCGACAAGCGCCAGCTGATCGCCCTGTGGGAGGCGCTGTTCGCGCCCAAGGGCGAGTTCTGTGCCGAGCAGTGGAGCAACGACCGCTACCGGGACCTCACCACGGTTTCGGGTTGGATATGCGGGCGCGGCGAGGCTGGAACCGCCATGCTGTCGCCGGACGCGACCACGAAGACGTGGCCGTCGTTTCGCAAGGTGGCCACCACGCCGTCGCATTGATGCGCGCCTTTGGTGGCTGCGAAGCGGCGGCGCGTGCGAAGCAGTACCCGCCGCCCTTCAAACATGACCGCACCCTCGAATCGCAGCCCTTCGCCGTGCGCGCGTCGGGTCGCAAGGTGGTGTACCAGCTGCCGCGCGCCGTGGTCGTTCATTTCGAAGGCCGCACCTCGGGCACCGACCTCGCGAGGAGCGACCGCGCGACCGCGCCATCGCATCGGCGTCCTACGCGCACGTGCGGCACGTGATGCGCCGATCGTCCCCGTGCAGCCTACTGCCCAGGCGAGGTCGCCCCCATCAGCGGCCGGAGGCCATCGTCGCCTTGGCGCGCGCCAGGGTTTTCACCGGATCGATCAAGGTGCGCCGCCCGTCGGCCGTCTTATCCGCGTTGTCGCGGATGAGCGCGATCACCTGCCCGGGCTTGAGCTTCGGATTGACGGCAAGGATCTTCGCCGCCAGGTTCACCACCTGCGGCGAAGCCATCGAGGTGCCCGACTCCGCGAGTTTCTCGCCCCCCGGGATGACGCTTTCCACCTGGTAACCGTTCGCGTGCACTTGCACCGTCGGTCCGTAGCTCGTGAACGATGCCTCGTCGCCCGCCTTGTCGACGGCCCCGACGGTCATCAGGTTGGGCAGGACGATTCCGGCCGGGATGAATTCCGCGAACGAGGCGTCTTCGTTGCTATTGCCCGCGGCCGTGACGAACAGGATGTCCGGGGCGCTGGCGAATGCCCGGCTGAGGGCATCCTTCTGCAGATCGAAGTACTCGCGCGCGATGGCCTTGCGCTCGGCCGGCGTCTTGCCGATGTTGCAGAGCTCGAGGCCGTTCTCGGTGTCCTTCACACTGCCGCCCCAGCTCATGTTGACGACGCGCACGCCGTTCTTCTTGAAGAAGTCGACGTAGGATTGCGCGTTGCGGGCGTCCTTCAAGGTCAGCTCGCGACTGGGGCACGGATCGGGAATCAGGTGCCAGTCGAATTCGATGCGCCCAACCACCAGGCGCGCATACGGATTGCCCGCGACGACGATTCCGGCAACGTGGGTGCCATGCATCCAGTTGCTCACGAGGCCGATGTCCTCCACGAACGCCTTGTACGCGTCGGGCTTCAGGTTTGAAATGTAGGCCTTGATTGCGCTGGCCTCGGGACTGTCGATGTTCGACTGCAGATCGGAAAAGCCCTTGAGCTGCTTCTTGAGTGCCGGCAGCTTGGTCTTCAGTCCGTCCGGGATCGGTTGGAGATCGCCACGCGCCGGCGCGGCGAACCGGTCGAACGCGATCACCGGCGTGTCACCGTCGACGCGCGCCAGGTTCCCGGGAAAGAGTTTGGTATCCACCCCGCTGTCCCATACCGCCACCGTAACGGGTGCGTAATTCCCGCCCCTGGGCAGGGTCACGCCGCGTGCCTGCCAGATGTCCGGCTTGTCCACCGCGTGCGCGGCCAGGTAGCCGCTCCAGCCCGCGACCAGCACCGGCTTCAGCGGCACGAGGAACCGCGCCGCATACTTGATCCGTACGAGGGAGGGCGCCAAGTCCGACGACAGCGAGCCGTTCTTGTCGACGCTCGGCTGCAGCACCTCGCGCAGGTAACCGATGAGCCGCCCTTCCCCGAGCAATTCCGCGCTGGCCTTGGCTTCCTTGGCCTCGTTGGCGATCACCTCATACGGCATGGTGGCGAGCGCAGTCTCGATCGACTTCCGTGCAGCGGCCTGGTAGGCCTCCGACCCGGGGGGCGCGCCCGTCCGCACGCCAGCCACCACCGCCCGGGCGATGGTCCCGGATAGCAGCTTGTCGGCCGGCTTCTCCTCCAGCGCCTTGATCGCTTCGAGGCGCGCCAGCGCGGCCGCATCGTTCCCCTCGATGAGGTCGAGTTGCGCGAGCTCGCCCAGGATCTGTCGCTGGGTCGCCCGGTCCTCGATGTCGTATTGCGCGAGCACGCTCTCGAGGTCCCGCCGCACCTGTGCCGCGAACGGCTTGAACCGGTCGTCGTCACGAATCATGTCCTCCACCCGCCCGTCGAGCTGGTAGCTGAACCGGGGCAGGTCCGCGGCCTTGTCGATGCGCTTCTTGGCCTGGGCGGTCGCCCCACCCGCAAACAGGAGTGCGAGCAGCAGCACGAAGATTCTGGAGATCATAAGGAGGCCTTGGGGGGGTGTGGGGAGGTGGTTCCGACGATCGGCAGTAATTCTAGCGACCGAGAGTTAAGCAAGACTTAAGGATAGCGCCAAGGGGGGTGCAAGAGTGGCTGAACGGAGGGTCGGACCTGGGCGCATTCAAGCCGCCGGTCCATGCGCCAAGTTCGCTCCGTTCGTGCTGCGCCCAGTGAGCAGAGAGCACCATTTGGGATGCTGGGGCAGCGCGGAGGATGCCGCTAAAGGGTAGCGGTACCGACTACGAGCGTCGGGCCGTTTCGCCGGCGCGACCGATGTTGCGGGGATGAAGGTTGGCGGAGAGGGCGGGATTCGAACCCGTGTTACCGCTAGGCTGGACGCGGCTTCCCGGGTTTTGGTGACCAAAAAGTGACCAAACGAAATGCG
>JBDTWB010000120.1:0-12392 GCA_040006895.1 Casimicrobiaceae bacterium | reverse complement strand
GCACTGCTCGCGCGGGACACCGTGAAGCGGGTGACGGCGACGATCTGCGCGCTAGTGGTTTTCTTCAGCTGGAAAGTGCTTGCACCGGCGATCAATCGTGCTCGCGACCAGGGGGATGATCGTCAATTCGACCTCCTCCACCGGGCGAGCGTGCTGACCCAGGAGGCTGATCGTCAATCCGACCTCCTGCATCGGGCGAGCGTGCTGACCAACGTGGGTCGGCTCGCGGCCCTCCTGTGGGCCGTATTGCGCCCGGGCTGACGCGTGCCGCTCGATTCCTTCCCGCACGGCGATCTGGCCGTGGTCATCGGGGCTTCCGGAGGCATCGGCGGCGCCTTGCTCCGCAGCGTCGACGACAGTGGCGCATTCGCGACGACCGTGGGGTTCAGCCGCCATGGCGCTCATGGCCTCGACCTTCGCGACGAGGCGAGCATCGCCCGGTGTGCGGCGCATGCGGCGGGTCTCGGCACGTTGCGCCTGGTGCTCGTCGCCACCGGGATCCTGCACGGTCCCGGGCTGAAACCCGAGAAGACTTTCCGGCAGCTCGACCCGGCGGCCATGACGGCGGGGTTCGCCGTGAATGCCATTGGTCCCGCGCTGCTCATGAAGCACTTCCTGCCCTTGCTTCCTGCTCACGGCAAGGCTGTCTTCGCGACACTCTCCGCGAGGGTCGGCAGCGTTGGCGATAACCATCTCGGCGGGTGGTATACCTATCGAGCTGCGAAGGCGGCGCTGAACCAGCTCGTGCGCACCGCCGCCGTCGAGCTTCGCCGCCGCGCACCTGGCGCGATCTGCGTCGCGCTTCATCCAGGAACGGTCCGTACCGACCTATCGGCGCCGTTTGCCAAGGTCGGACTCGACGTGCAGTCGCCGGACGTCGCGGCGAAGCGCCTGCTGGCGGTCATCGACCAGCTCGGCCCCGACGACTCGGGAGGCTTCTTCGACCAGCACGGTGCAGCGGTGCCATGGTGATCGCGAGTCTGGGAGCGTCGTCGCGCGAACGCTTGGCGTGAACCTGCGGCGCCGCCCGTCCACGGGCGACCTGCACCCGCGAGCTCCGTCAGGGCGTACCCGCGCGCGGTTGTCCAACGGCCTGCCTACAAGGCGAGGCACCGCGCGATGAAGTACGACCGCAACCGCTCCGCATCGGCGGTAGGGTCGGCAAGCGCGATGTAACCGTCCGGCCGGACGAGCAGCAGGGTGCCGGCGGGGATGCCGGCATTCCGGCTATCACGCGGAAAGACGTGCAACGCAAGGGCGAGCTCGCGCGAGAGCTCCACGAGGGCATCCGAAGCCTCACCGTAGACATGCGCCTGCCACTGCAATGACTGCAGCGCCTCGAAGTTGCGGCCCATCCACGGCAGTCGGTCGCCGCCGTGCGCGCTCCCGGCCTTCCCGATGCTGAGCGCGCTGTCGCGGTACTCGATCTCGATCTGGGAAACGGTCTTGAACAGAAAACGCCGCGCCACTTCGGCATGAAGCAGCTCGGGGATCACCCGAGGCGCGACGTCCTCGCGCACCACGCGGGCGATCGAACCATCGCGAGTGACGAAGGTGAACGCGCGATCGGTCGTCGCCACCAGCCGCCGGGCAAACGCGATGCGCTCCGGTTCGTAGGTATCGAGCAGCCGATCGTCCGCGCGGCCCTCGATCACCAGCGCGAGCTTCCACGCGAGGTTCACGGCGTCGCCGATGCCGGTGTTCATGCCTTGCCCGCCCACCGGGCTGTGGATGTGCGCGGCGTCGCCCAGGAGGAACGCGCGCCCCGCGCGGAAGCGGGCGGCGACCCGATGGTGCACGTGATACGTGGAAAACCAGTTGACGTGCCGGATCTCCAGGGGCAGGTGATCGAGCACCCCACGACTCACGTCTTCCCAGCGCAGCGCACGCTGATCGTCCTCGGAGCCCCGTTCGATCGTTCCGATGAGTCGCGCGTTGCCTTCGCCGGGTAGCGGGAAGACCGCCAGGAAGTCGCTGGTGTCGAGCGCGAGATTGAGATCGCCGTTCATGACCGGACCACCTGCCTGGACATCCGCGACATAGAAAAGATGGGCGTATGCGTCGCCGGCGAAGCCCACGTCGAGGCCGTGCCGTACCGTCGAATGCGCGCCGTCGCAACCCGCAAGGTAGGACGTGACGCAGGACTCCTCTGCACCGTCGGGGCGCCGCAGCGTGGCAACGATGGCATCATCGGTGGCCGTGAAGGCGGCGAGCTCGGTGCGCCGCTCGACCTCGACGCCGGCGGCGTGCAGGGCATCGACGAGCAAGCGCTCGTGCGCATCCTGGGGAAAGATCAGCATGTAGGGAAACGGGCTCAGGTCCGCGCCGATGTCCCCGAGCACGACGTGGCCCCGCGCCGCGCCGTGCGACCAGAGGTGAACGCCGCCGAATTTGCGGCCGCGGGCGACGACCTGCTCGGCAATGCCGAGTTGCTCGTAGAACTCGAGCGTGCGGGCATGGACGACGAGGGCGCGGGAGGTCGTGCCGATGCCGTCGGTCTTGTCCACGATGCGCACCCGCACTCCCAGGCGGGTGAGCCACAGTGCCAGGACGAGTCCGGTCGGACCGGCGCCGGCCACGAGCACGTCCCAGCGGTTATCGCGATTCATGGTTTGGTCGATCGACCCGTTGCACACCGACCGCTTAGAACCGCAGTCTTCGGGACACGTTCCACGGTGCCGTGCCGCCCAACGCCTGCGTGCAGCGGGATTCCCGCGGGCCACTGCGCAACCTCGGACGGCTTTGGGGACACCGGCGCTCAGCGGCGTGGTCGCGCTCGACGCACCACGCCGGTACTTGTGGTCCACAGATGTGGCCCACAGAGTCGCGGGCAGAGCGCCTGGGCCATGGCCCTCAACCCGCAGGGCAAGTGACAAAAATCCTCCGGTGTTGCCCTAAAACATGCGCCCCGCGGCATTGCATGTCTCGAATTGGCGGATCGGCCCCCGTTACGTGGGTCGCAGCAACGATGCAGCCGAGGCCGAGAAGCAATGTATTCGGGGTCGATAGGAACTGCATTCAAGGTCCTGAAAGTCGAATTCGAAGTCCCAAGAGCTGCATTCGAGTCCCAAGAGCTGCATTCGAGTCCCAAGAGCTGCATTCGAGTCCCAAGAGCTGCATTCGAAGGCCTGCGAGCTGCAATCGAAGTCTCAAAAGCTGAATTGCAAGCCGATAAGAGCCGCATCCGAGGCCGATAAGTCCTGCATTCGCGGCCGAAGCGTCCCGTAAAGGCAGAGGTAAATGCCACTTTGCGCCACGTCGGGCATGGCGATCGCGGCCGGCGCGCCGATCGTCTCGCGCTGCTTTCAGCTTCGGATGTCTGGCACGAAGCCTGCACTTCCCCGAGGCCGCTGGCAGGGATGGGTCACAGCCCGCGGGTCCGAGCGAGTTGCCACGAGACCTTCGGCTCAGCCGGGGGCGCGGCGCGCAGGGCTGTACCAGACCCCCGGACGGCGGGTCGACGGCGCAGGTTTCCGCCCGTCCCACCTGTTCGCCGTCCAGACGGGCGTCGGATTCGCAATCATGGAGATTCGGCTGCGTGGATTCTGAACGGCGCGCGCATCGGCGCTACCCTTCCCGGTTGCCGGCATCGCTCGGCATTCCGGGCATCGGCACGCTCGAGGTCGAGATCCGCGATTTCTCCACGGGCGGGTTCTTCCTGTCGTATGTTTCGCCGCTCGAGGTCACGCCGGGGCTGTCGGTCGACACGGCCCGCGGGAACCTGGTCGACGTACGTTGCATCTTGCCTGGCCGGTCCGGCACCCGGGAACTCACCTGCCGTGGGCGCCTCGTCCGCTCGGGCATCCACGGAATCGGCGTGGCGTTCGAGTCGACCGATCAGGAAACCTTCGCGGCGCTGCGCGAGTACGCGGGGGCTTCATCGCGGGCTCCGGAAGGCGACGTCGCCAGTGCCTCTGCGTCCAGCGCCTGCAGTCCATCCGACCGGGCCGGGGACCACGCGCCGGGGCGCAGTGCAGCGACCCCACCGCAGGGTGCCGGAACCGCGACTTTCGGGCCCGCGGTGCGCGGCGTCACGCCGAGTGCTGCAGCGATCCTCACGTCGTGCCGGGCGCGCGCCGAAAAGGTCGCCCGCGCGCTGGCCGAGGGCTTCCTGGCCCAGGCGAGTGATCGGCTGCGTGCTGCCGCGGAACGGATGCCCGATTTCCGGGAACGGGCGTCGTGCTACGGCGCAGCCGAGGTTTTCGCCAAGCAGGGGGCGGCGTTCCAGCGTGCCTTCGAAACGGCGGTGCAGGTCGCGCTCACACGACCGCGCGCCAAGACGCGTTTCGCCGCCGGCCACGACGCCTTCGACCCGTCGACCTTATCCCTTGTCGATCGCGATGAATTCGATGACTGGCTCGCCTGCTCGGCCATGGCCCGCCAGGTCGATCTCGCGTTCCACGACCACCTCGCACCGCTGGACGAGCGCATCCGGCTGCTGACGGGCGCGCCCAGCGGCAACCGCGATAATCCCTTCGCGCCGACCACGTTTTGCGAGGCATTTCAGCGCGCCCTCGCCGAACTGGGCGCGAGCCGGATCGCGCGGCCGCCGATGTTCGCAGCGTTCCGGGACCTGCTCCACGGCAGCGGGGACGATGAGCCGCTGCTCGGCAGTTTCTACCGCGAACTCAATGCGTTCCTCGCGGAACGCGGCGTGCTACCGCAGGTGACCGATGTCTATAGCATGGTGTCGAAGCCGGCTGGCACCGTGCGCGGGGACACCGATCGGTCCGGACGTTCCGGTGCGCACGGGACCGCGGAGGCTGGCGCCCCGGCGCTGGTCCATGCGGGCCCGGGCCGTTCCGGTGGGGGACCCGCGCGCCTGCAGTACGCGTCGCCGGGTGCGGGGTACGGACCCGGCGCAGCGACAGGCGCAGCTCCCATCGCGCATCAGGCCGTGGCGGCGATGCCGATGGTCGAAGCGCCGGCCGCCGACGGGGCCGCACCCGCCTATTACTCGCAGGCGGAGCTGATCTCGGCATTGTCGCGCGTGAATTTCGCCCCCGCGGCGGCGGGTGCGGCGGAGATGCAGGACCCCACCACGCTGCAGCTCTTTTCGCTGCTTGCAACGCGCGCGACCGACGCCGGCGACAAGCAGGTCGGGAGGCGAGAATCCGAAATCCTCAAGGTAACCGGCGCGTTGATCGACGCGATGCTCGAGGACCGGACGCTCGACGATAACGCCCGGGCCTGGCTTAAGCAGCTGTCGATTCCATTGCTCAAGGTGGCGATCCGGGACGACTCCCTGTTCGGCGACGACGCCCATCTCGCCCGGCAGCTCATCAACAACATCGCCAGTCTCGACGTCGACAACGAATCGGACAGCGAGGGCCGGCGCAACGCGATGCGCCGCAACGTCGACAAGATGCTCGCCGAGCTCACGGCAGCGGAAGAGATCACCTCGGAAATGCTGGCCCGGGTCGTGAAGCGCACCGGCGCGCTGCTCGGCCTGCAACGCTCCACCTTCAAGGAGAACGTCGACGAGCTGACGTCCATCTGCCAGGAATTCGACCAGGGCGACGTGCTGCCAGCGGCGCCGGGGACCGGCGGCGCGGGGAAGGCCGACGCCGATCAAGCGGACCATGTCGCCCGCAGGCCGCGGGTCGGCGACTCGGTGCTGCTCGACACCGAGGGTGGACAACGCCGGGTCAAGGTCGCGTGGATCACCAAGGATGCCCAGCGCTACGTCTTCGCCAATGCCAAGGGCCGCAAGCAAGCGACCCTCACCGCGGCGCAACTCGACAGGAGGCTGGAGGACGGTACGGCCGTCGTGCTCGACCACGCCAGCGATCCGCTATTCGATCGCGCCCAGCAAACCGCCCTGGACAAGATCTATCTGCAACTCCTGCACGAGTCCAGCCACGATCAGCTCACCGGTCTCATGAATCGCCGCGCCTTCGAGCTGCGCCTGGGCGAGGTCTTGACGGCGTCGCGCGAGACGGGCGCGACGCCGGTGATGTGCTATCTCAATCTCGACCAGTTCTCGGTCGTGAACGACGCCTTCGGCTATGGCGCCGGCGACCAGCTCCTCACCGAGGTTTCCAAGCTGTTCTCCGATGCGCTCGGCGAGCGCGGTACGCTTGCCCGGCTCGGCGGCGACGAGTTCGGCATCCTGTTCACGCATGTGCCGGTGGACGATGCGCTTGTCATCGTCGCCCTACAGCGCGAGGCGGTCCAGGCGTATCGCCTGGCGCACGGCGGAAGGACCGCGGCGATTTCCTTCAGTGCCGGGGTGGTCGCCGTCGCGCCCGGCGCCAGCGACGCCGCCGCCGTCATGCACGCTGCCGAGGCGAGCTGTCGCGTCGCCCGTCGCAAAGGCAGGAGCTACGTCCACCTGTATGACCCTTCCGATACCGAGCTCTCGCGGGAGGCGCAGATCACGCGTTGGGCGACACGCATCGAGGGACTGCTGGATGATGATCAGCTATCGCTGCGGATCCAGCCCATCGTGTCGGTGGCCGACGAGGGACACGCCGTCCATCATTCCGAAGTCCTGCTGTGCGTCTACGATGAGGACGGCAACGTGGTATCCCCGGTCGAGTTCATCAGGACCGCCGAGCAGCTTCGCCGGATGCCGGCCGTCGATCGCTGGGTGATCGAGCGCGCCTTCCGCTGGATGGCCGACAATCCGGCCAAGCTGGACATCGTCGGCGGCCTGGCCATCAACCTATCGGGTGCGTCGATGAGCGAAGACGGCTTTGCCGACTTCATCCTCGACAAGGCCCGCGAATACAACATCCCGATGCACCGGGTGAGCTTCGAGGCGACCGAGACCGCCGCGATCGCGCACCTCGCCAATGCGGTCGACCTCATCACCCGTATCAAGGCGGCCGGGAGCCTGTTTGCGCTCGACGACTTCGGCAGCGGGTTGTCGTCGTATGCGTACCTCAAGAACCTCGCCGTCGATTTCCTCAAGATCGACGGTGTATTCGTCAAGAACATGCACGACAGCACCAGCGACTGTGCGGTCGTGAAGTCGATCGTGGATATCGGTCACTTCCTCGGCAAGAAGGTCATTGCCGAGGCGGTGGAGAGCGAAGTCGTCCTCGGCATGCTGCGCGTCCTTGGCGTCGACTACGCCCAGGGCTACGCCGTCGGCATGCCGCGACTGCTGCGCGAGGTCTGACGCTCCAACCACGGCGGCGTCCGCGGCGCCTGCCGCCGGTGCGCCGTTCCCTCCAGCCGCGACGCGCCTGCGGGTCGCTCAACGGGCCTTGATCTCGGTCCAGAGCTTGTTGCGCAGGCGGCGCTGCGCGGCCGTCAGGTCCTTGAGCTGCTCCAGCTTGGGCACGACGGTCTTGTCCGGGAAGATCACCGGGTTCTTGAGGATTTCAGGCTTGATGTCCTGCATCGCCTCGGTGTTAGGGTTCCCCGAGCCGATGAGATTGGTGAGCTCCGCGGAGTTCTTGCCCTCGAGCATGAAATTGATGAACTGGTGGGCGAGATCCGGCCGTGGGGCGTTCTTGTGGATCACCATGTTGTCGACCGCGAGGACTGCACCCTCCTTGGGCATGCCGTGCAGGATGCGGAAAGGCCGCTTCGCCGCCTGGGCGTCGAGGTTGGCCTGGAAGATGTCGTTCGAATAGCCGTGCACCAGCCAGATGTTGCCGACGGTGAGCTCCTTGATGTAGGACGAGGCGTTGAACGCCGCCCAGTACGGCTTGGCCTTGCGGATGACATCGGCCGCCTCGCGCCAGTGCTTCTCGTCGACGTCGTTGGCCGAGTAGCCGAGATACTTGAGCGCCGCGGCAAAGAGCTCGTTGGAGCTGTCCAGCACCGTCACCCGGCCCTTCAGCTTGCCCAGGTATTTCGGATCGAACACCACCGCCCAGGTGTCCGTCGGCAGGCCGAGCTCCTTGATCTTCTGGTCGTTGTAGCCGATCACCGTCGTCGACATGGCATACGGCACCGAGTATTGGTTGCCCGGGTCGAACGGCGTGTCTAGGAACGCGCGGTCGACGTTTTTCAGGTTGGGGACCTTGGACTTTTCGATCGGCCGCAGCTGGTTGCCGCGGATCAGCGCCTGGACGGCGTTCGACGTCGGGACCAGCACGTCGTAGCCCTTGGCGCCGGCCGCGAGCTTGGCGAGCAACTCCTCGTTGTCCGAGTAGTAGGTTTGCACCACCTCGCATTTGCACTGGGCCTCGAAGCGCTTGATGGTCTCCGGAGCGATGTAGTTGTTCCAGTTGTAAAGATGCAGCTGGTCCGCCGCGCCAGCTGGAAGGGCGAGCGCCAGGGCGGCAAGGGCCGGGAGGAAGCGGGGCAGGATGCGGATCAGGTCCATGGCGTTTACTCCGAGCGGAGAAGGCTGGGCGATAGTCTCGACGCGATGATGATCAGCGCGAGCGTCAACAGCATCAACAGCGAGGACACGGCGTTCACCTCCGGGGTCACCGCGATCTTGATCATCGAGTAGATCTGCAGTGGCAGGGTCACCGTCCCGGCGCCGGCGGTGAAGAACGTGATCACGAAATCGTCGATCGACAACGTGAATGCCATCAGCGCACCGGCGATCACGGCTGGCATGATGAGCGGCAGGGTCACCAGCCGGAATGCCTGCGCCGGTGTCGCCCCGCAGTCCCGCGCGGCCTCGGTGAGGCTCTCGTCCATGCCTGCCAGGCGCGACCGCACCACGATGGCGACGAAGCCGATGCAGAACGCAATGTGCGCAAGGGTGACCGACACCAGGCCGAGCGTGAAGTTCAGCATCACGAAAAAGATGAGCAGGCTCACGCCCATCAGGATCTCCGGGATCGCGATCGGCGCGAGCACCAGCGCCGACAGGAACCGGGAGCGGCGGCGGTGCATGGCCAGGCCCGCCATGGTGCCCAGCGCCGTGGCGACGAGGCTGGTCACGCAGGCGATGATGAGGGAATTGCCGGCTGCCTTCAGCATCTCGTCGTCGGCGGCGAGGACGCGATACCAGTCGAAGGTGAAACCGACCCATTCCGCATTGAGACGCGAGTCGTTGAAGGAGTAGGCGACCACGATCACCAGCGGGAGATACAGGAATACGTAGCCGAAGATGGCGGCGACGAGGAGGGCGTACGAGCGGCGGCGCACGGTGGGATCCTCAGGCCATGCGCCGCGGCCGCGACACCCACGCAGCCAGCGCCGCGAGCAGCAGGGCGCCGGCGGTGAGCACGATCGACAGCACGGCGCCGAAAGGCCAGTCGCGAGTCTCCAGGAACTGCTGCTTGATCACGTTGCCGATCAGCGAATCGCTGGTGCCGCCCAGGATGTCGGGAATGGCAAATATGCCCAGCGCCGGTATGAACACCAGCGCAGCGCCAGCCCACACCCCGGGCAGCGAAAGAGGGAAGGTGATCCGCCAGAAGCGCTGCCAGCCGTTGGCGCCGAGATCCTGGGCGGCATCGAGCAAGGCCGGGTCGTGCTTCTCGAGGTTTGCATAGAGCGGCAGCACCATGAATGGCAGGTGAACGTACACCAGGCCGATCAGCACCGCGAACGAGCTGAAGAGCGGCGTCACCGGCTCGAACCCGAACACCCCGGTGATCGCGTTCCATCCGCGGGTGAACGCCGACTGCGGCCCGAGGATGATCATCCAGGCGTAGATCCGAATCAGAAAGTTGCTCCAGAACGGCAGGATCACCAGCAGCATGAGGATGTCGCGGTACTTCCTGGGGCTGCGCGCGATCAGCAGCGCCAGCGGATAGGCGAGCCCCAGGCAGGCGACGGTGGTGATCGTGGCGTAGGCGATCGACTTGAGGAAGATCTGGGCATAGATCGGTTCGACCAGGAAGCGGTGGTACGCGTCGAGGGTAAGCGATAGCTGTCCGTCCTCGACCAGCGGTGCGAGTCCACCGAACTCGCCGGGCACGCGGAACGACGCCGCGACCATGATGAGGGTCGGGACGAGGAAGAACACGAGCAGGTAGGCAAGCGGCGGGCCGCTCACGAGGAAGCGTCGCACGCCGAGCTGGCTCGCCTGCCAGCTGGGCGCCCGCGACGGCGCGTCAGCCGGCGATGAAGTGTCCGGCATCGAAGCGCCAGGCGAGCTCGACGGTATCGCCGATCTCGAAGAATTGGGTGCGTCCGGCGGCAGAGTTGGCGAGGAGCGCCTCGAGGCGCGCACCGCCTGCCGTTTCGACGACGTAGACGGTGACATCGCCCATGTAGAGAAAGCCTGCGACCCGGCCCGCACATTGGTTCTCGTCGGACCTCTGCCCGATGCTGCCGGAGATCCGGATCTTCTCCGGTCGCAGCGCCAGCGAGCCCACGCTGCCAGTGGGCACTCCGGAGTCGCTGCGGACCTTGATCGTGCCCACACCGCTGACGTCGAGATCCAGGAGCGCCCCACCGCCGAGGGTGGCCTGGGCGATCACCCGACCGTCGAATAGATTGCAGTGACCGATAAAGTCCGCGACGAACCGCGTCTGCGGATAGCTGTAGAGGCGTGACGGCTCGTCGACCTGCTCGAGTCGGCCCTGGCTCATGACGGCGATGCGATGCGACAGCGCCAGCGCCTCGGTCTGGTCGTGGGTCACGTAGACGAAGGTGATGCCGACGTCCTTTTGCAGGTTGATCAGTTCCATCTGCATCTGCTCGCGCAGCTTCGCATCGAGCGCCGCGAGCGGCTCGTCGAGCAGCAGCAGGCGCGGCTTGGTGACCAGCGCCCTGGCGATGGCGACGCGCTGTTTCTGGCCACCGGACAGCTCGTTCGGATACCGGTCCGACTTGGTGTCGAGTTGCACACCGGCCAGCGCTTCGCGCACCCGGCGGCTGGTCTCCGCAGCCGGCGTGCGTGCCATCTGCAGCGGAAAGGCCACGTTGCCGGCGACGGTCATGTGCGGAAACAGTGCGTAGCTCTGGAACACGGTCCGCACCGGCCGCCGCTCGGGAGGGTCCGCGACGAGGTCCCGGCCATCGAGGACGATTCGCCCGCCATCGGCCTGGTCGAAGCCCGCGATCATCCGCAGCAGCGTGGTCTTGCCGCAACCCGAGGGTCCGAGAAGCGTGAAGAACTCGCCGGCCTCGATGGCCAGCGAAACGCCATCCACGGCCGTAAAGTCGCCGAACCGGCGGGTGACGTCTTGAATTTCGAGCAGCGCCATCGGGCGCTTCTCCCTGGACTGGTTGCGAGCGCCCCGGATTTTATAGCATCTGCGCGTTATTTCGCGGTTTCGCGGGTCGTTCGCGCTTGTGGCGAAACTTATCCGGTGCGCAGGCGGTCTGCCCTCCAAGAACACGTCCTGCGCACGCGGTGCCCGCACTTTCCGGTCGATGTTGCGCACCGCGCCACGAAACTATTGCCCAAAAGCGCGCCCGGCCCGCCGGGCGCGGATGGTGTGCGGCGATCGGGCAATTCCACCACGACAGGGAAACACATGGCGACCCATCACCGCTCGCGCCTTGCCGGCTTCGCCGGTGCTGTCGGGGTGTTGCTGAGCCTCGCGGGTGTCGTCGTCGCGGCGGCAGGCGGCTATCTCGCGAGCCTCGGCGGCACCTGGTATTACGTCGTAGCCGGAGCGGGCTTGCTGCTGACGGGCGTGCTGCTCATCGCACGCTCGCCGGCGGCGCTGTGGGTCCATGCCCTGCTCGTCGCCGGCACGCTTGCCTGGGCGATCTGGGAGTCGGGGCTCGACTGGTGGCCGTTGGCAGCGCGACTGGACGCGCTTTTTTTGATCGGACTCTTGCTCGTCGCGCCCTGGATCACCCGCAGGCTGGGCTACCGGACCCTTGGACCGATCGACGACGACCGCGAAATCCGTCGCGAGGACCTCGCACCACGCACGTCGTGGCGCACGGGCGGGGGCCTTGCGCTGACGCTGTCGCTCGTCGCGTTCGCGGTGGTCGCGGTCATCACGTGGGTACGCGATCCGCATTCGATCGACGGCACGCTGCCACCGTCGCAGGGCCAGTTGACCGCGGCGGGCACGCCCATCCGCGGCGTGCCGCCGGATGAATGGCAGGCCTATGGCCGCACCAGCTTCGGCCAGCGCTACTCGCCGCTGAGCGCGATCACGCCCGAGAACGTCACCGGTCTCGAGGTCGTGTGGCAGTTCCGAACCGGCGACATGCGTGGCCGGCCAGGCGATCCGAACGAGACGACCTTCGAAGTTACGCCGCTCAAGGTCGGCGATCGTCTTTACCTGTGCACCCCGCACCAGGCCGTCATCGCGCTCGACGCCACGACGGGCCGGGAAGTTTGGCGCTATACCCCGTTGATCCAGGATCCGCTGGCCCTGCAGCACCTCACCTGCCGCGGCCTTTCCTATCAGCCTGCGAAAGCTGCGGCAACCGGGACTGATGCCGCGAGACCGGGGTCCGGGTTCGCCAGCGCGACCACCGCTTCGTCGTCCATGCCGGGTCAGGCCGCCGACCCTGCAACGCCACAGGTGGGAGCCGCCGCCCCGCCGGCACCGTCAGCG
>JBDTWB010000119.1:0-12411 GCA_040006895.1 Casimicrobiaceae bacterium | reverse complement strand
ACGGCGGGTCAGTAGACGGCGGGTCAGTAGACGGCGGGTCAGTAGACGGCGGGTCAGTAGACGGCGGGTCGGTAGACACCGACGGCAGCATCGACTGCTCGCTACGCTGCCGCGCCGCCGGCCCTACGGCTCGGTCTCGACCCGCCATTGGACGGTCTCCCCTGCCATCAGGGGCACGACTTCGTCGCCGCCGAAGGCATAGGTCGACGGCACCGTCCACGGCTCGCGCCGGAGGGTGACCGTGCCTGCGTTGCGCGGAATCTCATAGAAATCGGCGCCGAATGCGCTGGCGAAATCCTCCAGCGCGTCGAGCCGTCCCGCGGCCGAAAACACCTCCGCATAGAGCTCGAGCGCGGCGTGCGCCGAGTAGCACCCGGCGCAACCGCAGGCATGCTCCTTCGTATGCCGCGCGTGCGGGGCCGAATCGGTGCCGAGGAAGAACTTCGGCGAGCCGCTCATGGCCGCATCGACCAACGCCAGCCGATGGCGCTCGCGCTTCAGCACCGGCAGGCAGTAGAGGTGCGGGCGCACGCCACCGACCAGCAGCGCATTGCGCGAGTACATGAGGTGCTGCGGCGTGAGCGTCGCCGCGACAGTCGGTCCGGATTCCGCCACAAAGGCCACCCCCTCGGCCGTGGTGACGTGCTCCAGCACGATCCTGAGGGCCGGGAACATGCGCACGATGCGCTCGAGCGTGCGCTCGATGAACACCCGCTCGCGATCGAATACGTCGACCTCCGGGTCGGTGACCTCGCCATGCACCGCGAGCACCATGCCCTGCGCCTGCATGGCCTCGAGTACCGGTAGCACGCGCTCGATGGCGGTGACGCCGGAGGCCGAGTTGGTCGTCGCCCCGGCCGGGTAATACTTGACGGCAAGCACGTGGCCCGCGGCCTTGGCGCGCGCAATCTCCGCCGGCGCCGTCTCGTCAGTCAGGTATAGCGTCATGAGGGGCGCAAACCGGGTCGACCCAGGGAGGGCATCGAGAATGCGCTGCCGGTAAGCGCCTGCCGCTTCCGTGGTCGTCACCGGCGGCTTGAGATTGGGCATCACCAGGGCACGCGCGAACACCCGCGCAGTCGCCCGCGTCACGTCGACCAGGGCGGCGCCGTCGCGCAAGTGCAGATGCCAGTCGTCAGGCTGGCGCAGGACGAGACGTTCGGAAGTCATCGGCAAAACGACGGGTGTTGGGCAAGATCCGGGCGCGGGACGCGCATGCGCCTACCGCTGCCGATTGTACCGTTCATCGAAGCTGGTCGACTCCGTCAGGTTCCACGGCGGGTGGCGGGGAAATGCGATCGCAGGGTATAATGCCGGGTTTTCCACGGCCATCATCGGTGACCGAACAAAAGGTCCGGCGCGTTGGCATTGCGTTCCCGCGGTGCCCGGTGAAAGATGGGCGCCCCGGGGTCACCCGCGCCGAGGAAGGTGTGCCGAAGGCCTCGCTGCAACGTTGACTGGCGTGCGGCCGGGGCAGATGCCGAAGGGCTCGGGTCAGACGCTGTCGTGACAGCGCTTCGTCGAAGCGAAGGCGAAGGGCCAACGGCAGTCGGGTAAACAACGGCAGTTGCAGGGAGAACGGCAGTTGCAGAGAAACCGGCAGTTGCAGAGAAACCGGCAGTGCAGAGAAACGGCAGTGAAGAGAAACTGCAGTGAAGGGAAACTGCAATGACGAGAAAACGGCAGTGAAGAAAACGGCAACCCAGAACAAGCAGCGCTAGCAGGGAAAACGACGGTAGCAGGGAAACAACGGTAGTAGAAACAACAAACGGTCGTAGGGGAATCAACGGCAGTAGAGGGCGCAACCCCGCGCAGCAGGCGTCGAGACGAGACAACCGAGGTAGCGTATGGCCAAGAATGCAACCGCCCAGGCAACCGCGGCGAAGAAGCCGAAGTCCTTGACCGAAGAGGAGCTGCTTCGCGCACCCGAGAAGGACTACATGAACGAGGCGCAGCTTGCCTTTTTCCGGCAGCGGCTGGTCGAACTCCGCGAGCAGCTCCTGCTCAACGCCGACGATACGGGCCAGCACCTGCGCGAGAACGAGGTGACGACCGATCCCTCCGACCGCGCCACCCTCGAGGAGGAATACACCCTCGAGCTGCGAACCCGCGACCGGGAACGTAAGCTGCTCAAGAAAGTCGAAAAGTCGCTGCGTATGATCGAGGACGGCAGCTACGGCTATTGCGAGGAGACTGGCGAGCCCATCGGGGTGCCTAGACTCCTGGCGCGGCCGACCGCCACGCTGTCGCTCGAAGCGCAGGAGCGTCGCGAGCGCGTGCAGAAGCTCTACGGCGACTGACCCGCCTTCGCGGGTGCTCGCCGACGGGGCTCGTGCACCGCCCGCGAGCGTTCAAACCGACGCGCGCGGGACTCGTGCAGGGCCCGCCGCGCCGCTCTCCGAAGAAGCCTTTCCAAGGAGCATTTCCATGGCCGCACCCTTCACCCTTCCGCCGCTGCCGTTTCCCGAGAACTCGCTCGACCCGGTCATCTCGGCCAACACGCTCTCGTTCCATTACGGCAAGCATCACAAGGCTTACGTCGACAACCTCAACAAGCTGGTTGCGGGCACCGAGTTCGAGAGTATGTCGCTCGAGGACATCGTGAAGGCTGCCGCCGGCAAGGCCGACAAGGCCGGGATCTTCAACAACGCCGCGCAGGTCTGGAATCACACGTTCTACTGGAACGGCCTGCGGGGCAAGGGCGGCGGCAAGCCGAGTGGCGATATCGCCACGAAGATCGATGCGGCCTTCGGCGGCTACGACAAGTTCAAGCAGGAATTCGCCAACGCAGCGGTCACCCAGTTCGGATCCGGGTGGGCGTGGCTGGTCGCCGACGGCGACAAGGTCAAGATCGTGAAGACCGCCAATGCCGATACGCCGATGGCCCGTGGCGAGCGCGCGCTGCTCACCATCGACGTCTGGGAGCACGCGTATTATCTGGATTACCAGAATCGTCGTCCCGATCACGTCAATGCTGTGATCGACAAGTTGCTCAATTGGGACTTTGCGAACGAAAACCTCTCCCGGCGCTGAGCCGCCCCCTGCCGGGGTTCGGTGGCGGCATGCCGCGCGGTCTCGGGGCAGGGCATTGCAGCGCGCAGACAACGGCCGGCGTCCCCGGCCGTTGTCGCATGTGATTCAGTCTTGTCCATCCCCCACCCGCAGCCGATAATCGGTACGGGCATGCCGCGGGCATGCGCGTACCGACTGCGTTGTCGTACCCAACCATGGCGCTATTCTCCAAGCCTCCCGCCAAAAAGCCGACGCTGACCAGGCCCGAGCCCAAGCTCAGGGCTGCGGCGCCAGGGGCACGTCCTCCCTCGGCCCGCGAGGTCGTGAAACAGATCGCCGGGCGCGCGGCCGAGGCGCCGACGACGTCCGCCCCGTTCGCCCCCTCCGGCGACCGTGTCGTCGGCCGTCCCGCAATGCCGGCGATTTCCCTCGATTCGAGCAGCAACGGCTTGTGCGGTGCATTGGAGAACGCGGCCCTGCTCTTCGCCAGCAACCAGGCCGCTCCCGCACGGGCGATGCTCGAGGGCGCGGTCGTGGAGGATCCCGAGGCCAGGGAGTCGGCGCTGGCGTGGCTCTCGCTATTCGATCTCCTCTGTCGGGCCGGCGACCGCGCATCGTTCGATCGCCTCGCGTTGCAGTACGTCGTGCAGTTCGAGCGCTCGGCGCCCTCGTGGGAGGAACTCGGCGCCCCGGGACCGGGCCGGCGGGACGCCACGCGCGCCGGCACTATCGCGCTGACCGGCGTGCTGACTGACGCGAGCGCGCCGCAGATCGATGCCCTGCACCGGCTCGGTGACGGCGCCCGGGAGGCCACGCTCGATCTCTCGGCCGTGACCGACTGCGACGATGCCGGCGCGCATCGGCTCGCGGCCGCCCTCGCGGGAGCGCGCCGACGTCGCGTCGGGCTCGCGATCGCGCGTTCCGAGGGATTGCGCGAGCGCCTGCAGCGACGGGCCAACGAGGGTCGTGAAGCGGGGGAGGGCGCGTGGCTGCTGCTGCTCGAACTCCTGCAGTGGCATGGCGAGCAGCCGACGTTCGACGACCGCGCCGTCGAGTTCGCCGTGACCTTCGAGGTGTCTCCCCCTTCGTGGGAGCCGCCCTTGCCGCAGGCTCCGCCTCCGCCCAAGCGCCCGTCGCGCAGTCGCGGCGACATGGAGGCCATCGCCTGGTCGGGCGAAGTGAAGGGGCCGTCGCCCGAGGCCGTCGCCCAGCTTCTGGAATTCGCGCAGCCGCGCAGCAGCGTGCTGCTGGATATGGCCCAGGTCGAGCGCATCGATTTCGTCGCGGGCGGTGCACTCGCCAACGCGGTCCAGCGCCTGGAAACCAAGCAAAAGACCGTGCAGATCGTCGGTGCCACGCCGATCGTGCGGGCGCTCCTGCTCCTCGTGGGCATTTCCGTCGAACTCTTCGCCCGCAAGGCGGCCTGAAGCAGTAGCCGCCGGATTGCGAGCCTCTCGCTCCGCCGGGGCGCATCCCCCATGGAAACTTTTCACGGCACGACCATTCTTTCCGTGCGCCGCGACGGCGCCGTCGCCCTGGGCGGTGACGGCCAGGTCACCCTTGGCAACGTCGTGGTGAAGGCGACGGCCCGCAAGGTCCGCCGCTTGCACAACGATCGCGTCCTCGCGGGCTTCGCCGGCGCCACCGCCGATGCCTTCACGCTGTTCGAGCGCTTCGAGGCGAAGCTCGACAAGCACCAGGGCCATCTCACCCGCGCCGCCGTCGAGCTCGCCAAGGACTGGCGTTCCGACCGCATCCTGCGCCGGCTCGAGGCGATGCTTGCCCTCGCCGACCATAGTGCTTCGCTGATCATTACCGGCAACGGCGATGTCCTGGAGCCGGAGTACGGCATCGTCTCGATCGGCTCGGGCGGCCCGTATGCCCTGGCGGCGGCGCGGGCGCTCCTCGATCACACGACACTGCCTGCCGAAGCCATCGTGAAGCAAGCGCTCACCATTGCCGGCGACCTGTGCATCTACACCAACCAGCAGCATGTGATCGAAGTGCTGCCGGCCCCGTGACGACGTCGCCGCCGGATTCCACCGTCGACGTGCTCGTCGTCGGCGCGGGGCTCGTCGGCCTCGCGCTCACCGCGGCGCTGGCGCACTCGGGACTGTCGGTCGCCCTGTCCGATCGCGCGCCGGTGGAAACCCCGGAACTGCCTGCGGACCCCGACGCCTGGGACCCGCGGGTCTATGCGGTGAGTCCCGGCAGCGCCACCTTCCTGCGCGGCATTGGCGCCTGGCAGCACGTCGCGTGCGAGCGGGTGCAGGCGATCGAGTCGATGCGCATCCAGGGGGATGGCGACGGCATCCTGGAGTTCAGCGCCTACGATCTCGGCGAGCGCGCGCTGGCGTGGATCGTGGAGGAGCGCACGCTGCGTGCCGCCCTGGTGCCGTTGGTGCGCGCAACCGGAGCGATGGTCCTTGCACCTGCAGAGTTCGCCGGCATCGAGTGGTCGGCCGATCATGCCGAGGTCCGCTTCGCCGATGGCACGCGCGTGGCGGCCCGGCTCGTGGTCGGTGCCGACGGACTGCGCTCGCGGGTCCGGGAAGCAGCCGGTCTCATCGTGCCGCCCCGACCGTACGGCCAGTCGGCCGTGGTCGCCAACTTCGCATGCGAGCGGGCCCACCACGGTCGCGCCTCGCAGTGGTTCCTCGCCGACGGCGGTGTGCTTGCATGGCTGCCGCTGCCGGGACGGCGGATGTCGATGGTCTGGTCGGCCCCCGAAGCGCTCGCCATCGAGTTGCTCGCACTCGACGGTGCGAGCCTCGCGCAACGCGTCGAGATCGCCGGCGCCAACGCGCTCGGCCGACTTTCGCCGCTGACGCCGGCGGCGGGCTTCCCGCTGACTGCACTGCGTCTGCCGACCGTCGTGGCCCATCGCCTCGCGCTGGTGGGCGATGCCGCGCACGGCGTGCATCCGCTTGCAGGACAAGGCGTGAATCTGGGGTTCGGCGATGCCGACGTGCTCGCGGCTACCCTGCGCATGCGCGGTGTCATCGAGGATCCGGCGACCCCGTGCCTGCTGGATCGCTACGCGCGCCTGCGTGCCGAGCCCGTGCAGGCGATGCACCTGGTCACCGATGGCCTCGCGCGCCTGTTCGGTGCGACTTCGCCGTGGCTGCGCACCGCCCGCAATCTCGGCCTCGCGGCGGTCGATCGCCTGCCCCTCATCAAGCGCGCCTTGGCCGAGCCGGCCCTGCGCTGATCCATCAACCCGGGGGCTTCGCCTCGCTCATGCCGTCTGGAGAACCATCATGAAACTCACCTACGCAATGCGCGGGCTGGCGCTGCTGGCCGTCATCGCGCACCCCCTCGGCGCGGAAACCGTGCCGCAATCCGCCGCTCCCGCGGCGACCACGATGCCGGGCGCCGCGTCGACCGCCGTCGCCAGCGTCGAAGCCGGCGCGATCAAGAAGCTCCTCGAACAGAAATTTCCCGGAGCGACGATCGGCGGCGTGGCGAAAAGCGGCGCACCGGGCCTGTTCGAGGTGCAATTCGACGACCAGATCGTCTATACCGACGCCAAGGTGAGCTACGTGTTCGTCGGAGCGCTCTACGATGCCGATAGCAAGCGCAACCTCACCGAGGAGCGCCTGCGCAAGCTGAACCGGATCGCGTGGAGCGAGCTGCCTCTCGAGCTCGCGATGAAAAAGGTCAAGGGCACGGGCGCGCGCAAGCTCGCGGTGTTCTCCGATGCCGATTGTCCGTTCTGCGATCGGCTGGAGAAGGAGCTGAAGAACATCGACAACGTGACCATCTACACGTTCGTCTATCCCATCGACCAGCTGCATCCCGATGCGGCGCGCAAGACCCGGATCATCTGGTGCGCACCCGATCGTCAGGCGGCTTGGGACGCGTGGTTCGCGTCGAAGAAGCTGCCGGACAACGCCGGCGAATGTGAGACCCCCCTGGAGAAGACGCTGGCGCTGGGCCAGAAGCTGCGCATCAACGCCACCCCGACCCTGGTGTTCGCCGATGGCAGCATCATCCCCGGTGCCCTGCCGGCGCCGCGGCTGGAGACCGAGCTCAAGCAGGCCGAAGCGGAGGCTGCGAAACTTGCGGGCCCGGCCAAGGGGAACGCGGGGATGGCGGGTGCAACAGGTGCAGCGGGTCCAACAGGTGCCGCACCCACCGGCACGACGGGCGCCAGCACGGGCGCATCTGCCCCGAAGCCCGCCGTCGGAGCGCAAGGCGCCGCCAAGCAGGCCGGTGGCGCTGCGAAGGCTGCGAAGGCGAAATAATCAGCACCGGATTCCGGAGGATTGTCCATGGCGATCATCGATTTCCTGAAAAAGCAGTTCATCGACGTCATCGAGTGGACCGACGACTCGCGGGACACCCTGTCCTACCGTTTCCCGGACGAGGACAAGGAGATCAAGAACGGCGCGCAGCTGATCGTGCGGGAGTCGCAGGTCGCCCAGTTCGTGTACCTGGGTGCATTTGGCGACCGCTTCGGTCCCGGCAAGCACACCCTCACCACCGACAATATCCCGGTACTCACCAACCTGCGTAGCTGGAAGTACGCCCTCGAAAGCCCTTTCAAGGCGGACGTCTACTTCGTCGTGACCCGGGTTTTCACGGGCAACAAGTGGGGCACCGCCAATCCAGTGATGATGCGCGACGCGGACTTTGGCATCGTGCGCCTGCGCGCCTATGGCACCTACGACTTCCGGATCGTCGACGTCGAGAAGTTCCTCAAGGAGGTCGCCGGGACCGACGATCACTTTCGGCTCGACGAATTCAACGACACCATGCGCTCGCGCATCGTCAGCGTGTTCTCCGACGCCCTTGCCTCCGCCCGGATTCCCGCCCTGGATGTCGCCGCCCGCTATGGCGAGCTCGGCCTCGCACTCCTGCCGCTCATCAATCCCGTGCTCGGCGAAAAATACGGCCTCGCGATGACGAGCTTCATCGTCGAGAACGTATCGGTGCCGGCGGAGGTGGAAGAGGCGATCGACAAGCGCTCGAGCATGGCGGCGGTCGGCAGCCTGAACGACTACGTCAAGTACCAGATGGGCCAGGGCTTCGCGCGTGGTGGCGCCGGCGCGGCGGGCGTCGGCGCGGAAATGGCCGTGGGCATGGCGATGGCCCGCGAGATGATGAACCAACCCGGTGGGATTGCCGGGCAAGCGACCCCAGGGGTCGGGGTTGTACCGCCAGCCGCCGCTGCGCCCGGCCTCGACCTGCTCGGTCCGGCGGAAGCCGCGAGGCTGCTGGGGGTGGAAGAGTCCGACGTGCTGGCGAGCCTCGAGGCCGGCGATCTCAAGGGCAAGCGAATCGGCGCGCAGTGGCGGGTCACCCGCGCCGCCATCGACGCCTTCATCAACTCGTGAGCCGCACCTTGCGCGGTGCGTGGCGGGCGATATCGGTCGCGATCCTCGCCGGTGGCATGGCGCTCGGCTGGCTCGGATCGCCCGGCGCGCAAGACACGCGCGCGACCCAGGTCCAGGCCGATGCCCGGACCTGGCTCGGCCACGCCGACCGCCTCGATGGCAACGCCACCTGGAAGCTCGCGGGGGCGAAGTTTCGCAATGCCCTCACTGCCGAAGCCTGGACCAAGGCGCTGCGCGATACCCGATCGCCACTCGGCGCGACGCAGCAGCGCGCGGCGGTGTCGACTCGCTTCGAGTCGACGTTTCCCAATGTGCCGGCCGGCGACTACGCCCTGGTGCAGTTCCGCACGGCGTTCGAGCGGCGCTCCGAAGGCCACGAAACCGTCACCCTGGAGCGCGAGGCCGATGGCACGTGGCGGGTGATCGGTTATTTCATCCGCTGATCGCGCCGCCGCCATGGCGCCGGACGCGATCGCGCTTGCCAAGTTCGCCTGCCCGGCGTGCGGCGGCGAGGCCATCTGGAATCCCGAGCGCCAGCTGCTCGTGTGCCCGTACTGCGGCACGGCCTCCGACGCCGCACCGGGGCAGCCCGGCAGAATCGTCGAGCACGATCTCGTGGCGGCGTTGGCGCGTGCGGATGGTGCGCGCGGTGGCTGGCAGGATGCCAAGCGCGAGGTGCTGTGCCGAAGCTGCAATGCCATCTCCGTGCTCGATCCGGCCCGGCAGGCGCAGCAGTGCGCGTTCTGCGGGGCGGCGCAGCTCGTGCCCTACGAGTCCAGCGGCGCGGCATTCACCCCCGAGAGCGTGCTGCCGTTGCGGATCGCGGAAACGGAGGCGCGCGATGCGATCCGCGCGTGGTACGGGCGGCTGTGGCTTGCGCCCGGTGCGTTGAAGCGCCGTGCCCTCACGGACACGGCGCGCGGTGCCTACCTGCCCTACTGGACCTTCGATGCCGCGGTGCGCGCCGCGTGGAGCGCCGACGCCGGGCACTACTACACCACCACCGAAACCGTGATGGTGAACGGCCGGCCCGAAACGCGGTCGGTGCGCCACGTGCGCTGGGAGCCCGCGTCCGGATCGCTCGAGCATTGCTTCGACGACGACCTCGTCTGTGCGTCCGTGGGGGTCCATCCGGCGCTGATGCGCGGCGTCGAGCCGTTCCCGACGGTAGAGCTCCAGCCCTACGCCCCGGGCTATGTGGCGGGCTGGGTGGTGGAGCGCTATCAGATCGACCTCGCCGCGGCCGCCCAACGGGCGCGCGCCGCGATGGATGCCAAGGTCGAGACGCTGTGTGCCGGACAGATCCCGGGCGACACCTATCGGAACCTGGTCGTGCACGCCGACTATGCCGGCCAGACGTTCAAGCACATGCTCGCCCCGGTCTGGCTGGTTCGCTACACCTACGGTGCGCGCACGTTCCAATGCGTGATGAACGGGGTGACGGGTGCGATTCGCGGCGAGTATCCGAAGAGCCCATGGAAGATCGCCTTCCTGGTCCTGCTCGTGGTCATCGCCGTGCTGGTGATGATGATGCTCGGCGGCAGGACATGACGACCGGCGTCCGGGTCGGCAGCCCCGGGTTGCGGCTCCATCCCGCCCTCGATGCGTTGGCCGGGCGGTTCGGCGATGCGTATGCCCGCGAAGGCCTGGACATCGTCGACTTCCTGGCCGGCGCAGCGCACGCGGTGCCAGGCACCGTGGCGTTCAATACGTGGGCGAATGCGGCCGCGGTCGTGATCGGGGAGGGGCGGCCACTGCAGTTCGTCGCTGCCGAGGAACGGCTCGACGCACTGGCCTATGAGCGACGCATCCATGACATGGGCGAGGTCGTAACCCGCCCGGGCGATCGCCATGACGCCTGCAACGCGCTGTCCTGGCTGATGCTGCCGGCCACCAAGGCGGCGCTTACCGCCATCCACTGCCATGGCCCGGACCAACGCGTCCCGGCGGAACGCGGCATCGGCCGCGGCCCGGCGCGGGATGCAGCGACTCTCCTCGACGAGTTCGGGGTGATCGTGCTGTCGACGCGTCCCGATCTGGTGGCGGCGTGGCGGGCGCGCGCGTGGCATGCGCTCTTCCACGGCTGCCGCGACGACGTGGCCCGCGACCTGCGCATCGTGGTACTGGGGCATGGCCTCATCGCGGCGCTGGCGCGGCCGTTCCCGTCGCTGACCGCCAAGGCGCTGGTGATCGAGGTGCCGGCGCTGCCGATCGACGGCAACCTGCCGGCGGCGGCCGATTCGGCCGCGGCGGGATGGCTCCGCGCGGCGAGGCCGTCCCTCGCCCCGGCGACGTTGCTGCCCCTGCCGGTGATGGCGTGGCCAGGCTGGTCGAAGCCCGATCCGCACGGCGCGCGCTTCGCCGATACGCGCGTCTTCCGTCCCTTGCTTCTTCATCCATGAAGCGCGGCCACAACCAACGGAGCTGCGCCCGCCGCGCCCCGGATCGTGGCATGCTCTGCTCACCCGACGCTGCTTCCACCCCGGAACCGATGCCATGAACGCCACCAACATGCAGGCCGCCATCGTGACCGGTGTTTCGCGCGGCCTGGGCGAGGCGATCGTGGTCGAGCTCCTCGCCCGCGGCTTCTCGGTACTCGGTATCGGCCGGATCTCGAGCATGGCGCTGCGTGGGGCGCGCTACCAGTTCGTGGAGTGCGACCTCTCCAAGCCGGCCTTGATCGCGGCGGCGGTGACGCCGGCGTTGCGCGAGCTCGCGGGCCGACAGCCGACCGCCGTGACCCTAGTCAACAACGCCGCGATCGCGGCGCCGGCCGGCGTGCTGGGGTCGATCGACGCCGCGGATCTCGAGATGGCGATCGCCACCAACGTCACCGCGCCGATGGTGCTCGTCGACCTTTTCTGTCGCGCCTTCGCGGGCGGCGACACCGCAAGGCGGGTGATCAACGTCTCCTCGGGCGCCGCGCAGTCGGCGATCGCCGGGAGCAGCGCCTACTGCGTTTCCAAGGCAGCGCTGGAGATGCTCACCAAGTCCCTTGCCGCGGACCACGCGAGCGTGGAGAGCATCGGGGTCCGGCCCGGCATATTCGACACGGGCATGCAGGCCTACCTGCGTAGTCGCGATCCTGCGCAGTTCCCGAGTGTCGACCTCTTCCGCGGTTTCAAGGCCAATAACCTCCTCAAGGACCCCAAGGAGGTTGCGGTCCGCATCGTCGAGCGACTGGTGCAGGGCACGGTCGAGCAAGGCCGGATCTACACCCACGCGGAGCTCTAGGAGGCGGCCGAGCCGATCGCCGCCTGCGCCGCGCGCGCGGATCCGCGCCGTGCCAGCGGCTGGCCCCCGCGCACGACGTCGGCGTCAGCGCGGGTCGGCCGTGGCGGAAACGGGCAGAGCCGCGCCGAGAACGCGCGCCACCGCCGGCAGCAGCCCGGCCGGTGCGTCGATGAGGTACGCGGCGCCGCTTTCGGCGAGCTCCTGCCGGCTGCCATAACCCCAGAGCACGCCGATGGCAGGCAGCCCGTTGGCGGCGGCGGCGTGCATGTCGTGGTAACGGTCGCCGACCATGACGCACCTGCCGGGATGGAGTCCCTCGGTCGCGATGAGATGCCGCATCAGCAGCTTCTTGTCGTCGTACGCTCCCGCGAGATCCGCACCGTAGACGCCGGCGAGCATGACGTCGAGTCCGAAGTGCGCGACGATGCGCTCGGCGAACGGCTGCGGCTTGGAGGTACACAGGTACAGCGTGCAGCCTGCGCGGGCCAGCGCCGCGAGCGCTTCGGGCACACCCTCGTAGAGCACGTTCTCCCGCCAGCCGACGTCGCGATAGCGGTCGCGGTAGAGCGCCAGGGCCTGCTCGATTCGCGGGGCCTCCGCGGTATCGAGCAGGCGCGCGAAGGAATGCCGCAACGGCGGCCCGACGCAGCCGCGCAGCTCGGCGTCGGCGACGTCGGCCACGCCCAGCGCCGCGAGGGCGTGGCGGATCGACCCGGCGATGCCGACGTAGTTGTCGGAGAGCGTGCCGTCGAGGTCGAGCAGGACGGTGGCAGCGAGGCGCGTCACGCTTCGGGCAGCCGGATGCGAAACCGGTAATCGAGGCGCG
>JBDTWB010000118.1:0-12507 GCA_040006895.1 Casimicrobiaceae bacterium | reverse complement strand
CATGCGGCTCATGCGGCTCATGCGGCTCATGCGGCTCATGCGGCTCATGCGGCTCGTGCGGCACGTGCGGCTCATGCCCTCATACGGCACGTGCGGCTCGGTACGGCTCCGTACGGCTCGTGCGGCGGAAGCGGACCCGGGCGCCCGTGCAGCCATGCGCGAGCCTTCCGGCTGCCCGCATCTCACGGCGCCTTGGGGGGCGTCAGCAACGCACAATCCTTGAGCGGCACGGGCGGGTTGCCGTCACGCCCGAGCTGGAGGTCGGTGCCTTTGCCGCGCAGGTCCATCGAACCGTTGGTAAAGCGTATCCCGGAGACGGACGGCACCTGGTAAAGGGTCACGCGGTCGCCACCTGGCAGCAGCAGGCGCGCTTCGCCGCGGTCGAAGCGAATGACGATGCGGTCGGCAACGCTTTCGCAGGCAAAGGTGTTGCGCGCCGCCTCTTCCTCTTCCTTGGTGGGCTTGTTGCTGCATCCGCCGAGCAGGGCGCCGAGCAGTAACCATGCTGCGAGGTGGCGAAGGGTGTCAGGCCGGACGTTCGTCGGTGGCATGGCTCGCACTCGGCGCAGCATGGTGCGCGGGTTTGGGGGGGAAGCGGATGGCATCGGGATAGGAAAGCACCTCGGTCAGCCGTCCGGTCGCGATCTCGCGCTGGGTTGCCTGCCACCATTCGGGCCCGAGCAGGTCGGCATGATGGGCCAGGAATGCGGACCGGGTGCGAGGATCGGTGAGCAGGAAGGTGGCGAATTCCTCGGGAAACACGTCGGCCGCACCCACCGGGTACCACACCTCGCCGTCCATCTCGTCCTGGCCTTCGGGCGGCGTCGGCATGCGCCGGAAGTTGCATGCGATCAGGTATTCGATCTCGTCGTAGTCGTAGAACACCACGCGCCCGTAACGGGTCACCCCGAAGTTCTTGAACAGCAGGTCGCCGGCGAAGATGTTCACGGCGGCGAGTTCCTTGAGGGCGTCGCCGTACTCGCGCATCACGTGCCCGCGCTGGGTTTGGTCCGCGGCCTCGAGATAGATGTTGAGCGGCGTCATCCGCCGCTCGATGTAGAGGTGCTTGACCACGATGTGCTCGCCGTCGTGCTCGAGCACCGACGGCGCGACGTGGGTGAGCTCGGCGAGCAGCTCGGCGGAGAAGCGGTCGCGGGGAAACGCCACCTCGGAATATTCCAGCACGTCGGTCATCCGTCCGACCCGGTCGTGGCGTTTGACAAGGGTGTACTTCTGCTTAACCCGCTCGCGGTCGGTGTCCTTGGTCGCCGAGATGCGGTCGCGGATCACCTTGAACACGTAGGGATACGACGGCAGGGTGAACACCGTCATCACCAGGCCGCGAATGCCGGGGGCGACGATGAACTTGTCGCGCGAGTGCCGCAGGTGGTGCAGGAAGTCGCGGAAGAAGAGATTCTTGCCCTGTTTCTGCAGGCCGACCATGGTGTAGAGCTCGGCGGCGGTCTTGTCCGCCAGCAAGGGGCGCAGGAACTCGACGTAGGCCGACGGCACTTCCATGTCGACCAGGAAGTAAGCCCGGTTCGCGGAGAAGAATACGCCGAGGTCGCGTTCCGACGTGAGCAGCGCGTCCAGCCGGAGTTTGCCCTCGGGGTCGTGCTTGACCGCCACGACGAATGGATACACGTGCGGGCCGTTGACGACCCGGCCGACGATGTACGCGGTCTGGTTGCGGAAGAAAGGGCTCTGCAGCACCTGCACCTGGTGGTTCGCTTCGAGCCGGAAGGGCCGCGGAAAGCGCGCGCGGAATGCTCGCAGCAGATGGGTGAGATCGCGCCGGAAATCGGCGAAAGGCAGTTCGATCCGGGTGTCCAGCACGACGTCGATCACCGCCTGGCGCAGACCTTGCTGCAGCGGATAGTAGCTGCGGTAGGAAGGAGGATCGGCATCGATGTGCTCGGTCGAGATCGCCGGCCGCACGAAGATGAAGCGGTTATGGAAATACGCGCGATGCAGGATCTTCACCGACACCGAGTTGAAGAACGTTTCCGCGCACTCCGGCTGCTTGTGCTCGATGAGGAGGCCGATGTAGTGGAGCTTCACTTCCTCCCATAGGGCGTCCGAAGTCCGGTCGAGCCCGGTCGACTGGAGGTCGCGGTCGATGCCCTCGGCGGTTTGCTCGACGCGACGGTCGTAGAAGTCGATGCGATCGCGGCCGACGTGCTGAATCGCGAGCCAGTTGCCGGCCTCGAAGTAACGCTTGGCCGCCCGTGCACACTCCCGGAAGAGCGCGTAGTGCTGGTCGAAACCCTCGAGCACGGCGCGCGCCACGGCAAGTGCCGGTGCGGTTGACGGCAGCGACCGCTGCTCGAGGGCCGTGCTCGCCACCGACCCGCCGGGGGCAGGCGCCGCACCCGGCTCCGTACCCTCGCCGGCGACCGGCGCCATCGCCGCCCGATCCCTACTTCGCGGCATCGATCTCCGCCTGGATCTGCTTGACCGTGGTGTTGTATTCGGAGGCGGCCGAGTTGGCAGCCTTGATGTGATCGTCGGCGAGGCGTTGCTGCTCCGCCACGTACTTCTTGATGCATTCCGCGTAAACCTCGATGTCCTTGTTGAACGTTCGCTTCTGGACCTCCGTGCCGCCTTTGCCGGGATACTCCGGACGCTTGCAGGTCGGCTTGGTGACGGTCTCCTGGGCCATGGCGGCGCCCGACCCGAGGATGGACGACGCCGCCACGACGGCCAGGGCGAGGCGAATGGGATGCTTCATGGGCAAGTCCTCCAAACGGTAAAAATGTTGCATTCTAAGACCCCGCGCCGATACGCGGGCGGGAAGGTTGCAATCCACCAGGCAAGCGGGCGCCAGAGCTCGTGCAGGGCGTCCACGCCCCGCGCATCAGGTCGAGTCCGCCGGTGCCTTCGGCCGCGCGGCGCCCCGGTCCCGGCATAGAGGGTTTCGCGCCTGCAAGAATCCGTCCACGGGGGCGAAGGGATCCAGGAGGGCGAGCCGGCGCATCCCCGCCTCGCGGTGGGGTTGCAGTGCCCTGCCGACCGCTTCCGGGTCGAGGGCGGTGATCGGCCTGGCAGTGCGCACACCGCGTGCCGCCCGAGGTCGACCGGTGCGCGCAGCCCCAAGCAACGAACTCAGCGCGCGTCGCTTCCCGGATCGCGCCCGCACCCTACGAGTACCAGGGGAGGGGGAGGAGCGAGAGGATGGGCGCCAGTCGCATCGTAAGCTCGGCGCGGGGCAAGGCCCGCGCCGCCACATTAGGGCGCGCGGGTGTTGAAGGTGTTGCAGGCCCGGAGGTCGCCCGAATCGAAACCGGTCCGGAACCATTGGACCCGCTGGGCCGCCGAGCCGTGGGTGAACGCATCCGGGACCACCGAACCGCGGGTGCGTTTCTGGATCGTGTCGTCCCCGACCGCCGAGGCGGCACGCAGCCCTTCCTCCAGGTCGCCGGGATCGAGCTTCTGCAGGCCCTGGACGTAGTGACCCCAGATGCCCGCGAAGCAATCGGCCTGCAACTCCAGCCGGACCGAGAGCGCGTTGCGCGAGCGCTCGTCGCCGCGCTGCTGCTCGCGGGCGAACTGGTCCATGATGCCGAGCAGATTCTGGACGTGATGTCCGACTTCGTGGGCAATGACGTAGCCCTGCGCAAAATCGCCCGGCGCCTTGAAGCGCCTTTCGAGTTCGGCGAAAAAGGCGAGGTCGAGGTAGACCTTGCGGTCGGCGGGGCAGTAGAAGGGTCCCGCTGCGGTGCTGGCGCGGCCGCATGCCGATTGCACGGCGGCCTCGAACGTCGCCAGCTTGGGTGGGTCGTACCGGCTGCCCATCTTGCTGAAGACGTCCTTCCACACGTCCTCGGTCGAGCCCAGCACGGCCGCGACGAAGTCGCGCTGCGAGCCCTTCGGCGCCGGCGCCGACGCGGGCGGAGGCTGACCGCTGCGCGAGGGCGCCGGGGCCTGTACCTCCGGCCCGGCCCCCATCATGCCACCCAGCATATCGAGGGGATTGATGCCGAACAGCAGGCTGGCGATGACCGCCACGATGATCGCGCCTCCGGAAAGGCGCACCGGGGCGCCGAAGCCGCCACCGCCACCCCTGCCGACGTCCTCGACGTTGTCGCTGCGGCGAAAGTCTCCCCAACGCATCGCGGCCGCTCCTATTGACCCCGTGCCCAGCGCACGATGTCGGGCTTGCTCATCGCGCCGGACACCCGGCCCACTTCCTTACCGTGGCGGAACGCGATCATGGTCGGGATTCCCCGGATCGAGAAGCGCCCGGCGATGCCCGCTTCCGCTTCGGTGTCGAGCTTGGCGAACTGCACCACCCCGGCGAGCTCGGTTGCAGCCGCCGCGAAGTTCGGCGCCATGGCGCGGCAAGGGCCACACCACGCGGCCCAGAAGTCGACGATCACCGGCAAGTCGTTCTTGGTCATGAACGGGTCGAAGCTCGCCGCGGTGAGGGCGGTCGGGGCACCCGGGAAGAGCGCCGCCTTGCAGGCGCCGCAGGTCGGGTTGGCGTCGGTCCGGGCGGGATCGACGCGATTGACCGCGGTGCACTGCGGGCAGACGGCATGGAGCGCGTCGTGATCGGTAATGGTCGCCATGGAACGTATCCTTGCAATCGATGCGCCAGCGCGGATTCGCCGGACGTCAACGGCCATCTTGGGACGGGCGGGGCTGTGCGCAAGCCGACTGGGGTTGCTGGCGAGCCGCGTTGCCGCTGGAAAAAGTGCACGCCCTGCGGCAAAGATTCCCGGCCGGAGGGGGGCGTCGGGGCAGTCAGGGTCAGTCACGGCTTCAGGGCGCGGTAGAGGAACGGCAGGCTGATGTCCATGCGATAGTCGATCGAGGAGTGGTTGTCGTCGAACTCCTCGTAACGGTGGTCGATCCCGGCCTCGGCCAGGCGCCGCGAAAGGAGCCGCGCGCCATAGTGGAGGTGATACTGGTCGCGCCAGCCGCAGTCGATATAGATCCCGGCAAGGGAGCGGAGGTTGGCGGCGTGCCGGGTCACGAGGTGGACGGGATCGTGCCGCAGCCAGGCCTTCCACCGCGCCGCGAGGAGCTCACCGGTCTCGAGGTTGAAGGGCACGCGAAAGCCGAGCGGCGCCTTCGGATCGGGGTCGTAAGTCGCCGCCATGGCGATGTTCATGAGCGCGTGGCCTTCGGCCTCCGACAGCTTGTCCTTATGCCAGACATGCTCGAGGAAACGCTTTACCCGGCCGTCATCGCGCCCGGTATAAAGCTCACGGCTGACCGCGGGCACGTCGAGGGCGCCCGCCTTGCGCGGCGGATCGCGGTACTTGTCGAGTTCGTTCAAGGTACGGGGCCAGTCGCAGTAGTAGCAGAAGTCGAACAAGGCGTCGCCCGAGTGGTCGGCGACCGCGCCCCAGTGCCTGGCGTATTTCATGCCGTGCACGATGGCGCCGTAACCGCCCGATGACTTGCCGAAGCAGCCGCGATGCTCGCGCGACGCGAGGGTGCGGAACTCGCGATCGACGAGGGGAATGAGCTCGCGCAGCAGGTAGTCGGCGTAGTGCCCCACCGCCGACGAGTTGACGTACTGGTTGCCACCCAGACTGGTGAAGCAATCGGGGAATACCAGGATCGTGGGACCCATGCGACGGTCGTGGATGAGCCGGGCCACCCGTTCCGGAACGTTCTCGTCGAAGGGCCGCCAGTTCGTGTGGGCGAGGCCGGAGCCCGTGAAGCCGACCAGGTCCCACAGGACAGGAAAGCGTCGCCCACGCCCGCGGGTCGCGCCCTCGTCGTACTGCGCCGGCAGCCAGACGCCGAGCTTGCGCACGCTCGGGTCGCCGAGCGGATTATCGGCCAGGACGCGAGAGGAATGCTCCAGTACCACCAGCGTGCCGGCCTTGCCGACGGGACGTTTGCGCGCCATGACCTCGATGCCTGCAACGTGAAGGGCGCCATTCTGCACGCGGCGCGGCGCAGAGTGCAAACAAACAAGCGCGCGCCTTGGCTGCCCGACCGCCTCAGGTCAATGGATAGCGGGCAGGGGCGATGGGTGTCGAGGCCATCATCCGCGAAAGCTCGCGCAGGAACACCGGTACGTCGGTCTGGCGCTTCAAACAGAGATCGGCGGCGCTGTCGGCCTCCGGATCCACGCGGATGGTGCGCACGCCGGGGAGTCGCAGGGTAAACACGTCCTCGTCGGTGACGTCGTCGCCGATGTAGATGGCCCGGTCCGCGGCCGCGTGCCCGATCAGTGCGCGAAGCGCCTCGCCCTTGTGACGGGCGCCGGGAGGCACGAGGTTCAGCACCCGCTTGCCTTCGACGATGCGCGGCATGGGCGAGAGCGCGGCGATCACGGCAAGGAGCTGCGAACGCGCTTCGGCGGGGTTGCGGGTGAGCCGGTAGTGCAGGGCGAGCGAGTAACCCTTGTCCTCGACCAGCGTGCCGGGAATGCGCTCGCGGACGCGTGCGGCCTCGACGTCGGCGCACCAGCGCCGGCACAGCGCTGTGTAGCCCGACACCGCCGACTCCTCGCCCGGGACACCTTCGGCGCCGTGGTTGCCGATGACATACCGCGGGACGAACCACAGCATGCGTCGGGCATCGCGCACCGCCCGGCCGGTGATGATGGCGAGCGGCGTACGCACGCACAGGACCGCGAGAAGCTGTTGCACCTCGTCGGGCACCACGGCCTCCTCCGGACGCGAGGCGATGGGCGCAAGCGTGCCGTCCAGGTCGAAGGCCAGCAGCACCCGTCCCGACAGAAAGCGCCGCAGCTCCGCCAGCGCACCGGTGGAAAGCGCCTCGATCATGCGTCACTCCGGAGGAGGAGAACGGGCGCCAGCCACAGCGGGAGGTTCTGGGCGTCCCGCCGCATCGCCTGCCTCACCTCACCGATTGCGCGCTGCCGGCGGACCGACCCATCGCCGTGCGGGCAGCGCGCCGAACGCATGGGTACGCGATCGGTGACGCGCCAGGCAGTGGCGGAGCGTGCAGTCGATTCCATGGCGTTGCAGCATCGAGGGAACCATCGACTCCTGGACCGCGGGCTCGGATCGCGTGAAGTCGCGCACCGATGTTGCGATGCACGACGAGGGACATCGGCACTTCGACCATGCACGGACCGCGCCGTTCACTGGTAGCCTTGGAAGCGTGGCACATAGATTGCACCGTCGAGCCGCGAAATGCACGGAATCCGTCAGGCGCGTAGACCGGCGCAAGAATCCGCCATCGGACCTTCCCGACGCGCTCATGGTCCGGTCCAACAAGGAGGCTGCGATGAGCAACGCCAGACCGAGGCCGTGGTGGGTGCCATTGTCCCTGGCCCTGCTGTGCGGGGCCAGTGCTTACGCCGCCAGGGCGGCGGCAACCGAGCCTGACGAGTGCGCGCAGGCGGCGCAGTTCATCGGCAACGCGGCAAAGGCGCGCGACCTCGGCATGAGCCGCGAGGAGTTCATCGCGCACATGGAAGCCGACTTCCAGGTCATTCGCGCGTTTCCGCCGCAGTTGCGGTGGTTCGCGGAAAACGAGCAGGACGAGGAATTCCTGCTGAATGCCGCCCGCGACGTGTTCGATCATCCGGCTGCACCCGAGTCCCACGCCCGGCGTTTCGTCCGCGCGTGCCTCACGCGTACCGACGTGTGAAACCGGCAGGGACCCTGCGCGCGCCCGGCTTCTGACTAGGTGCGCGCCTTCGCCTTTGGCTTCTTCTTGGCTTGCAGCATCGAGCCGCGGCAGCGTTTCGCTCCGCACCGGCACGCGTAGGCCTCGCGCAGGGCCTTGGTGACGCGCCCGTCGAGGTGCAGCCGGTAGTCGTAGGCAAGTTCGTCGCCTTGCTTGATCGTGCGCCGCGCGTGAATGAACACGCGCCCCTCGTCGTCCTCGATGGCCTCGCAATTGGGATCGCAGGAATGATTGATCCAGCGCGCCGCGTTGCCGCGAACGCTGGCGTCGATGACCCGGCCGTCGTCGAGCTCGAACAGGAACGTGTGGTTGGGATCGTCATCGTCCTGCCCCTGGCGTTCGCTGCCGAGGTCCCAGGTGGTGCGCTGGCCTCGGTATTCAATGATCTGTGCGCCCTTGCGGATGGTGCGCGTGGCGAACACGCCGCGTCCGTGGATGGCGGAATTGCGAACTGCGTAGGGTTTTGGCTTACGAAGAGGAGTCACGTGCAGAGGTCCGGGGCGGTCGCCGATAAAAAGGACGCATTCTACTGGAATGTGGTGCATTGACGGAGCCTTGCTGCGCTCGGCAAGACATTGCGCCGCCGTAATTCGTGCCCCGTTGCGCTGATGCGGCGTTGACCCGCGCCGCCGGTCCGTGCAAAGTTGCCCCTGCGCGACGGAACGTGCTCGACCCCTTGCACCCTGTCGCACGGCGATTCTCGCCCCCCCCAGACCATTCCATGAGAACTCCCGCCAGTATCCGCAAGCATCCCCTTCATCCGATGCTGGTCAGCATCCCGATCGGCCTCTGGATCTTCTCCCTCGGGTGCGACCTGATCGGCGCCCGCAGCATTCATCCCGATCTGTGGTTCGTGCTCGGGCTCTACACCATGATCGCGGGTATTCTCGGCGCCGTGCTCGCAGCGATCCCGGGTCTGATCGACCTCCTGTCGCTTTCGGTGCCACGACACCGCCGCATTGCCCTGGTGCACATGGCGCTCAACGTGGCGATCATCGCGATGTACCTGGGCAACGTGTGGATGCGGGTGATGGAGCCGACCCGGACCGGCCCACCATTCGCCTTGTCGATCGCGGCGATCCTCATCCTGCTGGTGTCGGGGTGGCTGGGTGGATCGCTGGTGCACGTGCACGGGGTGAGCGTGGACGTTCCGGAGCCGGAGTCGCGGGAATGACGCTGCGGGCAGGGCGCCACGGGGAGGCCGTTGCGCCTCGCGGAGGGGGGGGCGATTGGCGAACACGGCGCGACCGCGATACCGTCAAATCGTGGCGCGATCAAGGGGGCCGCGGTCGGTGGTAGCCCGCGGCTTTGCCGGTGTCGCCCGTAGGACCTCGCCGATCGTGGCGAGGCAGATCACGCGGTGCCATCGCAGTCTGCCGGTGGCGCCCGCGAAACCTCGCCGGGAGTAGTCGGCAGATTGCGCGGTGGCCTCGCTATACTGCGCGTTCATCCAGACAAGAGGGGAGCGGCACGTGCGGATCGCCAACGATGTCACCGAGCTGATTGGCAACACGCCCCTGGTGCGGTTGAACCGGGTCGCGGCCGGCGCCGGTGCAGTCGTCGCGGCCAAGCTCGAGTTCTACAACCCCGCGCATAGCGTCAAGGACCGCATCGCGGTCGCGATGATCGATGCCGCCCAGGCCGCCGGCAGGATCCGCGACGACACCATCGTCCTCGAGCCGACGTCGGGCAACACCGGAATCGGCCTTGCCATGGTGTGCGCGGCACGGGGCATCGCCTGCGCCTTCGTGATGCCGGAGACCATGAGTCGAGAGCGGCGGCTCCTGCTCAAGGCCTACGGCGCCGAGCTCGTCCTGACGCCGGGCTCCGAGGGCATGACCGGGGCGATCGGCAAGGCGCGCGCGATGGCAGAAGCCGATGCCCGCTATTTCATCCCGCAGCAGTTCGAGAACCCAGCCAATCCGGAGATCCACCGCCGCACCACCGCGGAGGAAATCTGGAACGACACCGACGGCAAGGTCGACATCGTGGTGTGCGGCATCGGCACGGGCGGAACGATCACGGGCGTGGGCCAGGTGCTGAAGGGGCGCAAGCCCGGGCTGCGGATCGTGGCGGTCGAGCCTGATGCGTCGCCGGTGCTGTCCGGCGGACAGAAGGGTCCGCACCCCATCCAGGGTATCGGCGCCGGCTTCGTGCCGGCGATCCTTGACACCGGCATCTACGACGAAGTCGTGCGGGTCAGCAACGACGATGCGCTCGAGCTCGCGCGGCGACTTCCGCGCGAGGAGGGATTGCTCGTCGGCATTTCGTCAGGTGCGGCCGTATGGGCCGCGCTTGAAGTCGCGCGCCGACCCGAGAGCGCCGGCAAGCTGGTGGTGGTGATCATCCCGTCGTTCGGCGAGCGCTATCTCTCGACCGTGCTCTTTTCCCATCTGCAGGTGTAGCGAAGCGCGACCGGCGCGGGCGTGCCGGCGGCGCTCGGCACGAATCGAACGTCCTTGGGCGCACCATGCGCCGCGCAGCACGAATCGAACGTGCTTGCGCCGCGCGGCACGAACCGAACGTCCTTGGGCGCACCATGCGCCGCGGCCACGAACAGGCATTCGATCATCGTCGCCCGTCGTGGCGCGCGCCGTCGGTGGCTGCTCGGCCGCGGCAGGCTCGCCTCGGCGCCCGGAGGCGCGCGGGTCGCTATCGCGCAACTGTCAGTGGGGGACGAACATCGTGCCCGCTTGCAGGCAATCGCACAGCTGCGCGTAGACGTGGCGCAGGCGCTCGTGGGTGACGTGCCGTCCCACCGCGTGCACCAGCCGCCTGGCGAGCGGGCCGCCGTCGAGGATGACGTCGAGCGCATCGCGGATCGCCGGGGTGTGCACCGGGGAGTCCGGCGGGCAGTCCATGACGAGGTGCGCCCATAGCTCGCCGGCACGGCACGGCGGTCCCGGGTAGCCGAGCATGGACAGGTACGACGGATCGACGATGGGTGCCTGTTCGCCATGACGCACGCACGCTTCGAGCACCGCCGCGAGCGCGCCGGTCCCGAGCGTGTTGCGGGCCTGCGGCAGGCGCGCCTCGCGTTCCCACACCGCGCGCACCACGGCACTGACTGCGGCGGCGATCGCGACATCGGCGAGCGGGCATTCCTGCACGTCGAGGACCCGGATCTCGATAGCCCGCCGGTCGAACCGGGCGATGGCGCCGCGGGCATTCAACCACTCGTGCCGCAGGGTGCCTTCGGGATCGAGCGGGGCGATCTCGTCGTACATCGGCTGCAGAATGCGGGACTCGTACTCGGCGCGGGAGTTCGCGGGTTCCGGCACGACCTCGCCGGTGACGGACTCGAGCGGCGCAGCATTGGTGCGATAGACCGCCATGCGCTGGTCGAGCGACGGCGCGCGCTGTCCCGCCCAGAACGGCGAGCTCGCCGCCAGCGCCGGGATGATCGGCAGAACCAGACGGATGGCGGCATGCAGGCGTCCGAACTCCTCGTCGTCCGCAAAGGGCAGGTTCAGGTGCGCGCTTTGCACGTTGGCCCACCCGTGGCTGCGGCAGTCGAAGATGCGCTGGTACGCCGCGTAGATCCCGTCCGGGTCGTGCGGCCACAAGGTGGTCTCGCGCGCCGGGTCCATCCATGGGTGCATGCCCGACGGCATCAGGCGCGCGCCGTCCTCGGCGAGGGCGGCATTGGCCCGCGCGATCTCCGCCTCGAAGCCGCCGACGAGCGGCTCGAGGTGAGTGGAAGGCCGCTCGTTCTTCAGCTCCACCACGTGGGCGACGAACTCGTTGGACCAGCCGATATGCGTGCCATCGCCGGCGACCAGGCTTTTCATGCGCTTGAGCAGGTGTGGCGCGACCGGCCGCACGGCGAGGCTCGCGCGATCCACGATCATGTACTCCAGCGCGAGGCCGTAGCCGGCAAAGGCGTGCAGGGATGCGGGCATCAGCGCTCCTCCGGGGACAGCAGCGCGCCGCGCTTCGACGCGGGTGCGAAACACGCCCATGATGCGCGCAAAGAGGGCGTCGCCGCGGCCCGTATTCCGGCGGCGGCCGAAAGCAGCGGTCGAGGCGCGATTCCCCCAGCAGAGAATTGCCGCCCGTCCGGGCTGCCGGCCTTTCCTGCCTTGGCGCTCGCCCACACTCCGAGGGTCGGGGCGGACCCAGGCGCGCACACACTGGGTTGGTTCGCCTGCGTTTTCCTGACGGCCGGGGCAGCCGGATTATTCGCGGTAAAAAGTACAGGCGCCTTGCTCAAAAAGGTGTTTGCCCGAGGCGCGCTGCGCTTCGGCGCGGCACGTGCCCTGCATTGCAATGCACGCCCCGCGACCGGAGGGGCGAGCGCGGGGTTTGAGCATCGGGCACGGAAGATGCTCAACCGTCATACCGCGCCCGCCGGGGTTGGTTTCCTCGAGTGCGCTTAGCCGTCTTGCCAGGAGGTCGTGCATGACGACGCGCATCGATGCGCAGGAAGCGCGTCGACGTTCCGAACCCGTTGCTCCGCCGCTGCACGCGGTGCGCCGCGCGGGTCAGGGACGCCCCGGCGAGGCTCGCAACCACGAATCGCTTTCAGGATACGGAGGCAGGCATGATCAAAACAGTCATTGGCTCGTTCGACAGCTACGACGAAGCCCAGCGCGTTGTGCGTGACTTGGAGGACGACGGTTTCATGGCGAACGACGTCAGCATCGTCGCGAGCAACGTCGATGGTCGTTACCAGACAACGGATGCCAACCGGACGGATGCCGACCGGATTGCCGCCGACGCCGACGGCGTCCGGACCGAACGCGCGGATCACGACCGGAGTGGTGCGGCCACCGGCGCGGTCACCGGTGGGGTGGTAGGCGGTGCAGCGGGACTAGCCGCGAGCCTCCTGGGACTCGCCATTCCCGGCGTCGGTCCGATCATCGCGGCCGGCCCGATCGTGGC
>JBDTWB010000117.1:0-12580 GCA_040006895.1 Casimicrobiaceae bacterium | reverse complement strand
GCAGCTGCGTAGCCCGCCGTCGGGCAACCCGTAGCTCGGTAACCCGCAATCAGACGACCCGCAGTTGGGTAACCCGCAGATCGGCCACCCGGCCGCTCCCGGACTACGACGGTCGCAAGACCCATAATTTTAACAGAACGCCCCTGGTGCACCCCTGTACGCGCGTCGGCCGGGGACGGCGCTCGACCGCGGCGCACCGCGGCGCCTTCGGCTCCCGACCGGTTCCCGGGCCGACGCGTCGGCCGACGGCCTCGGCCGCGCATCCCACCGGCCGGGTGCCCGACGGGTCGCGCGAAGCGACGGCCGATGCGGGGGCGCGCACGTGATGCTGGTCGCTGCCGATGACGCGGGCGTCGCCCGAGCGGTCGACGTGCTGCGCGACGGCGGGCTGGTCGCCTTCCCCACCGAGACCGTCTATGGCCTGGGGGCGGACGCGCGCAATGCCGGTGCCGTGCGGCGACTCTTCGCCGCCAAGGGACGACCCGCGGACCACCCGGTGATCGTGCACCTCGCGACGGCGCGCGCCGCCATGACGTGGGCCCACCAACCGCCCGCTGCCGCCCATCGGCTCGCCGCGGCGTTCTGGCCCGGACCCCTCACCCTGATCGTGCCGCGCGCCACGGGCGTGGACGACCTGGTCACGGGCGGCCAGGACACCGTCGGCCTCCGGGTGCCGTCCCACCCGGTCGCCCAACGGCTGCTGGCGACCTTCGGTGGCGGCGTCGCGGCGCCCTCCGCGAACCGCTTCGGCCGGATCAGTCCGACGACGGCCGAGCACGTCGCCGACGACCTGGGCGACCGCGTCGATCTCATTCTCGATGGCGGCGCCTGCGCGGTCGGGATCGAATCCACCATCGTCGCGTGCATCGACGACCGCCCCATGCTGCTGCGTCCAGGCGGCATCGGTGCCGCCGCGCTCGCAGAGGTCCTTGCGCAATCGGGTTGTGCCTCCCTCGTCGTGTGACGCGACGACGCACCCCGCGCGTCGGGAACCCTCGCGTCGCACTACGCGCCGCGCACCCCGGCGCGCCTGGTCGACGCCGATGATCTCGCCGCGTGCATTGCGCGAGCAGACGGCCCGGTCGCCGTGCTGGCGCGCGCGCTGCCCGCGCCGGTCGCGTTTCGGGGAGCGTGGATTGCGGCCCCACGCGATGCCGAGGGTTATGCCCGTGCGTTGTATGCCAATCTGCGCCGGCTCGACCGGGAGGGCGCTGAGGTCATCCTGGTGGAAATGCCGCCAGACGAGGCCGCCTGGCACGCCGTGCACGATCGCCTCGCCCGCGCCGCCCATCCCGCGGAACCGGACGCGTTGGACGACATCGACTGAAGTGGCGCACCGGCGCGCGCGGCGTCATGGCGATCCATGCCGCGGCTACGCGCGCTCCCGCGCTGCCGCCCTTGGCAACCCACGCAGCCCGGCTGTTGGCGCAGCACACGGTCAAGCGAGTTGCGCAGGCGGCGCTCGCGCATCGGCCCTGAACAGCGGCCTGCCAGCTCCTCAGGGCCGGTGCAGCCTCCGCACCGCCAAACCGTTCAAGCACGACCCAGCCCTCAGCAACCCTTCGCCATGCGCCCCAGGAATGCCTCGATCGCCACGGCAAGCGGCTGCTCGTAACGACCGAAGTAATGATCAGCGCCGGCGATCGTGGCCTGCGCCGAGCAGCGATCCGCAGGTAGACGCGCCTTGCGAGCCGGTGCAGCGTCGAGCACCTGCCGAAAGTCGTGCTCGGCGATCACATCGAGCACCGGCATCCGCGGCGGCGCGGAGAACGGCACGAGCATCCCTACCGGGACCCAGCCGTCGATCGCCGGCTGCGCCAGGCCACGCCACGCATCGGTCATGGTCGCACCCATGCTGTGCGAGACCACGATGACCTTCCCCGGCCCCCGGCCACGCAGGAACGCCACGGCCGCGTCGAGCCGCTCTGCGGCATCGGGCAGCACTGTCGCGTAATCGTCGCGCGGTGCATCGGCCGGGAGCACCGGCATCTGGACCGAGAGCGTCGTATAGCCCGCGTCCGCCAGCAATCCGCGCAGCGCCCCGATCATGCCGAAGTCCGGATGGACACCCAGTCCGTGGACCAGGATCACCCTAGCCTTCTCGGTGCCGACCGCCGGCGTCAGCAAGGCGAGCACTTTCGCGCGACCCGGGGTCGCGAGATAAACAGGCGCGCCGACCATGAGCGAGGGCAGGATCTCGTCGGCCCAACGCGTCTCGCGCGCGTAATCGGGCGAGGGCGCAGCTGCACCGACGCTCGCGGCGGTGAGGAAGAGCACAGCGAATGACCACCAGCGCATTGGATTGATCCTCGAATGTCGGTACATGGGGCCGAGCGCAGCGGCGCGGCTCACGGCAGGGCCTACGGTAAACTGCCGTTGCGGTTCCTGCAAACATCGCGACTTCGTCGCCGGCCATGCCCACCATCGTCGTCGCACCCGACAAGTTCAAGGGATCGCTCGAAGCCGGTGCCGTGGCCGCGGCCATCGCGGCAGGGCTGCGCCGGGTGTGGCCCGACGCCGACGTGCGCTTGCGGCCGATGGCTGACGGCGGCGACGGCACCCTCGCGGCGATCCTCGCGGGCGGCGGCGAGCGCCGCACCCGAACGATTGCCGGCGCGGACGGCGCGGCGCGCGAATATCCCTATGGCCTCACGCATGACGGTGACGAAGTCGTCGCCATCATCGAAGCCGCGAGCATCGTCGGCATCACCGATCCGTCGGGCATGGGCGTACCGGTCGCGCGGCGCACGACCCGCGGCATGGGCGAACTCATCGTTGCCTTGCTCGACGCGGACGTGCGCCGCTTCATGATCGGCCTTGGCGGCAGCAGCACCAACGATGGCGGTGTGGGCCTGCTGGCCGCGCTCGGCCTGCGACTGCTCGATGCGCAGGGCGAGGCGATCGAGCCCACGCCGACGGGCCTCGATCGACTCGTGCGGATCGAGACGGACACGCTCGATCCGCGTCTCGCGGACAGCCGCATCACGATCCTTTCCGACGTCGACAATCCGCTCACCGGCCCGCGCGGCGCCACCGCCGTCTTCGGGCCGCAAAAAGGCGTGCAGCCGGATGCGATCGAAGCCCTCGACGCGACCCTCGCCCATTTCGCCGCCCTAGCCCAGGCGGCGATGGGCCGCGACGCCGCCAACACCCCGGGGGCCGGTGCTGCCGGCGGTCTGGGATTCGCGCTGCTGCTCGCCGGTGGATGGCTGGAGCCTGGCGCCGAGGTCGTCGCCGATCTGGTCGGACTCGACGCGGCGCTAGAAGGCGCCGACTGGTTGATCACGGGCGAGGGTCGCAGCGACCAGCAGACCCTTGCCGGCAAGGCACCGTGGACCGCCGCGCGCCGCGCCCGGGCCGCCGGCGTTCCGGCCACCCTGCTCGCCGGTGCAGTGGACGCGGCCGCGCTGCCGGCCCTTGCGAAGCATTTCGACGGCTGCTTCGCCCTTGCCGATGGGCCGCTCACGCTGGACGATTCCTTGGAGCGCGCGGAACCGCTGCTTGCCGACCGCGCCGAGCAACTCGCGCGGTTATGGGCCGTGGCGCGCCGCGGCTGACCGCGGCTCGCAGCGCAGCGGCTCGTCTGCCCGCCGACGATCACCCGGCCGCGATACGTTCGAGCAGGGCGCCATCCGCTTCCTGGGCAACCGCGATCGCCGGATCCCAGTGGACAAGCAGAGGTGCGGGATGCCCCAACGCCGGATCCTCGGCGATGCATGCCTCCAGCGCCTCGGCATCGAGTCGTGTCACTCGGGCGACGTTGCGCGGATCCATGGCGACGACAGTGGCGGATGCGAGCACGTGCAACATCTCGGCCTGCAGGGCATTCACGAAAAAGGCCGCACTATGACCCTGGCCTACCAACACGCCCACCACGCGCACCCCCGCGGCGCGCAGCAACGCCAGCACGGCCGCGTGATGGGCGAGGAACCGCGCGATGCCAATCGATTCGGCGGTCACCGACGGCTCGTGACCGAGGCTGTCCTCCACCAGCACAAGCGTCGCCCCATCCGTGCGCGCAGCGCGCAGGACGTGGCGGAGCAAGGCGGTATCGAGGCTCGTCAATCGCTGCGGGTCGAGATGATGCGCCCCGGCCGCCGCCGCGATCCACACGGGGCGGCGCGGCAGTCGCCACAAGGCGCCGGTGTGATCCACGGCCTGCGCGAGCTTGCGCCACCCGGCCGGCAGCTGCCACGGCGTCGTGGTCGATCCCGAGGTGGCGTGCGCATCCGTCCTGCGCAGGGCACGCCGCAGCCATGCCTGGCGCGCCTGCACCGCTTCGGCGAACGTGATGCGCGCCGCAATCGCCGAGGTCACCCACGCGCGCACGATCCCGCGATCCTCGGCGACGAGATCGAGCTCACCGCGCCGTGCGCGCGCCCGCGCGCCGAACACCGCGGCGACCGCGGCAGGATCGTCGGCGTCGAGCTCCTCCCGGCCTCGCTCGGCCGCGATGACACGAGGTCCCGAAACACCGAGCCGGGCATCGGGGAGCAATCCCAACCGGTCGGCGGCGCAGGCCAGTACCGAAGCACCGCCGAACACATCCGCCACGCCGAGCGCAATCACCGGGATGCCGGCGATCCGCAGCGCGAGCAGTGCGGCGAGCGCCCGCGCCAGCGCGACTTCGGCGGGGTTGGCTTCGTGCAGGCGCACGCCACCGGAGGCGAGCAGCAGGATCACCGCGTCGGGCCTTTGGGTGCGCGCATGCGCGAACATCGCCTGCAGCGCCGCCGCCTGGCCTGCGCCGACCGAGCCGCCGAGGAAGCGCTCGTCCTGCGCGGCGACGATGACGTCGAGGCCATCCAGTCGACCGCGTGCGATCGCCACGCCATCGTCGTCGCGGGGAGTGATGCCCCACCGGGCGAGATGCGGGCTCGCCCTGGTACGATCGGAAATACCGGCGATCGCCGTGGTGCTGGCGTCATCGCAAAGCATGGCGATGCGCTCCGCCGGCGTGCAAGTCAACCAGCTGCCGGCGTTCACGCGGTGTGCGCCACGACCCGCATCACGACGCTCCTGTGAAATAATCGTGGACCGAGAATAGCATCCGTCGCGTCGTCGACGACGGTGCGCGCTTGCGAGCGATGGACGCCAACCTCTACACCCTGTTCGCGGATCACTTCGCAGAGCACCTCGACGAACCGTTCGCGATGGTGCCCGACGGACCCGTGCTGCATTACGCCGACCTGGCGGCGCTTTCGGCACGCTATGCACATGTGCTGGTCGCGGCCGGCTGCCAGCGCGGCGACCGGGTTGCCGTGCAGACCGACAAGTACTGGCAGGTCGTTGCCCTTTATCTCGCATGCCTGCGCGCCGGCTGCGTGTACCTGCCGCTCAATACCGGCTACCAACGTGCCGAGCTCGGTTTCTTTTTCGACGATGCCGAGCCGCGGCTGATCGTCTGCCGGCCGGAGGCGGAAAGCACCCTCCACCCACTCGCACCCGACGCCAGGATCCTCACCCTGGGTGCGGCGGGCGGATCGCTCGAAGAGCGTGCGCGCGCGCATCCCGCGACCTTCCCCACCGTCACGGCGGCGCCCGACGACCTCGCCGCAATTCTCTATACGTCCGGCACGACCGGTCGCTCCAAGGGTGCGATGCTCACCCATCGCAACCTGGCGGCCAATGCGCTGGTGCTGGTCGAGGAATGGGGCATCGTGCGCGGTGACGTGCTGCTCCATGCCCTGCCCGTCTACCACGTCCACGGTCTCTTCGTGGCGCTGCACTGCGTGCTGCTCGCAGCGGCGCGGATGCTCTGGCTGCCGCGGTTCGATGCGCGAGAGGTGACCGCACTGCTGCCGCGCGCGACCCTGATGATGGGCGTACCCACGTTCTACACGCGCCTGCTGCTCGAGCCCGGCTTCGGGCCCGACGCCTGCCGCAATGTGCGCCTGTTCATCTCGGGATCGGCGCCCCTCCTGCCGGAAACCTTCAGCGCGTTCGAGGCGCGCACTGGGCATTGCATCCTCGAGCGCTACGGCATGACGGAGACGGGCATGAACACGTCCAATCCGCTCGATGGCCCGCGCCTAGGCGGCACCGTCGGGCGCCCGCTTCCCGGAGTCGACCTGCGCATCGTGGCCGACGACGGACGCCCGTGCGAGCCCGGCGGCGTAGGCGCCATTGAAGTGAAAGGGGCGAATGTCTTCCACGGCTACTGGCGAATGCCCGAGAAGACACAGGAGGAGTTCACTCGCGACGGCTACTTTCGCACCGGTGACATGGGCACCTGGACGCCGGAGCGTTACGTCAAGATCGTCGGCCGGGCGAAGGACCTCATCATCACCGGCGGCCTCAATGTCTACCCGAAAGAGATCGAGGACCGCATCGATGCGGTCGAAGGCGTCGACGAGAGCGCAGTCATCGGCGTACCCGACGTCGATTTCGGCGAGGCGGTAGCCGCCGTGGTGGTGAGAAAGCCGGGGACCACCCTCAGCGAAGCCGGACTCATCGCCGCCCTGAAGGCAGAGATCGCGAGCTTCAAGGTGCCGAAGCAGGTGATCTTCGTGGAGTCGCTTCCCCGCAACGCCATGGGCAAGGTGCAGAAGAACATCCTGCGCCGGCGATGGCCCCTGATGTGAATACGACGCTGGAGATTCCATGGCCACATCCCTGCCGACCACCATGCGCACCATCGAGGTCACCAAGCCCGGGCCTCCCGACGTGCTCGTCCCGGGCGAGACCCGCGTACCCGACCTGAAGCCCGGCGAGGTACTGATCGCCGTGCAGGTCGCCGGCGTCAACCGCCCCGACTGCATCCAGCGCTCCGGCGCGTATCCGCCGCCGCCCGATGCGTCGCCGATCCTCGGACTGGAAGTCGCCGGCACGATCGCCGCAGTCGCCGACGACGTGCAGCAATGGCGGGTGGGCGATGCAGTCTGTGCGCTCGTGCCGGGCGGTGGTTACGCCGAGTACTGCACGACCCCGGCGGGCTTTTGCCTGCCGGCTCCCGAGGGCTTGTCGATACTGGAGGCGGGCAGCCTGCCGGAGAACTTTTTCACGGTCTGGCACAACGTGTTCGAGCGTGGCCGCCTGCAGGCGGGCGAGAGCTTCCTGGTGCACGGCGGCTCGTCGGGCATCGGCCTGACCGCCATCCAGCTTGCAAAGGCGTTCGGCGCGACGGTCTACACCACAGTGGGCAACGACGAGAAGGCACGGGCCTGCCGCGAGGTCGGCGCGGACCACGTCATCAACTATCGGGAGGCCGATTTCGCCAAGGAGATGGCCCGGCTCACCGACAAGAAGGGCGTGAACCTGATCCTCGACATGGTCGGCGGTGATTACATCGAGAAGAACCTGAAATGCCTGGCCCTCGAGGGGCGGCTCGTGATCATCGCCTTTCTCAAGGGCGGCCAGGTCGAAGTCGACTGGCGGTTCATCATGATGAAACGCCTCACGGTCACGGGCTCCACGCTGCGGGCGAGTCCCACCGCGCGCAAAGTCGGCATCGCCAAGGCGCTGCGTGACAAGGTCTGGCCGCTGTTCCCTGCGGGCAAGGTCAAACCCGTCATCTACAAGGTCTTTCCCCTGGCGGAAGCGGCGGCCGCGCACGCCTTGATGGAATCCTCGGAACACATCGGCAAGATCATGCTGGAGGTGAACGGCGATCCACGGCAATCGGCACGATAACGCGAACCCGCCGCGAAGCCCGCGCACCTTTGGGGGGCGCAAGCAGGAGGACGTCGGCCGCGACCGGTTGCGCGCGAATGGGGCGCAGCGGAGGCTATCGCGATGGACCGCCGCATCGCCTGAGGTCGGGCCACCGGGGGACACCGAACTGCGCCGCACCCTCTGCGGTCTTACTGCGAAGGCCATCAGCGCTGGCAACGTTTCGAGCCCGAAGGTCCGTCGGCCCAGGGGTGGACGGGCGACGCGCGGAAGCCTAACCTCGACACGTACAGCATCTGGAGCATCGACATGGCAACCAAGAACAGCGCACCCGACGATTCCGACTCGACCCGGACCGCGTCGGCTCACGGCGGTCAGCTCGTGGAAAGGATGTTCTCCGGCTTCGCGCACTCGAGCGACCTGTTGCGCGACGGAACGCCACGGCCGGCGCCGGAGCCCTTTCGCGCACTACGGCAATCGAAGACCCGCCCCGGCGCGACGTATCGACTGCAGAACCGGACACCCGTGCTGCAGGTGCGGTCGGACTCGCCGGCCACGGACGTGATGACCGACCTGACCCGCGTGGCCGCCATCACGGTTCCGCCGGGTGCAAGCGTCGACGACGCGCACCAGGCGATGATCGCGCACGGCGTGCGTGCGTTGTTCGTGGTCGATGAGGCCCGCCAATTGCTCGGCATCATCACCTCCACCGATGTCCTGGGTGAAGAACCGATCCGGGTCGCGCAGCAGCGCGGCGTGCGGCATGCCGAGGTCATCGTGCGCGAGGTGATGACATCGCTCGATGCGCTCGAAGCCATGGATCTGCAGGACGTTCTGGCGGCGCGCGTCGGGGACATCGTCGAAACCTTGAAGCAGTCCGGTCGCCAGCACGCGATGGTAATCGAGTCGCGGTCGACCGACACGGCGGCACCGACGGTTCGGGGCATCTTCTCCCTGACCCAGATTGCGCGGCAGCTCGGGCTCGCACCCGAGGTGCGGCACGACGTGGCCCGCACGTTTGCCGAGATCGAGGCGGCCATCGGGGCGTGAGGAGCGCACGAGTTCGCAGGGGCGCGCGATCCTTTTCGCGGCTTGCCTCGAGCGGGGTGGGCTGCCCCTCCCTAAACATCACTCGCCCCGAACCTGGCCATGTCCCGCGCCGAAGGCGACGGCTCATCGACGTGCCGTCCAACCCCGCGCCAAAATGCGGGCCGACACGTGCCTTCTTGCTTGTCCGCATCTGCACGGCCTGCCGGCTAGCATGATCACGTCGGGCGTCACAGGCGACTCGGAGCGCATCGGGGGCGATCAATGAACTGGTACTTTGCGGCAGCTGGAGTTCTCGCCTTCATTGTTGGACTAGTTCACTCCATTCTCGGAGAGCGGCTTGTTTTTTCCCGCATGCGCGCTGCAGGCTTCATCCCCACAAATGGTGGAAATGCCTTACGCGAGCGTCATGTGCGCATTCTTTGGGCAACCTGGCATGTCGTGACCGCGCTCGGTTGGTGCATTGCCGCCCTGCTCGTGTGGCTATCGCTTTCATCCCTGGATCATGCAGCTCAATCGGTCATCGCCCGGTTGGTCGCGGCGTCCATGGCGGTAAGCTCACTGCTTGTTCTCGTCGGCACAAAGGGGGGTCACCCAGGCTGGGTTGGCCTGCTTGGAGTCGCTGTTCTTGCGGCGATTGGCTCGGGCACATAGGAAGGACACCCAACCCTTCCATCGGACTGTGGTCGCGGGACGGCGTGGCGCCGCCGCCGCAGGCCGCCGGAGGCGCCACCGAAATCGGCTTCACGATCGGGGCGCCGCAGCCGTGACCGCGATCCGTGCAACTGGGCTGGCGCCCCGGCCTCGACCTGATCCAGGTGCCGACCGCCATGGATTCCGGCCGCCCTTTGCGCGGACGACCCGGATGGTCACCGCCTGCGGGTCTTTGTGCAGGCAGGGCCATGAGCGACGGCGGGCGTGCGGGTGCCACGCGCTGCTCATGGTCGCGATCGCTTCAGCCTGCGATGATGTGGGTTGGGCGATCGCAACTATGGCGCCGAACGCAAAAGGGCCGGCGATGCCGGCCCTTTCCGTGCGCACGAGCGAGTCAGCCAATGTAATCTGACCCCATTACTTTTTCTTCGCCGTCGGGTTGAGGCTCGTGATGCGCCCGCTCTCCGTGCCGGCCTTCTCGTCGATGATCGCATTGATGAGCGTCGGACGCTTCGAGCGGATCGCCTCTTCCATACCCTTGCGCAATTCGTCGGGCGTGCTGGCGTACACGCCCACGCCGCCGAAGGCCTCGATCAGCTTCTCGTAGCGCGCGTCCTTCACGAATACGAGCGGCGACGGATCCTTGCCACCGGTGGGGTTGGTCTCGTCGCCGCGGTACACGCCGTTGTTGTTCATGATCACGACACACACCGGCAGGTCATAGCGGCAGATCGTCTCGAGCTCCATGCCCGAGAACCCGAAGGCGCTGTCGCCCTCTACCGCGATCACCTGCTGGCCACCGACGACGGCCGCGGCGACCGAGTAGCCCATGCCGATGCCCATGATGCCCCACGTGCCCACGTCGAGACGCTTGCGCGGCTTGTACATGTCGACGATGCTGCGGGTGAAATCCAGGGCGTTCGCGCCCTCATTCACCAGGAACGCGTCGGGATTCGCCTTGACGATGTCGCGCACCACGTTCAGCGCGCTGTGATAGTTCATCGGCGACGGGTTCTTGGCGAGCGTCTCGCCCATCTTGGCGATATTCTTTTCCCTGCGCTCGTTGATCGCGTTCACCCACTCCGCCGGCGCCCCGGGAAACTGGGTGCCGATCGCCTGCAGCATCGCCGCGACACTCGATGCGATGTCACCGACCACCGGCGCGTCGATCCGCACGTTGCTGTCGGCCTCGATCGGCGAGATGTCGATCTGGATGAACTTCTTGTTCGCCCAATCCTTGGGGCCCTTGCCACCCCACGTCTTGCCCTTGCCTTGCGAAAGCAGCCAGTTGAGACGCGCGCCGATCAGCATCACGACATCGGACTCGGGCAGCACGAAGGAACGTGCCGCGGACGCGGACTGTTCATGGGTGTCGGGCAGGAGCCCCTTGGCCATCGACATCGGCAGGTACGGAATGCCGGTCTTCTCGATCAATGCGCGGATGTCGTTGTCGGCTTGCGCGTAAGCGGCGCCCTTGCCGAGAATGATCAGCGGCTTCTTGGCGCCCTTCAGCAGATCGACCGCGCGCTGCACCGCGTCCTGCGCGGGGATCTGCCGCGGCGCCGGATCGACTACCTTGATCAGCGTCTTCTTGCCGTGCTCGGCATCGATCGTTTGCGGGAAGAGCTTCGCCGGCAGATCGAGGTAGACACCGCCCGGTCGGCCGGACAGGGCCGAGCGAATCGCCCGCGCGACGCCGACGCCGATGTCCTCGGCGTGCAGGACGCGGTACGCCGCCTTGCACAGCGGCTTCGCGATCGCGAGCTGGTCCATCTCCTCGTAGTCGCCCTGCTGCAGGTCGACCACCTCGCGCTCGGACGAGCCGCTGATGAGAATCATCGGAAAGCAGTTGGTCGTGGCGTGCGCGAGCGCCGTCAGGCCGTTGAGGAATCCCGGCGCCGACACCGTGAGGCAGATCCCGGGCTTCTGGGTCATGAAGCCGGCGATCGCCGCCGCGTATCCGGCGTTCTGCTCGTGACGGAACGAGACGACGCGAAGGCCCGCAGCCTGCATCTTGCGCGTCAGGTCGGTGATGGGAATGCCCGGCAGACCGAAGACGGTGTCGATGCCGTTAAGCTTGAGGGCTTCGATAACGAGGCTGAAGCCGTCGGTCTCCTGGGCCTGCGGCGCGGCGGCCGCGAGCCCTTCGGCCCCTATCTGCTGGGTCGGCTGCATACCCGCGGGTGCCGGTTCGGTGCGCTTCGTCGTCACGCTTTCCATAGCGATCTCCTGAGGACTTTGGACCGGATCGCGGGCTTCGCCGCCGGCGATCGCGAACATCCGGAAACTTTGCAACGGGTCCGCAGGCGCAGGCGCCATGCGTTCCCCCATTCCGCCTGGACGAGGACCGCGAGCCTGCCGCCCGCGATCGCCACCGTCTATCCCTTGATCAGACCCGCACCGCGGGCCCATTTGTACTTCGCGCCGAGCACCGCGACCGGCATCTCGGTCGAATACGCATACGCCGGGACCCCGTGGGCGAACAAATATTCCGCGGCCTCCTCCACCTCCACATCACCCGCGAGGGAGGCGACGATCGGCTTCTGGATGCCCTTGGCCTTGAACTCCTCCACGACCTCGACGACCAGCTTGGCGAACACCATCGGCGGCGTGATGATGGTGTGCCAGTAGCCGAGGATGAGCGCATGGACGCGTTCGTCCTCGAGTCCCAGGCGGATGGTGTTCTGGTACGTCTTCGGCGGCTCGCCGCCGGTGATGTCCACCGGGTTGCCGGCCGCCCCGAACGGCGGAATGAACTTGCGAAAGGCCGCGTCCAGATCGGCGGGCATGGTCATGAGTCGCACGTCGTTGTCCACGCAGGCGTCCGACAGCAACACCCCCGATCCACCGGCACCGGTGATGATCAGGGCGTTCTCGCCCTTGGGGGTGGGCAGGACCGGGATCGCCCGGGCGTACTCGAGCAGGTCACGCAGCGACCGGGCGCGGATCACCCCGGACTGCTTCAACACGTCCTCGTAGATCTTGTCGTTACCCGCGAGCGCGCCGGTGTGCGAGCTCGCCGCGCGCGCACCCATGCTGGTGCGACCGGCCTTGAGCATGACCACCGGCTTCTTCTTCGAGACGCGCTTCGCGACCTCGGCGAAGGCGCGGCCATCCTTCAGGTCCTCGCAGTGCTGGGCGATGATGTGGGTGTTCTCGTCCTGCTCGAAGAATGTGAGCAGATCGTCCTCGTCGATGTCGGACTTGTTGCCCAGGCCGACGATCGCCGACACGCCCATCTTGGCCGAGCGCGAGAAGCCGATGATCG
>JBDTWB010000116.1:0-12618 GCA_040006895.1 Casimicrobiaceae bacterium | reverse complement strand
GGTAGAAGCGCTCGATGTCGTTGCCCTTGAACGTGCTGCCGTCGCCCCAGATGTGCACGTCGTCCTCGCGCATGGCCGTCACGAGCATCGTGCCCGTGACCGCCCGCCCGAGCGGCGTGGTGTTGAAATAAGTCACGCCTGCGGTCGAGATGTGGAACGCCCCGGCCTGCAGTGCGGCGATGCCCTCGGCCACGAGCGCAGTCCGGCAGTCGATGAGCCGCGCCTTCTCGGCGCCGTACTCGAGGGCGCGACGGGGTATTGCGTCGTAGTCGGGCTCGTCCGGTTGTCCCAGGTTCGCGGTGTAGGCAAAGGGAACCGCGCCCTTCTGACGCATCCAGTAGAGCGCCGCGCTGGTATCGAGGCCGCCGGAAAAGGCGATGCCGACCTTCTGGCCGAGGGGAAGACCTTGCAGGATGTGGCTCATGACGACGATTCGAGGTGTGCGCGGTCCTCGATTGTAGCCGAGCGACCGTGGCCCGGCCGCGACGGAATGAGTGTTCCGCGAGCGTCGGGCGTGACGCACCGGTGTCGTGCCGCGGACCTTGCAATGCCGGCGAACGAGAACGCCCCGACCCTCGCACCCTTTTTCGATGGGATCGGCCTGACGTTCCTGCTTGTCCGTGTACTCGGTTGTCACCGCGTGCCATGACGCCTACTGTGTCGATACTAAGGCGTGCCGTCTGAAGCACGAGATATTCCGAACCTCCCGGAGCCGGGCACACGCCTATGACCGAGCAACGCACCGCAGGGACGCGCCGTGTGTGCGCGCACAATGAGGTTGGCCTGGTTGTCGAATGCCGCCGCGACGCCGGTACGTCGCGGCGGCAAGAATTTACCTACCATTGTGTGGTCCAGCCAAATCCGCCCAGGAGCGAGCATGCCGTCATTCGATATCGTCTCGGAAGTAAATCAGGTCGAGGTCAGGAACGCGATCGACCAGGCTAACAAGGAGCTTTCCACCCGGTTCGACTTCAAGGGCTCCGATGCCCGGGTCGACCAGAAGGAAAAGACGCTGACTCTCTACGCCGACGACGAGTTCAAGCTTTCCCAGGTCACGGACATCGTGACAGGCAAGCTCGCCAAGCGCGGCGTCGATGTCCGTGCACTCAAACATGGCGACATCGAGAAGGTCTCGGGCAACAAGGTCAAGCAGGTCGTCACGGTGCGCGAAGGCATCGAGCAGGATCTGTCCAAGAAAGTGGTGAAGCTCGTCAAGGACAGCAAGCTCAAGGTCCAGGCGAGCATCCAGGGCGAGGCCGTGCGTGTTTCGGGGGCCAAGCGCGACGACCTGCAGGGGGTCATCGCCCTGGTCAAAAAGAACATCACGGACTTTCCCGTGCAGTTCACCAACTTCCGCGACTAGCGGCGCGGTGCACGGCGTTCCGGCCTGAGACGGTCCGGCCGGCGGCAGCACGCACCGCGGCCACGGGTTCCGGTCAGGCCAGGTCGGCGACCAGTGCTTGCCGGGTTTCCCGGGGCACCGCAGCGACATGCTCGCGGTACTCGGGGTGATCGACACCGACGCCGAGGGCCGCCCCCTTCTTGAGCGCCGTGATCATGGGCGGGTCCAGCTCGAAGCGGACGAAATGAACCGCCGACGTCTTGTGCTCGTTCTCGCGCTCGAGATCCTCGTCGGCGATCGCGAACACGCGCTCGAAGCCTTCGACCTCGACGTAGACCCGGTCCTCCACCCCCTTCAGCCGCGACAGCGCGGCACGACGCGCCTCGACGTCGTCGTACTCGACCTGCAGCGTCGCCTTGAGGTTGCTGCCGTCCGGAACAAGCGGGTTGTAGACATCCAGCTCATCCTGGATACCCTGCTCCTCGAAGGTCTTTTCGATGCGCAGCATTTCCTGGATCTGGTAGCGGAGGGTGAGCTCATCCTCGAAGAGCAGGCGCAGATGCTCGCCGAGGGTGACGGTGCGGGGACGCTTGTGAGCGAGCACCTTGGTACGGAATTCACCGCGCACCTTGGCGTACGCTTCCAGGGTCATGAGGCTATCGCGCGTGATCGGCGCCATTGTGAACTCCCGTGGCGGACGTCCGGCGACGCCCGTGCAGATTGATGGGGACCCCGAGCCCGCAGGGCGGGCGATCAGTCCAGCCCGTACGCCATGCGCAGCAGCGTCAGTGGATGTTCCTTGCGCGCATGACCCGCGTCACCCTGGAGCTCGATGCCATGCTCGATCCGCGTCTGCGCGATCGGGCAGTCCGAGCTCACGTAATCGGGCTCGGTCTCGGCCATGCGCTTGAACACCGGGCGACCGATCTTCATCGAATCCGCGTAGAACTCGCGCTTGATGCCCCAGGTGCCATCATGGCCGGCACAGCGCTCGACGGTATTGACCGTCGTGTCGGGGATCCATTGCAGCGCTTCCCGGGTCTTCTGGCCAGTGTTCTGCACGCGCGAATGACAGGGGACGTGGTAGCTGACCTTGCCGAGCGGACGCTTGAAATCCTTGCGCAGCAGGCCATCCTTGTCGCGGAGCACGAAGTACTCGAATGGGTCGAACATCGCCTCGGCGACAGCCACCACATCCTCGTCCTCGGGAAAGAGCAGCGGCAGCTCCTGCTTGAACATGAGGGTGCAGGACGGCACGGGCGTGAGGATCGCATAGCCCTCGTGGGCCAGGGCGGCGAGGTGCGGAATGTTCCGTGACTTGAGGCGCGCGACTCCCTCGAGATCGCCGAGCTCGAGCTTGGGCATGCCACAGCAGGCCTCCTGCTCGACCAGCCGGAACGGAATCGAGTTGTGGGCGAGGATGCGCGTCAGATCGTGGCCGATTCCAGGCTCGTTGTAATTGACATAGCAGGTCGAGAACACGGCCACCCTGCCCGGCACGCGCGCGCCACGCACCACCGGCCACGACAACGACGCCTCGGCGGTGTCGCGGAAGTGATCCGCGCGGTATTGCGGGAGGCGCGCCTCGGCCGCGACCCCGAGAACCTTTTCCATGACCTTGCGGGCAATGGGGCTTGCATTGAGCGCATTCACCATCTTCACCACCACCGGGATTGACGCCAGCTTACCGGTGCGGTCCGTGCTGGTGAGCATGCGATCGCGGAAGCTCGCGCCTTCCTCCTTGAACTTCTTCGCCTTGCCTCGCAGCATCAGGTGCGGAAAGTCCACGTTCCACGGATGCGGCGGAACGTACGGACACTTGGTCATGTAACAGACATCGCACAGATAGCACTGGTCGATGACTTTCCAGTATTCCTCCTTGGCGACGCCGTCGATCTCGAGCGTCGAGCTTGCGTCGACGAGATCGAAAAGCGTCGGAAAGGCATTGCACAGGCTCACACATCGGCGACAGCCGTGGCAGATGTCGAAGATGCGCTGCGCCTCCGCATAGAAGGCCGCGTCCTCGTAGAACTCCGGGTTCTGCCAATCCAGCGGATGACGCGTCGGTGCGTCGAGACTGCCTTCGCGAACGGTCATGGCGGCGGTGGGGTCGTGAGAGCGCAGCGAGACCCGCAAACGCGGGTCCGTCGCGCGAGACTACGGCGGGAAGCACGGCCCGGTCCGCCGATGGCAGCCCGGGCGCGCCGCGCGTTCAGTCGGTGAGGGCGTCGAGCGCCTTCTGGAAGCGATTGGCGTGCGACCGCTCCGCCTTGGCGAGGGTGTCGAACCAGTCGGCAATTTCCTCGAAGCCTTCGCCGCGCGCTGCCTTGGCCATTCCCGGGTACATGTCGGTGTACTCGTGGGTCTCGCCGGCGACAGCCGCCTTGAGGTTCTCGCGGCTTGCCCCGATCGGCAGATCGGTGGCAGGATCGCCAACCTGGGCGAGATAGTCGAGGTGGCCGTGAGCGTGGCCGGTCTCGCCTTCGGCCGTCGAGCGAAAGAGCGCGGCGACGTCGTTCTGGCCCTCGACGTCGGCCTTGCTCGCGAAATACAGGTACCGGCGGTTTGCCTGGGATTCGCCGGCAAATGCAGCCTTGAGGTTGTCGTGCGTCTTGGTGCCCTTGAGATTGGCCATCAGTGCCTCCTGGTGTCGTTGCTCGAAGCGCCGTCGATGTGCCACGGCGCCGAAAGACATCGCCTTCCGGTCGATCACTTTACGCGCAGCGGCGCAGCGCCGTCCAATCGGATGCTCCGATCCGGGCGATAGGCTGGCCCGATGGGTCGCGATCTGGACGGCATCACGGCGTCACAGCGAACCGCCAGGAAGGAATCAGGACGCAGGCGGACGATCGCGCGTCGCGCGCCATTCAACCGCCTAATGACCGCCTGCAATCGCGCGCCGCATCGCACGGCAACTCCGTTCAGTCGATGCGCTGGTAGGCAGGCAGGGTCAGGAACTCGACGAAATTGTCGTCGTCGACCAACGTCCGGAAGATCTCGGCGGCCTCGTCGTACCGTCCCTCCGCGAACTGGGGACCCAGGTATTCGCGGATCTGCCCCATCTCCTCCGGAATCATGGCCGCGACCATCGCCTTGGTCACCTTGCGGCCATCGTCGAGGGTGCCCTTGGGCGAGCGCATCCACTGCCACACCTGGGAACGCGAGATCTCAGCGGTCGCGGCGTCCTCCATCAGGTTGAAGATCGGCACGGCGCCCTGCCCTGCGAGCCAGGCTCCGATGTACTGGATCGCGACATTGATGTTGAGGCGCAGGCCCTTCTCGGTGATCGGCGCTTCCGGTTCGAAACGCAGCAGGTCGGCCGCGGTGACGTGGACGTCGGCTCGCGGCTTCGCGGCGATCTGGTTGGGCGTGGGCATCAGCCGGTCGAACGCTTCCAGCGCCAGCGGCACGAGGCCCGGATGCGCCACCCACGTGCCGTCGTGCCCGTACGTCGCCTCGCGCTCCTTGTCGGTCCTGACCTTGGCGAACGCCTCGGCATTCGCCTTCTCGTCGTTCTTGACCGGGATCTGCGCGGCCATGCCGCCCATGGCGTGGATGTTGCGACGGTGACACGTCTTGATCAGCAGCTCCGCGTAGCTCTTCATGAAGTGCGTCGTCATGGTCACCAGCGTCCGGTCGGCCAGGCAGAAATCGCGGTTGTTACGGAATTTCTTGATACAGCTGAAGATGTAATCCCAGCGCCCGGCATTGAGCCCCGCCGAATGCTCGCGGAGCTCGTACAGGATCTCGTCCATCTCGAAGGCCGCCAGAATGGTCTCGATCAGCACGGTCGCCTTGATGGTGCCGCGCGGCATGCCCAAGGTGTCCTGCGCCATCACGAACACGTCGTTCCAGAGTCGCGCCTCGAGGTGACTCTCGAGCTTCGGCAGGTAGAAGTACGGCCCGCTGCCGCGCGCCACGAGTTCCTTGGCGTTGTGGAAGCAATACAGCGCGAAGTCGAACAGGCCGCCCGAGATCGGCTGGCCGTCGACAGTGACGTGCTTCTCCGGCAGGTGCCAGCCGCGCGGCCGCACGAATAGCACCGCGGTCTTCTCGACCAGAGCGTAGCGCTTGCCTTCCGGCGACGTGAAGTCGATGCGCCGGCGGATCGCATCGCGCAGGTTGATGTGACCCTGGAGGTTGTTGTCCCAGCGCGGGGTATTGGCGTCCTCGAAGTCCGCCATGAACACCTGCGCGCCGGAGTTGAGCGCATTCACGATCATCTTGCGATCGACTGGGCCGGTGATCTCCACCCGGCGGTCCTGGATGTCGGCAGGAATCGGCGCGCACACCCAGTCGCCGTCACGAATCGCCCGGGTCTCCGCAAGGAAGTCGGGCAGCACCCCCTTGTCGAAATCGGCCTGGCGCTGCGCCCGGCGGGCGAGGAGCGCGTCGCGCCGATGCCCGAACGCCCGTTGCAGCTTCGCCGCGAAGGCGACGGCCTCGGGGGTGAGGATCGCGGCAAATGCAGGGGTGATCGTGCCGGTGATCTCGATTCCGGGCGCGTACGTGGGCGTGGACATGGGCGACTCGATGGCTGGATGGGGGGCTCCCCCACGGGGGGTGGGGTTCGTGTTGCAGTGCAATAATACCAGCGTTTGCAAGCCCTTTTCGGCGCGGCAAGCCATTCACGCTCGGGGTGGCCGCCGACCCGAATCAGACAGTCGGCGAAGCCACGCCTCAGCCCCGCGCGTGGTTGCCGTCTTCCGGCTGCACACCGTATCAAGCCTGTTGGCCGGAGCGGACCGAAGCGGTCCGAAGCGTCGATCCGGATCCGCCAGTCCTTACCCCAGGATGACCGCAGACAGGGGGCCGCGGCAGGTTGGCGCCGAAGCGCCGGGACCGAAGGCTGCCGGACCCGTATCGCCGCAGGCCCGGGGCTGTCTCGCGCTACACCGCCTCGGCCTCGGCGGTCTGCGGATTGAGGCGCACGCCGGGCGCCTCCAGCTTGTTGGGCGCGTTGAGGTAGGCCTTGGCGGAGGCGACGATGATGTCGGTGTCGGCGCCGTTGCCATTCACGATGCGGCCGTCGCGTTGAAGGCGAACCGTGACCTCACCCTGCGCATCTGTGCCGGTCGTGATCGCATTCACCGAGTACAGCAGGAGCTTGGCGCGCGAGGCGACGATCGTCTCGATCCCCTTGAATGCAGCATCCGCCGGGCCGTCGCCATGCGCGGCAGCTTCCCGGGAGTCGCTGCCTACGCCGATACTGATGTTCGCATTGGGACCACCCCCGTCTCCGACACGACCTTCAGGGTGAGCAGCCGGTAGTGCTCGTGCTCCGGGGTCACCGCCTCGTCGGACATCAGGGCATGCAGATCCTCGTCGAAGACTTCGCCTTTCTTGTCGGCGAGTTCCTTGAACTTCGCGAAGGCGACGGCGAGCATCGCATCGTCCTTGACCTCGATGCCGAGCTCGGTGAGCCGGTTGCGGAAGCGTTGCGGCCGGACAACTTGCCGAGGACGAGCTTGTTCGCGTTCCAGCCCACGTCCTCGGCGCGCATGATCTCGTAGGTCTCGCGGTGCTTCAGGACGCCGTCCTGGTGGATCCCGGCGTTGGACTCCGTTCTCAGGCGATAGGGGGTCGGAAGCTCCGTCTGCGCGCGCATCCGCGGCCCGGATGCGAGGCGCGGAGGTGCCGGATGCCCGGCCAGCACAGCGCGATCATGGTGGCCCCGCCGCGGCGTCTCTAGGCCACCAGCGCGACCGGTACCGGCGCCGACGTGGCTGCCTGCGCCGCAGGCGCGGCCCAGCCAAGCGACGAGGCCCGATTCACGGCGCTCACCACCGCCCGCAAGGTCGCCGTGACAATGTTGCGATCGAGGCCCACGCCATAGGTCGCGTGCTCCTGGCCGATGCGTAGCTGGACGTACGCCGCAGCGAGGGCGCCCTCGCCGCTGCCCAGCGCGTGCTCGTGGTAATTCTGCACGTGGATCGGCAGGTGCGCGTGCTCGCGCAGGGCGTGCACGAAGGCGTCGACCGGGCCGTTGCCGCGGCCAACCACCGTCTGCGGGACGCCGTCGATGACCAGCGTCACCGCGATCTCCTCGGCATTGCCCTCGTGGCGCGATGCGTGATCGGCGTAGGCAATCGGCGCTTCGAGCCCGACGTACTCGCGCTCGAAGGCGGCATGGATCTCGCGCGCGGACAGCTCCTTGCCGGACGCATCGGTCATGCGCTGCACCACCTGGCTGAACTCGATCTGCAGGAGCCGCGGCAGGGCGAGGCCATAATCGCGCTCCAGGAGATAGGCGATGCCGCCCTTGCCCGACTGGCTGTTCACCCGGATCACGGCATCGTACGTGCGGCCGAGGTCGGCGGGATCGATGGGCAGGTAGGGCACGTCCCAGTGCGCCGGCTCCGTCGCCGCCCGGCGCTCGGCGAGACCCTTGCGGATCGCGTCCTGGTGCGAGCCCGAGAAGGCGGTGAACACCAGTTCGCCGGCATACGGATGGCGCGGGTGCACCGGAATCTGGGTGCATTGCTCGGCGGTACGGACGATGGCATTGATGTCCGAGAAGTCGATGCCCGGATCGATCCCCTGCGACAGCAGGTTGAGGCCGAGCGTGACCAGACAGACGTTGCCGGTCCGCTCGCCGTTGCCGAACAGGCACCCCTCCACGCGGTCCGCGCCCGCCATGAGGGCGAGCTCGGCGGCGGCGACACCACAGCCGCGATCGTTGTGGGGATGCACCGAGAGCACCAGGCTGTCGCGCCGGGCGAGGTGCCGCGCCATCCACTCGATCTGGTCGGCGTAGACGTTGGGAGTCGCCATCTCCACCGTCGCGGGAAGATTGACGATCATCTTGCGCACTGGCGTGGGCTGCCAGACCGCGCTCACCGCGTCGCACGTCTCCACCGCAAAATCGAGCTCGGTGCCGGTGAAGCTCTCGGGCGAGTATTCGAACACCCACTCGGTATCCGGCCGGGCGGCGGCGGCGGCCGCGATGAGCCGGGCGCCCTCCACGGCGATGTCACGGATCCCGTCCCGATCGAGACCGAACACGACCCGCCGCTGGGTAGTGGACGTCGAGTTGTAGAGATGCACGATGGCGCGCCGCGCCCCCGCAAGAGCCTCGAAGGTCCGGCCGATGAGGGGCTCGCGCGCCTGGGTCAGCACCTGCACGGTGACGTCGACGGGGATGCGCCCTTCATCGATCAGCTGCCGGACGAAATCGAACTCGGTCTGCGACGCGGCGGGAAAGCCGATCTCGATTTCCTTGTAGCCCATGCGCACCAGGAGGTCGAAGAGCTGCAGCTTGCGTGCCGCATCCATCGGGTCGATCAGCGCCTGGTTCCCGTCGCGCAGATCGACGCTGCACCAGACGGGCGGGCGGGTGATCTGGTTCGACGGCCAGCGCCGGTCGGGCAAGGCGATGGGTGGAAAGGCTCGGTATTTCGACGGGTGGTCAGTGCTCATGACGTTCCTGGTCTCGTGAGGAAAGGCGCATGCGACAGCCATCCCGGAGGGGACGGTGCGGGTACGGCTCGGCAGGGAGGGGGTAAGGTTATGTGCGCGCGAAGCGCAGCAGAAGCAGCAGGCCGCCCGGGAGGGGGGTCAGCGCGGGGAGCGCTTGGCGGCCGGAGAAATGCGATGCTCTGCTCATGACCGTGTGACTATACCCATGGGGGGCCGATCTTGGCAAGCATCGGCGGGCAGGGTGGGCACTGGCCGGTGTCCTGTATCTTTCGCGCCACGCCCGTTTTTCGCCGCCATCGTGCTCACCCAGGAAGCCCCTCCGTCCCGCTCCCTCCGCCTCACCTGGCGGCACCGCGACGTCGTGCTCCTGCTCACCCTGCTCGCCGTCCACGGCGCGCTCCTCGCGGGCGCTGCCTGGGCCGCGCTGGCCGATCCGTACCCGCTCTACACCCCGGTCCCGTACATCCGCATTGGCGGCGGGTCGCTGGCGGTGTTCACGGTGCTCGCGGCGCTCACGCGGCGGACCTTTCGACTGGCGGCGGTCGGCCTGGTGGGGCTCGTCGCAGCCGCCATGCTCACGCCCGGCGTGGTGCTCACTCTCGCATTGTGGCTGCTCGGCGCGATGGTGCTGGGTCGAAGCGTGCTGCGCGGGCTCGGCATGGTCCCGGACGACGAGGGGATGGGAGTCGTTGCGGTACTGCTAGGCCTGCTCGTCTGGATCGCCATCATCGGGGCGACCGCAGCGGTGCGGTTGCACTACGCCCCGGTGTACGGCCTGGCACTCGTCCTGCCCCTGCTCACCGGCTGGCGCGACGCTGTCCACGTGGTGGCGCTGCTCGCCCGGCGTTGGCGCACGGCGGCCGACGCCGACGGTCTCGAACGCGCCTGGATGGCGCTCCTGGCGACGCTGGTGGTGCTGCACCTCTTCGTAGTCGCCAAGCCCGAGGCGGGGTACGACGCCAATACCGTGCACCTGCAGGTGCCGCTCCTGCTCGCCGAGGCCCACCGGTTCGGCTTCGACGTGACCCGGCGGGCGTGGGCGGTCATGCCGCTGGGCGCGGACTGGGCCTTCGGCGCGGCCTATCTCCTGGCGGGCGAAGCCGGTGCGCGACTGGCCAACCTCGCCTTCGGTGGCCTTGCCGCCACGCTGCTATACGCCCTCGTACGCCGTGCCGCGCCGCCCACCGCGGCACTCGCGACCGTCACCCTGCTCGCCTCGACACCCCTCGCGTTCCTGGAGACCGGCTCGCTTTTCGTCGAGAACCTGTGGCTCGCATACCTTCTGGCGACGCTCGCCATCGCCGTGCGGCATGCGCGGGCGCCCTCCGCCCCGGTGGTTGCGCTGCTGCTGCTGCTCGCGGCGGGCGCACTGCAATGCAAGGCGATCGCGCTGGCCTGGCTGCTGCCCCTCGCCGTCGGGCTCGCGGTGGCGTGGCGACGCTGGCCGCGGGATTGGTCGCCCCGCGCAATGGCGCTCGCGGCGCTGGCGCTCGTGGTCGGGGCGTGGCCGTATCTCAATGCGTGGGCGCGTACCGGCAATCCGGTGTTTCCGTATCTCAACCACGTGTTCGGGTCACCCTGGTTCGACGCGAGCACGAATTTCGCCAACGACCTGTACCAGGCGCCGCTGACGGCGGGCAGCCTCTACGACGTGATCGTGCACAGCGGCCGCTACGTCGAGGGCCTTGACGGCGCGGCGGGTTTGCATTGGCTGCTGCTCCTGCCGCTCCTGATCGTGGCGCTGGTGCGCTGGCGGCGGCCGCTACCGTGGGCCCTGGTCGGCCTCGGCACGGTGTTCTTCGTCATCGTGTTCACCCAGCAGTCGTACCTTCGCTATCTGGTGCCTGCGTTCGCGTTGCTGGCCGTACTCGGCGGCTGGGCGGTGGGCGCGCTGCCGCAACGCCGCAGCGTGGGCGCCGCCGTGCTGGTGATCGGACTCGCGCTGGGCATCCTGCAGGTGCGCCTGATCTATACGGGCAGCTGGAACCATGCCGAGCTCTGCCCGCGCTGTGCCTACGATCGGACGGCGCGCGAGGGCTACCTCGCCCGCTATATGCCCGATCGGCTCATGGCCGACGTGCTCAACCGTGTGCTGCCGCCTGACGCACGCGTCGGATTCCTCATGCCGAACGCACCGAGCCCCGCCGGCTACGTCGGCGACGCTCGCGTCACGAACTGGCACGATCCCGGGACGTTCGATGCGATCTTGCGGGCAACCGACGCGGATGCACTCGCGGCCGTGATCGGCCGGCTCGGCATCACCCACGTGGTGTGTCGGGAAGAGCCCGGTCCCGACGCGACGAGCGCGATCGTCGTCTATTGCGCGACACGCATGCGGCCACTATGGCGTGCACACGGCCTCATGGTCGCGAGCGTCAGGCCGACTGGCGGCTAGCGCTGTGCATCGATCCCAGCTGCCAGCGCCGGTACAGCCGCTGCAGCGGCTCCCTGGGCACGTTCTGGATGTCGAACTGCAGCGCCGAAAGCAGGAGCTGCACGCCCACCAGGACCGGCAATGCCGCGAGCATGACCGTGCCGGACGTCGTGGCGATGCCGGTGACAACGGAGTGGTGCCACGCGTAGGCACCGAAGAGCGCACCGCCGACCGCCAATCCGGTGCCCGCCAGCAGCAGCACCGTCCCGGCGTTGAAGTCGCGCAGCAGGTACGCATAGAACAGTCGCTTCAGCGCTGACCGCGCGTACTTGAGCGGAAACGCCACCGCCGAGCGCGGTAGCGAAAGGCTGCTCGTTTCGCCCCGATAGCGTGACGCAAGGGGCACGTCGCGCACCACGGCGCGGATCGTGTAGAGCCTGAAGAGCATGTCGGACTCGAAGAAGTATCGACGGTCCACCTTGTCGAGCGGCAATCGCTCCAGGGCCACACGATGAATCGCGGTGTAGCCATTGGTCGGGTCCATCACGTCCCAATAGCCGCTCGCGAGCTTGTTCACCAGGGAGACCGCCGCATTGCCGAACAGCCTTAGCCGCGGCATCTCCAGCAGCGATTCGAGATCGTAGAAGCGGTTGCCCTTGGCGTAGTCGGCGAGCCCGGCCACGATGGGACCGACGAGCAGCGGCAGCGCGGCCGGATCCATCTGTCCGTCGCCGTCCATCTTCACCACGATGTCGGCGCCTGCCGCCAGCGCGGCACGATAGCCCGTGACCGTCGCAGCGCCCACGCCACCGTTGACCGCATGCTCGAGCACGCGCACGCGCGGGTCGAGGCAGCGACTGCGTACGCGCTCGCCGGTGCGCTCGGGACAGGCATCGTCGACCACGAAGATGCTCTCCACTTCGGGCCCGATCGCGGCCAGCACGTCGAGCACGCGCTCGCCGACCCGATAGCACGGCACGACCACCGCGATGCCAGGCGTCTGTTCCTTCACCGTCGGTGCCTCTGTGCTCATGCAGCCTCGGCGCCGTCGGGTCCGGCCAGGCGAGTGGCGGCCACGCGCGCCAGCCTCAGCGCGACGCGACGACGATGCCGGCGACGATGAGACCGCCGCCGATGAGCGTGGTCAGGCGCAGCGGCTCGCCGAACGCGAAATGCGCCAGTACCGGCACCAGGATGAAGGCAAGCGAAAAGAACAGGTAGGCGGACGACAGCGGGACTGTTCGCAAGACGTACACCCACAGCACCGTCGCCGCAGCATAGATCGCCAGCGCCACCATCATCCGCGCCGAGAAGAAGCCGCGCACTGTCTCCCAGGCGAAGCCGTCGGCACGCCAGTGCCCCGCGGCCGACTTGAACAGCAATTGCCCGACCGCGATCAGCGCGACGCACAACAGGGTGAGGACGAGCGAGCGGCCACTCACCGGAATGCCGCGCCCGCGGTCACGCGTCCTGCCGGCGCGCG
>JBDTWB010000115.1:0-12628 GCA_040006895.1 Casimicrobiaceae bacterium | reverse complement strand
TGGTGCCGCTGTCACGCCCCAACATCGCCGCGCTGTTCGTGATCCTGTTCATCTATGGCTGGAACCAGTACCTCTGGCCGCTGCTCATCACCACCGACGAGAACATGTACACCACCGTGATCGGCATCAAGCGCATGATCTCCGGCGGCGACGCCGCGACCGACTGGAACCTGGTGATGGCCACGGCCATTCTCGCCATGCTGCCGCCGGCGCTGGTCGTACTACTGATGCAGAAGTGGTTCGTCAAGGGACTCGTGGACTCCGAAAAATGAAGGCACACATGAACGGTGCATTCCAGGAAAGGCGGCGACGCCGTGGCTGAGGTCGATCTACGGGACGTGCGCAAGACCTACGGTGCCAATGCGGTGATCCATGGCGTGACGATGCACGTCGAGGACGGCGAGTTCATCGTGATCGTCGGCCCATCGGGTTGCGGCAAGTCAACCCTGCTGCGCATGGTCGCCGGCCTGGAAGAGATCACGACGGGGGAGATCAGCATCGGCGGCCGCGTGGTCAACCGCCTCGAGCCCAAGGACCGGGACATCGCCATGGTGTTCCAGAACTACGCCCTCTACCCGCACATGACGGTGTTCGCCAACATGGCGTACGGTTTGCGCATTCGCGGGCTCGGCAAGGCCGACATCGAGGCCCGGGTGCAGCGCGCCGCGGAAATCCTCGAGCTCGGGACCTTTCTCGAGCGCACGCCGCGGCAGCTCTCGGGTGGACAACGCCAGCGGGTGGCGATGGGTCGCGCCATCGTCCGCGAGCCCGCGGTATTCCTGTTCGACGAGCCGCTGTCCAACCTCGATGCCAAGCTGCGCGTGCAGATGCGTTTCGAGATCCAGAAGCTGCACCGGCGCATTTCCACCACGAGCCTGTACGTCACCCACGACCAGGTCGAGGCGATGACCCTTGCCGATCGCATGGTGGTGATGAACGCCGGCCGCGCCGAGCAGATCGGCACGCCGATGGAGGTCTACGAGAACCCGGCGACGGTCTTCGTCGCGGGTTTCATCGGCTCGCCGGCGATGAACTTCCTGCCGGCGCGCGCCGCGGAAGGCAATCGGGTGGTGCTCGACGGTGCCGGCAGCTTGCCCTCGACCATCGCCCTGCCGTCGGGGAAGGCGGTGACGGTGGGTTTGCGGCCCGAGCATCTTGCGCCGTCGAGCTCGGGCGATGCTTCCCTCGCCGGTACGGTGGAAGTCGTGGAGGCGCTCGGTGCCGACACCCTGCTGCACATCGACGTCGGCGGCCGGAACATCATCGCCCGTCTGCCGCATGGCGTCATGCCGGAGATCGGCAGCACCCTGCACGTGCGTGCCAATCCGGAGCGGGTCTACCTGTTCGACGCCGAGTCCGGCGCCCGGCTGAGATAGCGGCGCGCCATGACCACCGCGTCCCGCAGTGCCTCCCCGCGCGAATGGGCCTCGCGGTGGCCGTATCCCCGCCTGGTCGCGCACCGCGGGGCCGGCAAGCTCGCCCCCGAGAACACCCTGACCGCGATGCGGGTCGGCTATGCGCACGGTTACCGGATGATCGAGTTCGACGTGAAGCTCTCGGCCGACGGCGTGGCGTTCCTGCTGCACGACGCCACGCTCGAGCGCACCACGACTGGCCGCGGCCGCGCGGATGCATTGCCCTGGCGCGAGCTTTCGCGGCTCGACGCCGGTGGCTGGCACTCGGCGCAATACGCGGGGGAGGCGCTCCCGACATTCGCCGGCATCGCCCGCTGGGCGCGAGCGCACGGGGTGGCGTGCAATGTCGAGATCAAGCCCACACCCGGCCGGGAGCGTGAGACCGGAGCGGCGGTCGCGCTCGACGCCGCGGCGCTGTGGCGCGATGCCGAGGTACCGCCCCTGCTGTCGTCGTTCTCCGCAACCGCGCTCGCTGCCGCCCGCGATGCTGCGCCGGACCTGCCGCGCGCCCTGCTGCTCGATAGCGTGCCGGACGACTGGCTCGCGCGGCTAGCGGGCCTGGAATGCGTCGCGCTCGACGCCAACCATCGCGCCCTGACGGCCGAGGTGGTCGGTGCCGCGCACGGGGCCGGCTTCCGTGTGCTGACCTATACCGTCAACGATTTGGAGCGGGTGCGCGAGCTCGGCGGATGGGGCGTGGACGGGCTCATCACCGACGCCGTCGACCGGGTTCCGATCGATTGCCTGCCGGCGCCTGCCGATCTTTGAGCGCGGCGCTTCCCCACTGCGCGCTAGCGGCCCTCCGGCGTCAGGCCACGGCAACCCGCCGGGGAATGGTGCGCTCGTCGATCGGCAGGTGGATGAGGCCGGCCGCGACCCCGAGCGCGACCGACAGCCACCACACGACGTCGTAGCTCCCGGTGGTGTCGTAGAGCTTGCCGCCGAGCCATGCGCCGAGGAAGCTGCCCATCTGGTGGCCGAAGAAGGTGATGCCCGAGAGCATCGCCATGTAGCGCACGCCGAAGACCTGCGCCACGATGCCATTGGTCGGCGGCACGGTGGATAGCCACAGCAGGCCCATGGCGATGGCGAAGGCGTAGACCGTGGCCGGGCTAACCGGCAGCAGGATGAATCCCAGGATCACCACGCTGCGGGCGAAGTAGATCGCCGAGAGTATGTAGCGCTTGGGTACCCGGCTGCCCAACCAGCCGGTCGAGTACGTCCCGATAATGTTGAACAGGCCGATCAGGGCGAGCGCCGTGACGGCGACATGGGGCGGAAAGCCATGGTCGGCGAGATATGCCGGCAGGTGCACGCCGACGAACACCACCTGGAAGCCACACACGAAGAAGCCGATCGTGAGCAGCATGTAGCCGCGGTGGTGCAGCGCCTCGCGGACCGCCTCGGCGGCCGATTGGCGGTGCATGTTCGCATGCGATTCGCGCCTTTCCACCAGTGCCGCGGCCAGGGGTGCCATCAACAACGCGATGGCGGCGAGCGACAGCAGCGCGCCGTACCAACCGACGTGGGTCAGCAGCACCTGGGTGAAGGGCAACAGCGCAAACTGTCCGAAGGATCCTGCCGCCGCCGAGATGCCGAGGGCCATGCTGCGCTTCTCGGGCGGAAAGGTGCGGCCGAGCACGCCTTGCACCACGCTGAACGTGACCCCCGAGAGTCCGGTGCCGATCAGCACGCCGCCGGTCAGGATCATCAGGGTGGGCGTGGCGGCGTGCGCCATCGATACGAGGCCGATCGCGTAGAGCGCCGTTCCGCCCAGCACCATGCGATGCGCGCCATACTTGTCGGCGAGCATCCCGGCGAACGGCAGCGTCACCCCCCACATCAGGTTCTGCACGGCCATGGTCAGTGCGAACGTCTCGCGGCCCCAGTGCAGGTCGGCACTCATGGGCTGAAGGAAGAGACCGAAGCCGTGCCGGATTCCCATCGAGAGCGTGAGGATTAGGCCGCCGCACAGCAGTACGGTGGTGGGGGTGCGCCAGTCGGCGCGCGATTGCACGGTCATCAGAACCTCCGGATCAGGAACGGGTTGCCGGATGCAGCGATTCGAGCTCGCCGAGGGTGGCGATCAAGGATTGGAGACGTTCGGGACCGAGCTTGCGCGCGACTTCGCGCTGGGCCTGCTGCCAGTGCGGCGCGGCCAGCCGCACGGCTCGCCGTCCGCCGGCGGTCAGCGCGACGGTGCGGGTGCGGGCGTCGCGTCCCGCGGTGACGGTCACGAGACCGCGCGCGAGAAGCGGGTCGAGGTTGCGCGACAGCGCGGTGCGATCGAGCAGCAGGACATCGGCAAGGCGGGTCACCGGCGAGGCGCCCTCCTGCAGGAGCGTGCGCAACAGGGAGAACTGGGTGACGCGCAGCCCCGAGGGCGCCATGGCATTGTCGTAATGCTGGGTCAGGGCCCGCGTGGCGCGACGCAGCCGTCCGCAGGCGCAAGCCGGCGAGACGGCCGGCTTCCCGGGCGATGCTGCGGCTGAGGTCGACATGGCGGTGTGGCGCTGTGGCCGGGAAGGGAAGATACGTGTACATGCACCTAATCGGCGGCAGTGTACGTTGCCGACGCGATGTTCGCAAGCCCCCGGAGGGAGCGACCGCCGCCCGCGCGCCGCGCCGCGGCGCGAACCCGCGCCGGCAGCGGCCATGCACGCGTCCACCGGTTGCCCATTGGGATGGAGGACGAACATCCGGAGCGAGCGACGACCCCGGAGGTCCGCTGGCCCGTGGCTTGATTATTGCTCGAACATGGCCGAAGACACACCGTGCCAACGCTCCGGCACCGCATGCACCGCATCGCTACGCCGCCGCGCTGCCGTCGGAGGTGAGCTTGCGCCGTGATGCGGCACCCCGCGGGAGGCACGGACACTGTCGATCACCCACAAGACAAGACGCCCCTGATGCCATCCCGCACCCCGGCGGGCTCCCCGGACCTCCAGCAGACGCTACGGCTTCGCCGGTTCCTGCTCGCCTCGCCGCTTTACCTCGTGGCGATTCCCTTGCTGGTGTGGACGCGGCAGCTCGAGCTCATGGACGCGGGCGACATGGCGCTGGTGCTCTTGTCGATTGCCCTCATCAATACGGTGTTCCTGTTTTTGTTCCGCACGGGGCTCAACCGCCGCTTCCGTGATCCCAGCCTCACCTGGCCGCAGATGCTCGCCGGCACCGTGCTGCTGTTTTTCGTGATCTACGCCATGCGTGGCGAGCGCTCGATCGCACTCGTCCTGTGTCCGGTTCTGCTGCTGTTCGGCGTGTTCCGGTTCAGCACGCGGGAGTTCGTTCTCGCCGCCTTGATCATGGTCGGGGGCTACGCCCTCGTGATCGTGGTCCTGGCATTGCAGGGCGCCCCACGCGCGGACACGATGCTGGCGTGGTATCGCTGGGCGGTGCTGGCCTGCGTTCTCGGCGTGTTTGCCCGGGTCGGAGGCAAGAGCAGCGAATTGCGGCAGAACCTGCGCCGGACCAACGAATCGTTGCGTTCCGCGATGGGCACGATTCAGCGCATGGCGACCCATGACGCGCTGACTGGCCTGCCCAACCGCACCTTGCTGAACGAGACGCTCGTCCATGCCCTTGCCACCGCCGCCCGCCACCACTGGCGCGCGGCGCTGCTGTTCATCGACCTCGATCGCTTCAAGATCATCAACGACACGCTCGGGCACGAGGCGGGGGACCGCGTCCTGCAGGAGATCGCCCGGCGGCTCGGCGCCAGCGCGGGGACCGACCACATGGTCGCCCGGCTCGGGGGGGACGAGTTCGTGCTGGTCATGGACGAGATCGAGGGCGGGGAAGAGGCGGACGCCATGGCGCGTCGGATCACCGAAGGGTTGGCCGTGCCGCTCGTGATCGATGGCCGCGAGCTCCTCGTCGCGGCGAGCGTCGGCGTGAGCATCTTCCCCATCGATGCGGGCGACGCCCAGAGCCTGCTGTCGCACGCCGACATCGCGATGTACCGGGTCAAGGAGCAGGGGGGGAATGGCGTCTGTCATTTCTCCAGCCGGCTGGCCTCGCGCAGCGTGGGGCGGCTGGCGATCGAGGGGAGCCTGCGCCGCGCATTGGAGCGGCAGGAGCTGCTCTTGCACTATCAGCCCAAGATCGAGATCGCATCGGGACGCGTCACCGGCGTCGAGGCCCTGCTGCGCTGGCAGCATCCGGAGCTCGGCCTCCTGTCGCCGTCCCGGTTCATCCATGTCGCCGAGGAAACGGGACTCATCGTGCCGATCGGCATCTGGGTGCTCGAGCAGGCGTGCAGCCGAGCCAAGGCGTGGAGCGCAGCCGGACTGGGCGTGCCCATCGCCGTGAACCTGTCGGCGCGCCAGTTCCATGATCGCGAGCTGATCGCCTCGACCGCGGCGGTGCTCGCCCGGACCGGCTTGCCGGCGCACATGCTGGAGCTCGAGATCACCGAAAGCATGACCATGCGCGATCCCGACCAGGCGTGCGCCATCATGCGGTCCTTGCGCGAGCTCGGGATGCGCCTCACCCTCGACGACTTCGGCACGGGCTATTCGTCGCTGGGCTACCTGAAGCGCTTCCCGGTCGACGCCTTGAAGCTCGACCGATCGTTCGTGGCCGATCTGCCGCATGCCATGAGCGACGTGGCCATCACCCGTGCGGTGATCGCCATGGCCCGCACCCTGGGGATCACAGTGATCGCCGAGGGTGTGGAGCGTGCTGCCCAGCTCGAGTGCCTGAGGCAGGAGCGGTGCGACGAGTATCAGGGCTTCCTATGCCAGGCGCCGCTTCCCGAAATCGAGCTCCTCGAATTCCTGCGTGGCTGGCAGGAGCGGCGCAGCTTTGCGGCGGCCGCCCGGGAATTGGCCGCCGGCGTGGGGCCGTCGCGCGGGCCCGGGTGGGGCACCCTGCAGTGATGGATGCATGGTGACCTTCCCGATAGCCGGAGGCATCGGACGAGTACGCGCCAACGTGATCTAACCAGCCTGGCCTCGGACCTCGGGCCTCGCGCGTCGTAGCGTCGAAGACCGATTCACGCCCAGCCCTTGGCGCGTGCCACCGCCTTCTCCCATCCAGCCTGCAGCGTGCCGGCCTGGTCGCGCGACATCGACGGCTCGAAACGCCGGTCGACCTGCCAGTTGGCGGCGACGTCGCGCGCGTCCTGCCAGTAACCCACGGCGAGACCGGCGAGATAGCCGGCGCCGAGTGCGGTGGTTTCGAGTACCTTGGGCCGCACCACCGGCACGCCGAGGATATCGGCCTGGAACTGCATCAGGAGATCGTTGGCGGTCGCGCCGCCGTCGACCCGAAGCTCGGTCAGGGTCAAGTTCGCATCGCGCTGCATCGCCGCCAGCACGTCCGCGCTCTGGAAGGCGATCGATTCCAGCGCTCCCCGCGCGAGATGACCCGCGGTCGCGCCCCGCGTGAGGCCGAAGACGGCACCTCGCGCATACGCATCCCAGTGCGGCGCACCCAGACCGGCGAAGGCGGGCACGAGGTACACGCCCCCGTTGTCCGGCTCGGTCGCGGCAAGCGCCTCGACGTCGGCGGCCGTGCGGATGAGCTTCAGTCCGTCGCGCAGCCACTGCACCACCGCCCCGGCCACGAACACGCTGCCTTCGAGCGCGTAATCGGTGCGTTGGTCGCGGCGCCAGGCGATGGTGGTCACGAGCCGGTTGCCCGACGCGACGGCGCGCTCGCCGGTGTTCATGAGGAGGAAGCAACCGGTCCCGTAGGTATTCTTGGCGAGCCCCGGTGCGTGACAGCCTTGGCCGAACAGTGCGGCCTGCTGGTCGCCGGCCATGCCGGCCACGGGCACGCGTCGACCGTCGAGGTTGATCGTGGCGACCACCTCGGACGAAGACACGACCTGCGGCAGCACGCTGCGCGGCACGTCGAGCAGTGCCAGCAGCTCGTCGTCCCAGTCCTGGCGATGGATGTCGTAGAGCATCGTGCGGCTGGCGTTGCTGACATCGGTGACGTGATGCCCGCCGCCGGAGAGATTCCACACGAGCCAGCTGTCGACGGTCCCGAAGGCAAGCTCGCCGCGCTCGGCGCGCGCCCGCGCGTCGGGCACGTTGTCGAGCAGCCACTTGAGCTTGGTGCCCGCGAAGTAAGCGTCGATCACCAGTCCCGTGCGCGCTGCGATCATCGGTTCGTGACCCGCCTCGCGCAACGCGTCGCACAGCCCCGCCGTGCGCCGGTCCTGCCACACGATGGCGTTCGCCACCGGGGCCCCGGTCTTCCGGTCCCACAGCAGCGTGGTCTCGCGCTGGTTGGTGATGCCGATGGCGGCGATGTCCGCCGCCGTGATGCCGGCTTTGGCGATGGCACCGTGCATCACGGCCGACTGGCTGGCCCAAATCTCCGTGGGGTCGTGCTCGACCCAGCCGGGTCGGGGAAAATGCTGGGTAATTTCCTGCTGCGCCACGGCGCGCACGGTGCCCGTGCGGTCGAACACCAGGGCGCGGGAACTGGTGGTGCCTTGGTCGAGGGCGAGAATGTAGGCCATGGCAGGGGGCGGCGGGCGGGATTGGTTGCGGCGTGACCACGCCGCGGCAGGGGGCGGCGGGCGGGGATCGGTTGCGGCGTGACCATGCCGCGGCTTAGAATTCCGAGGTTGCCGGGCCCGGCCATTTTAGCCAGGTTTCGCCGCCTGCGTGCCCGCAGGGCATCCCAACGGTCCGCCTTCCATGGTCCGCTGGATCTCCGGACACGTTGCCGACTTCTGCCCGCGAGGCGGCGCGCCTCGGTGCCGGGGCATGTCCCCGTTACCGCTATCGCCTCCACCCTCACCCTCTCCCTGTCAGCCACTTCGTCTCACCGAGGCGCGTGTCCCGTATGTTCCAGCCGATGACTTTCGTTTCAAGGAGCTTGCTGTGAAGATCCACGAATACCAGGGCAAGGAAATATTGCGTCGTTATGGCGTGCCGACGCCGCGCGGAATCCCGGCCTTCAGCGTCGACGAGGCGGTCAAGGCCGCCGAGAGCCTGGGTGGCCCGGTCTGGGTCGTGAAAGCGCAGATTCATGCCGGCGGGCGCGGCAAGGGCGGGGGGGTGAAGCTCGCGCGTTCCATCCAGGACGTGCGCACGCTTGCCGGACAGATCCTCGGGATGCAACTCGTCACCCACCAGACCGGCGCGGGCGGCCAGAAGGTGCGCCGCGTCCTGATCGAGGAAGGCGCCGACATCAACAAGGAGCTCTACGTCGGCATGGTGGTCGATCGCGGCACGCAGCGGGTCGTGCTCATGGCGAGCTCCGAAGGCGGCATGGACATCGAGGAAGTCGCCGCCAAGACCCCCGGGAAGATCCACAAGGTGTTCGTCGATCCGGTCGCCGGTCTCACCGACGCGGAGACCGATGCGGTCGCGAAACAGATCGGCATTCCCGATGCGAGCCTGGCCGAGGCGCGCAAGGTGCTGCAGGGCCTCTACCGTGCCTTCGTGGAGACCGACGCCTCGCTGGCCGAGATCAATCCGCTCATCGTGACCGGTGACGGCAAGGTGATCGCGCTCGATGCCAAGCTCAACTTCGACTCCAACGCGCTCTACCGGCACGCCGACCTCGTCGAGATGCGCGATCTGGACGAGGAAGACCCGGCCGAGATCGAGGCGTCCAAGTTCGACCTTTCCTACATTTCGCTCGACGGCAACATCGGCTGTCTGGTCAACGGCGCCGGACTGGCGATGGCGACCATGGACACCATCAAGCTCTACGGCGGCGAGCCGGCCAACTTCCTCGATGTCGGCGGTGGCGCGACCGCCGAGAAGGTCACCGAGGCCTTCAAGATCATGCTGCGCAATCCGGAGCTCAAGGCCATCCTGGTCAACATCTTCGGCGGCATCATGAAGTGCGACACCATCGCCGAAGGGGTGGTGGCGGCATCCAAGGCGGTCGGCCTCGAGGTCCCGCTGGTGGTGCGCATGAAAGGCACCAACGAGGAGCTCGGCAAGAAGATCCTGGCCGAGTCCGGGTTGCCGATCATCACTGCGAACAACATGGCAGAGGCGGCCGAGAAGGTCGTCGCCGCTGCCAAGGGCCGCTAAGGGGCGTCAGATGTCGATTCTGGTCAATCGCAACACCAAGGTGATCACCCAGGGGATCACCGGCAAGACCGGGCAGTTCCACACCCGCATGTGCCGTGACTACGCGAACGGTCGTGAGTGCTTTGTCGCCGGGGTCAATCCCAAGAAGCCCGGCGAGCGTTTCGAGGGCATTCCGATCTATGCCACCGTGCGCGAGGCCAAGGAAGCCACGGGCGCGACGGTCAGTGTCATCTACGTGCCGCCGGCCGGCGCCGCGGCGGCGATCGACGAAGCCGTTGCCGCCGAGCTCGACCTCGTGGTGTGCATCACCGAGGGCATTCCGGTCCGGGACATGGTCGCCACCCGCCACCGCATGCGCGGCAGCCGCACCCTGCTGCTGGGGCCGAACTGTCCGGGCGTGATCACCCCCGACGAGATCAAGATCGGGATCATGCCCGGCCACATCCACCGCAAGGGCCGCATTGGCATCGTCTCGCGTTCGGGGACGCTCACGTACGAGGCGGTCGGGCAGGTGACGGAGCTGGGCCTTGGCCAGTCGACAGCCGTGGGCATCGGCGGCGACCCGGTGAACGGCTTGAAGCACATCGACATCCTGCGGATGTTCAACGACGACCCCGAGACCGACGCCGTGGTGATGATCGGCGAGATCGGCGGCGGTGACGAGGAAGACGCGGCGCGCTGGGCCAAAGACCATATGAAGAAGCCGATCGTCGGCTTCATCGCCGGGGTCACCGCGCCCCCGGGGAAGCGCATGGGCCATGCCGGCGCGATCATCTCCGGAGGCCAGGGGACGGCGCAGGAAAAGCTCGAGGTGATGGCGGCGAGCGGCATCAAGGTCACCAAGAATCCTGCGGAGATGGGGAAGCTGCTGAAGTCCGTCCTGTAGACGACACGATCCAACCGGCCGGGACCTCGCGTCCTGTCCGGCATAGCCGGCATGGCGTTGGCCAGCGCGGCGCCGAGGGAGGAGCTTTCGTGGATTTTGGTTCGCCGCAGTTCTGGGTTGCCGGACTGCAGATCATTGTCATCAACATCCTGCTGTCGGGCGACAACGCCGTGGTGATCGCGCTGGCGTGCCGCAACCTGCCGCCCAAGCAACGGCGGCTGGGCATCTTCTACGGCGTGGTGGGCGCCGTGGTGCTGCGGATCATCCTGACCTTCTTCGCCGTGACATTGCTGCAGATGCCGTACCTGCAGCTCATCGGTGCGGCGCTGCTGCTCTGGATCGGCATCAAGCTCATCGACGAGGACGAAGGGGACGGCGAGGAGATCCACGCCGCGAGCCAGCTCGCCTCGGCCGTGAAGACGGTGATCGTCGCGGATCTGGTCATGAGCATCGACAACGTGATCGGCGTCGCGGGGGCCGCCAAGGGCAGCCTGCCGCTCCTCATCTTCGGTTTGGTGATCAGCATTCCGCTGGTCGTGGTCGGCGCCCAGCTGATCATGAAGATCATCGAGCGCTATCCGCTCCTGGTGGTCGCCGGTGGTGGCCTGCTCGGCTACATCGCGGGTGAGATCGCCGTTACCGACGTCGCGGTGAAGGGGTGGATCGACGCCAATGCCCCGTCCCTGCACTGGCTCTCCCCCGCCGCCGGGGTGGCCATCGTGGTGGCCGTCGGGGTCTGGCTGTCGCGGCGCCATCGCAAGGCGACGACAACCTGACGGACGCCCGCGGGCACGACCTGCATCGACCGGCGACCCGGTTTCTGTGCAACGCCGGCAACCGCCAGACGTCGTGCCCCGTTAGCGCTGCCTGCGGTTACACTCGCTGCCTCGACGCTTCCTGCCCGCCTGCCTGCCCATGCCACAACGTGCTGCTCTCGAGGTCGCGAGCCTCTCCGATCCCGGGATGGTGCGCACGCACAACGAAGACACGATCTTCGTCGACCCGGCTGCCGGTCTCGCTGTGCTAGCCGACGGCATGGGTGGCTACAACGCCGGAGAGGTCGCCAGCGGAATCGCCGTCAAGGTGATCAGCGGGGGCCTCGTCCCCGAGCTTCGCTCCGAGCGGGAGCTTTCCAAGGTCGATGTCGCAACCGGCCTCACCCACGCCGCACTCCTGCTGCAGCAACAGATCGCGGCGGCGAACAAGGGCATCTACGAGGCCGCCCAGGCCAAGCCGGAGTGTGCCGGCATGGGGACGACGGTGGTGGCTGCGGTGCTGTGCGGCAGCCGGATCAGCATCGGCCACATCGGCGACTCGCGTTGCTACCGGTTGCGCGCCGACAGGTTCGAGCAGCTGACCCACGACCATTCGCTCTTGCAGGAACAGATCGACAGCGGCGTGCTCACCCCCGAGCAGGCCAAGTACTCGCTCAACAAGAACCTGGTCACCCGGGCACTCGGCATCGAGGCGATCGTGCCCGCGGACATCGCCGAGTATCGCGTCGAGGCGGAGGACATCTACCTGCTGTGCTCGGATGGCCTCACCGACATGGTGGACCCGGAAGCGGTGCAGGGCATCGTGACCGAGCGCCGGACCAAGCTCGGCGACGCTGCGCGCCGGCTGGTCGACCTCGCCAATCAGAACGGCGGCCGCGACAATATCTCGGTCATCCTGCTGCGCGTGCCTGCCGACTACCTCCCCACCGCCGGGTGGGTGCAGCGCTGGCTGGCCAACAAGAAGACCTGATCATGGCAAAGCTCGTACTCCTCGAGGACGATGGAGCCACACTCGACGTCATCCTGGACAAGGAGCGGATCACCCTGGGACGTCGGGCCGATAACGACGTGTGCCTTCCCGATCCGGCCGTGAGTGGCGAGCACGCCCAGGTCGTGACCCTGTTGTCGGACTCCTTTCTCGAGGATCTCGGCAGCACCAACGGCACCGTCGTGAATGGCGAATCGGTGCAGAAGCATTTCCTGCGTGACGGCGACGTCATCGACCTCGGCCGGATGCGCCTCGTGTACTTCGTCGACGTCGACGCGCAACCCGGGGCCGCCGTGCGCGACGAGGCGAAGCGCCGAGTGCGCGCCGACAGTGGAGCGTTCGATACCGAGCTGTCGCAGCCGACCCAGTGGTCCGCACCGCGGGGAGAGCCGACGGCCCCGCGTAGCGTCCCGCCCGCGACACGGCCCCGCAATTCGCCCTTGAACCCGGCGTCGGCGCCCACGCTGCGGCCGCCGAACACGAGCCAGGTCAGCCATGCAAGCCATGGAAGCCATGGAAGCCATACAAGCCATGGAAGCCCGGGCACCTGGCCG